>JBLIKQ010000124.1:0-6920 GCA_047635475.1 Porticoccaceae bacterium
ATGTAAACACCATTTTTTGGAATTAGTTTGTAGTCTTCTTTTATTTTTAAGTTGGCAGTAGGAAATCCAATAGTTCTTCCTAGCTGTTGTCCTTTAAAAACGGTCCCCGTTAGAAAATACTCGTATCCCAAATACTTATTTGCTAAAGTCATGTTCCCTTCAGACAAGGCTTTTCTGATTTTAGTGGAGCTTACAGACATGTCATTTATTTCCTGAACGGATATTTGTTCCACTTCAAATCCGTATTGCGCGCCAAAACTGATGAGGTCGTCAATATTTGCCGTTCGGTTTTTTCCAAAACGATGATCGTGACCAATAATTATTTTATGAATGTGGAATTGATCAACAAGAACCGAACTAACAAATTCGGCAGCGGTCAATCTGGAAAAACTTTCGTCGAATGGATGAATAACGAGATTCTGAATTCCTATTTTTTCTAATAACTCTATTTTTTCAGAAATAGTGTTCAGCAGCTTTATGTTTGATTTCTGCTCTAAAACCATTCTGGGGTGAGGAAAAAATGTAAGTACAAGGCTTTCATATTTATCAATTTCGGTATTTTGCAATACTCTTTCCAAGATTTTTTTATGGCCAAAGTGCACCCCATCAAAAGTTCCTAAAGTGAGGATGGTTTTTTTTGTAGTCCTGAAATCTTGAATGGAATGAAAAATTTTCAAAAGTATGTGTTTTTATAGTGGCGCAAATTTATGCTATCTATTTTAAATCTAAAGTATACTGAGACGATTTTCATCGAATTAACATTAAAAGGATTTTAATAGGTAAAATTAAAAGTTAAAATGATTTTTTAACAAGGTTTTAGATTTAGGTATTAAATTAAATACTTTAATTTTGAGTCATGAAAAAAAATATCCTATTTATATTCATTTTGGTTTGCTGTTCATCAATTCAAGCCCAAAATCAATCTCCTTGGAAAAGAATAGACCAAGCTTCTTTGTCTTCTTTTGACAAGAATTACAGCAAATCTAGTTCCAGTGATAAAGTTCTCTTCCGTTTGGATCAAGAGGCCTTGACACAGTCATTGGCTGTAATTAATAGTAAAGCAGCAAATATGGGTAGTGTTGAAATTTCTATCCCAAACATTACTGGAGGAATAGAGAAATTTACGGTATGGGAATCTTCTAATTTCGAACCGGAACTGCAGGCTAAATATCCTGAAATCAGGGCTTATGCTGGAAGAGGGATTAGTGATCCAAGGGCTTCGATTAATTTTAGTTTGTCTCCGAAGGGAATTCAAACTATGGTTTTAAGAGCAGGTAGCGGATCAGAATTTATTGAAGCATACCCCGAAGAGCCTTCCCTTTATGTACTTTTTTCTTCTAAAACTAGGAACAAGGGGGAACTGCCATTTGTTTGTAGCACTGAAGATAAAATTTTAAATAAAGAATTGACAAATAAAACAAGCAAAATTGCAGCCAATAATAGGGTGTTTAAAACTCTGCGTTTAGCCTTGTCATGCACTGGAGAATATGGGGCTTATCATGGTGGGACTGAGGCTAAAGCACTAGCGGCTATGAATGCTACTATGAATCGTGTTAATGGTATTTTAAATAAAGATCTGGCAGTGAGATTGCAAATCATTCCAAATAATGGCCTCATAGTATATACAAATGCAGATACCGATCCTTATTCTGACGCGGCCCAAGGTGCTGGGGAGCAGAAATGGTCCAAGGAATTGCAAGATAATTTAACCAATAAAATAGGGAATGATAAGTATGATATTGGTCATTTATTTGGCGCATCAGGTGGAGGTGGAAATGCCGGTTGTATTGGCTGTGTTTGTGTTCCACCATCTACAGTAGCACCAAATGGAATGGGAAGTGCCTTTACTTCACCTTCAGACGGTAAACCGGAAGGAGATAGCTTTGATATCGATTTTGTAGTCCATGAGTTTGGACATCAATTAGGAGCAAATCATACTTTTTCGCACGCGTTGGAGGGTACTATTGCCCAGGTAGAGCCAGGTAGTGGATCGACGATTATGGGGTATGCTGGAATAACTGGGGACTACGATGTCCAATCCAATTCTGATGATTATTTTGCGTATGCCAGTATTAAGCAAATTCAGGACAATTTGAATACAAAAACTTGTCCGATTCCTACTGTTTTAGCAAATAGCCCTCCAGTTATAAGCGCAGGGGCAGATTATACCATTCCACAAGGGAGCGCTTTTATTTTAAAAGGTGCAGGCGCAGATGTTGATGGGGATGTGTTAAGTTATACCTGGGAACAAAATGACTCCGCCACAAGTTCAGATGGTGCAAATAGTTTGGCCGTCTCCACTAAAACAGATGGACCTTTGTTTAGGTCTTTGTATCCGAGTGGTAGTCCCATAAGATATATGCCGTCTTATAATAATGTATTGGCTAATAAGTTAACTAGTAAATGGGAATCAGTCTCCACTGTTGCCAGAACACTGCGCTTCGTATTAACTGGTAGAGATAATGTATTAGAGGATAAAGCGCAAACTAATTCTGACACAACTATAATTACTGTAGATGGAACAGCTGGACCATTTGCTATAACTTCACAAAACACAGATGACTTGAGTTGGTCACAGGGCACAAGTCAAACGATAACTTGGAGCGTGAATGCTTCGAATGGAATCGCTGGCTCGGCGAATGTTAATATTAAACTTTCTACAGATGGCGGTTTGACTTTTCCAACTGTTTTGGCGGATAATACTCCAAATGATGGCTCCCACACAATTACAGTTCCAAATATTAAAGCTAAGAATTGTAGAATTTTGATTGAGCCGACTGCAAATATTTTCTATGCAATCAACAGCAAGCCTTTTGCTATAGGCTATTCAGTTCAATCTTCCTGCTCTACGTATTCATTTGCTACGCCAGTCGTTATACCAGAGCAATTGGCATATACTATAGTGAGACTTAACGTTCCCAATACAACTGCGTCAGTATCTGACGTGAATTTTAAAGTAAATTTCACCCATACTTTTCTGTCTGATGTCGAAATGGAAATCATAAGCCCTAAGGGGACCACTGTGAAATTGTTTGATAGAAGTTGCGGAAATACAAATAGTACTTTAGATTTAACCTATGATGACTCAGGGTCGGATCTTGTATGCGGTACTACAACATCGCAAACGGTGACTCCGGCCCAAGCTTTGGCCGCATTTAATGGTGAAAATCCATCAGGAAACTGGAAATTCAGAATTCGTGATGTAGGGCCTGGTGATTCGGGAACTGTAAATTCGGCAGCAATTGATATTTGTACACAAACATATACATTGTCGGCAGCTGATTTTGAAATTAGTGACTTTGTGATGTATCCTAATCCGAATAAAGGGGTTTTTAATATTCAGTTTACTAGTCAATCAAGGAACGGCGTAAAAGTACTCGTTCATGACCTATTGGGCAGAAAGTTATTCGAAAAAGAGTATGAAAACAAGAGTAAATTCAACGAAAATCTTCAATTGAAAAATATTCAAGCAGGGATTTATTTGTTGACCGTGATTGACGGTGAAAGAAAAGAAGTCAAAAAAATAGTCATTGAATAAGTAATATTTAAAAGGCAAAAAAGGGAAGCGTATTTACAAGCTTCCCTTTTTTATTTTCCGTTAAATGTGGTCATGGTATTCTCTAGTCCTGCAGTTCCAAAGGATTTTATAATCTCTGAAGCTACTTCAAATCTTTCTGGAAGCGCAGCTTTTTCCTGATCGTCCCAGTCTCCAAGTACATAATCTATTTGTTTGCCTTTTTTGAACTCGTCACTGATTCCAAACCGGAAACGGGTATATTGATTGGTATTTAAAATCAAGTTGATGTTTTTTAGGCCGTTATGACCACCGTCACTTCCTTTTGGTTTTATGCGTATAGTGCTAAAAGACAGGTTCAAATCATCCGCAATTATTAGTAGATTCTCGAGCGGGATTTTTTCTTTTTCCATCCAATATTGCACGGCTTTTCCGCTTAAGTTCATATAAGTATTGGGCTTCAGGAGAAAAAATGTTCTTCCTTTGAATTTGTACTCTGCTAGCGCACCTAATTTTACTGTTTGGAACGAAAGGGCCTCTTTTTTAGCAAAATAATCGAGTATTTTGAATCCAATGTTATGACGGGTATTCACGTACTCAGCGCCAATATTGCCAAGTCCTACAATTAAAAATTTATTACTCATGCTTTTTATATTGTTTTTTTGCTGTCCGTGAACCTCTAGTTTTATAGAATCAGTAGTGTCTTCTGCTTGTTTTGATGAAAATATAGTTCTTATCCATTTTATCATCTTGCAAAAATAAGTCTATTTGGGTGAAGTCGGAGAGAAAAACGGAATTAAGAGAAATAATTTTTTGGATAGCCCTGATGGAAGCGGCATCCTTTTATGCCAGTGTTTGGCATGAAAGATAGAGTGAAAAGCAGGAGCAGTTATGATGAGGTTAGCTTAGTGCTGCTTCTAAAAAATAAAAAATAATATAAAGAAATGCTAGCTTTCTCAGAACGGCAAAATTAGGTATAAAAAAAGCACCAGTTTGACAACTGATGCTTTTTGATTGTTTGAAAAAATATTATTTTTTCTTTCCTTTTACAGGTCCTGCTTTTGCTGCTTTTGCTGCTTCTTGAGCTGCTTTCATAGCTGCACGTGAAATTTTCACTTGGCAAATTACGGTGTTGTCAGGGTGCATGATTTTGAAGTTTGGAGTTGGCACTTTTGTAACATATAATTTGTTACCCATGTCAAGCGGAGTAATGTCTGCTTCAATAAAATCAGGAAGATTTTTTGGCAAAGCTCTTACTTTTAGTTTACGGTTGTTTAAACGTAAATCTCCACCGGCCATAACTCCTTTAGAGTCACCAATGATTTTTACTGGAACTTCAATAGTGATTTCTCTGTCGTTAAAAATTTGAAAGAAGTCAATATGTAAAATATTGTCAGTCACCGGGTGAACCTGAATGTCTTGTAGAATTGCATCGAATGATTTTCCGTTAGCAAGTTCAATCACAACTGTGTGAGCGTTTGGGGTGTAAACCAGGTCTTTGAACACTTTTGTTTCTGCTGAAAAATGAACTGGTTGATCTCCTCCGTATATAACGCAAGGAACCGCTCCAGCATTACGTAAGGCTTTAGTCGCAACTTTTCCCACGCTTTCTCTTTCTGATCCTTTAATTGTAATCGATTTCATTGTAAAAAATATATAGTTAATAATAAAAAAATACTTGTTTGATGCTTTAATCGCAATGCTTTAAGCTTTCCTGTGAACAAGGAGTCTGTGGGCTATTGACCCTAATTCTTCTTGTTACATTAAAAATTTTCCGCTGATGGAATTGTTGTGGTGCACCATGTGCATCACTTCTGCAAAAAGAGGTGCACAGCTCACTACTCTTATTTTATTCGATTTTTTCTTCAAAGGAATAGAATCGGTAACTATTAATTCTAACAATTTAGAATTCTCTATTTTTTCGTAAGCCTCTCCTGATAATATAGCATGGGTACAAATAGCTCTTACGCTTAATGCTCCCTTTTCCATCATTAAATCGGCGGCTTTCGCCAATGTACCACCAGTGTCGATCATGTCGTCGACCAATATTACATTTCTACCTTTAACTTCACCAATCAATTCCATGGTGTCGATTATGTTTGCTTCTTTTCTTTGCTTGTAACAAATCACTACACTAGACTCTAAAAATTTAGAATACGCATAAGCTCTTTTTGAACCTCCCATATCTGGAGAGGCGATGGTCAAGTTTTCCAATTCTAAACTTTCTACGTAAGGTAAAAATATGGTAGATGCGAATAGGTGATCAACTGGTTTTTCAAAAAATCCTTGAATTTGGTCTGCATGCAAATCCATAGTCATTACCCTTGTTGCTCCAGCAGTTTCTATCAATTTAGCTGTCAGTTTTGCTCCTATCGGAACTCTTGGCTTGTCTTTTCTGTCTTGTCTTGCCCAACCGAAGTAAGGAATCACAGCAGTAATATGTCTTGCAGAAGCGCGTTTTGCAGCATCTATCATAAGCAACAATTCCATCAGGTTGTCTGAATTTGGAAATGTGGAGCAAACAATAAATACACGTAAACCTCTTATAGATTCTTCATAAGAAGGTTGGAATTCGCCATCGCTATATTTTGAAATAGTAACCTTGCCTAATGTAACTCCGTATTTCTCGGCAATTTGTTCCGCTAGGTGAACACTTTGTGAACAGGCAAAAATTTTAGCTTCTGGTTCTAGCTGTGACATTTAATTTGTTGTTTTGTAGTTAGTTGTGAGTTTCGTTTTTGGAGCGGTGCAAATTTATGAAATTTATTCAACTCTGAAAGGAAATAATTAATAATTTTTAGTAGAATTTTTGATATTATTTTTTACATTTGCAGCGTGTTAAAGGAATTGTTGGTTGGTTTAAAGCAACCAGCTCTTTTATTGCGTTGAAATAACTGTCGTTATTTCATGTCTGCTAAGCCCGGATGGCGGAATTGGTAGACGCGCTGGTCTCAAACACCTGTGGGAAACCGTGCCGGTTCGACTCCGGCTCCGGGTACTTAAAACCTCGTAATCATCAGATTACGAGGTTTTTTCATTATATCAAAGAAGAAAAGACGATAAATCAATTAAAATTTGATGGAGATTAAACAGAACGAAGCAATCTGCCGTCGGAGGCAGTATTGTATAATTGTAGGGATAAGCGGAATGTTTGTGCTAGTGAGAAGTATTAAATCAATAAATACTTTAGGTAGTGTGGGCGTATTTTTTTAGGAGTAATGGAAGGTCAGTTTCTTGAGTATTTAATTAAAAATCTGCCATCGTAAATACTACTATTGTTTTCGCTTTCGATTGTTTCAACGACCGATATTGTTTTGACCAATCGATGTTGCTATAGCAAATCCAGAAACACATCCTATGGCAGCTCCAAATAAGGATAGAAAAAAAGCTAGAGTAGAAATATTAT
>JBLIKQ010000125.1:0-6736 GCA_047635475.1 Porticoccaceae bacterium
GCGGTCCCATATACTCTCTAAAAGCAGATTCTCCTCCCACACTAATTGCATCCAAAGAAGCACCATGAAAAGAGTCCCAGAACGATACCACTTTAAACTTTTTAGTTATGGCTCTCGCTAGTTTCAAAGCAATCCCCACAGCAGAACTACCGTTTGGCGTTAAAAGGATTCTATTTAAACTTCCTGGACATAAACTGGCTAATTTCTCAGCAAAATGAATCGCTGGCTCGTTTGTGAATCTTCTTGGAGAAAAAGACAAAGCTTGCATCTGAGTGCTAATGGCTTGAATCAATTTAGGATTTGAATATCCTATTTGATGGACATTATTCCCATGAAAATCATAATATTTTTTACCTGACATCGATGTAATAGAAGCGCCATTGCAATCACTTAAAACATCTAAACAGGGAGTTGACAAAGCCTGATGAAAAAAATATCGAGCATCTTTATCTAATAGTCGTTTTGTCTTTTCATCTACCGCGGTGGCTAACCAATCGATGCGTGCTTCGGTCAGATTGATATCTCCTTCGGTAACACTATTTATAGAGTTTTTTTGCTGCATTTTAAATTTTTAAAGCTTCTTATTTATTAAAATGGTAGTTGGAAGAATCTGTTTTGGTATAGTACTGCTTTGATAAAAGACATCTAACCAGCTATCGCCACCGCCGTTAAACCAAACAACCTCTAAAGGATAAACCCCAGCTTTTAAATGAATTTTACCTGCTTTTTCTTCTATACCGTGATCTCCATCGTTATTTACAATCATTTCATTATTAATTTTCAGAATACTACCATCATCTGAACGCGTAAAAAAACCATAGCTATCTTCTTTGTCAATAGTGATGTAGGTTTTAAATCGAACTACGGTATTGTCTTTTATCGTTTCTTTGATTTCATCTGAAGTAATCTCAAAACAATTTCCTTTGGCATTGGGAGTTAATTTTTCTAAAAAAGGGATACTCTCTAAATTAGATAAATAAAAGACTTCATAAGAAACCGGCCTTTTTAAATTAGAATCTTTTACTCTAAAAAAAGCTTCATTGACCATACTGCTTATTTTTGAATCTGTAAAAACCACACTTTTTAGTACTGTATTTTGATATACTTTAAATGCCTCTGTATAGCTGTTAGAAGTATTAGAAGGCATAGATCCGTCTAATGTATATTTAATAATTCCTTCTTCATTTGCGTTTTCAATGACCACTGTGGCTTCGCCATTATACAAACCACCTGCCTTTTTACTCAATACCGCTTTTGGAAAAATAACAGGTTCTTTGAGCCTTTTTGCAATCGGGAATTCATTGAGTTCATCAAAACCTACAAATGCATTTTTAACCGGTTTTCCAATACAAGCCAAAGGCAATTTTAATTCAAAAGCAAATGCTACTGTTGCAGCATTGTCATATTGATACACAGGATCTATTATTTTAAAATTTTTCTTAATCGATTTCCCCCAAAGAATGAATGGAATCTCTATTTCCTTCAAGGATTCACCACCATGGCCTTTTCCTAGTCCGCCATGATCCGCGCTTACAATCACCAAAGTTTCATTTAGCATTGCTAAAGAAGAAATGGCTTCCATAACTTGACCTAGCAATACATCTGCCTTTTCTACCGATTTATAATATTCGGGAGTACCATGGCCATATTCATGACCTGCGTGATCTACATGGTCAAAATGGATAAAAGTAAACGTAGGTTGTTTTGATTTTAGATATGCGCTAGCTAGTTGAGCAGTTTCATCGGCTGTTTTTGGGCTGATGTCATAATCCACAGCATTCTTTTCAAAGAGTCTTCCAAAACCATCCCAATGATAAATGGCTCCTATTTCAGCATTTTCTATTTTGGCATCAAGCAAATTAAAAATAGTAGGAAATAGAAAATCCTCGCTTTGCACTACAGGCGGTAAAACAAAATTGCTTTTCTCCCAACTGTTAGATGTTATTCCGTGTTGTTCTGGTCCCGCTCCCATAATCATAGAAGCCCAATTGGTACTGGAACTTGTAGGCAAAACAGCTCTGGCATGCATCGTTGATGCTCCTTCACTTATTAACTTGTCAAAATTAGGGGTTTTTGCCTTTTCTAGTCCATCGGGACTCAATCCATCAAAACCCATTACAACCACGTGCTTAATTTGTTGCGATTTTTGTGCTTTTACTGAAACACAAGACCATAGGGAGAAGATCCCTATGGCCATGATAAAAAATCTTGTGTTTTTCATATTGTTATTTAATCAGCCACATCTCTGCATTAATATCATCAGAACCACCAAATTGAGAACTTAATGCTGCTTTCACATTAGACGAATTATTTTCGAATTCGCTAACAGGATATCTCCAACGTAATGGAATTTTACCTCCGTTATTATTTGCAGGGCCAATATCGAATGTTGGAACACCTGTTCTTCTATAATTAAAATAAGACTCCCGACCTGAATTATTAAAAAACGCAACGTATTTTTGAGTTAAAATCTGATTTAACCCTGTTGTATTATTTCCTTTATATATAATATTAGGGTTTAACAGAAAAGAATCTATATCATCCTGAGCCACGCCATAAAATTGCATCGAAGCTTTGATTCCATTTAAATAATGACTTGCAGCATTTCCACTACTAACCCATCCTCTGTTTATTGCTTCTGCAATAGTGAATTCTTGTTCAGAATAGCCAATTTGAATATATGACTCTCCTTGAAAGTTGCTATAATATCTAGACTCACTAGGGTAACTATATTTACCAGCGTCAGAATCTGTTTGCATCTGTCCTTGATCATCTCCAGTATTAGCAGCAACATACGCATTCAAATTTTTTGGATCATTGGGATTATAATAAAAAGCTGCTGGATCTGCGACAATATAGATTCTTGGGTCATTATTACTTTTTAGTAAATTTAAATATGTAGCTCCCATAATATTTCGATTTCTATTAAATCCATAGTTACTAGGATTCAACTCATATCTATTCCCCTGTTCGTCCCCAAAACTGCGCATCATATTGTCCTCTAAACCTCTCAACAAAGGGTACTTAGAAGGATTAGAAATAATCCTGTTAAATTTACTTGCGATACCTAATTCACTATTTTTTTTACTTAAATTTATGAGCACTCTTAAATGAAAAGAGTTAATAGTTCTTTGCCATTTATCTAAATCGCCATTAAAGAAAAAGTCGCCCAAGACTTGTGAAGTTCCTACCTCAGTTTTAGCCGTAGTGATTTGATCGTTTGCGGCCTCTAACAAGTCTAAAATAGATGTATAAACATCTTTTTGAGAGTCATATTTTGGTTTAGTTATCGAAGCTTCGCTATCTGCTTTTAAAGACTCGCTCAGAGGTATATCTCCAACTCTCTTGGCCATATAGTCGTAAAAATAAGCTCTGAAAAATTTAGCTAAGGCTTCATATTTATTAACATTATCGAGACCTTGTGCCTCCTTTTCCATAGCAGCAACATTTGCCAAGGTATTGTATCGGTAGTCATTTATAGCTCCCCAATTATAATCTTGGTCTCCATAGTAATCGAAAGATAATACCCAAAACTGATTGTCTCTTTGAGCTTCACTCCAGGGACCTTCATCATCAACATTGTTCACTACACTTAACACACCTGACAGCAGCATAGATGGTGGAATACTTGTCGCCTTATTAGGGTCATTAGATAAGTCTTCAAAGGGAGTACAAGAGGCCAGAACTACTAACGTTATTAAAAACGTTAATCCTTTTTTGAAATTATATATTTTCATCTTTTATTTATTTAGAACTTAAGGTTTATGTTTAGGCCATAACTTTTAACAGTTGGCGTTTGTAACGGCGATACATTTTCATTGTTAAACTGATCTAAATCAATATCTTTATATTTAGCGAAATAAATTAAATTTCTTCCTATTAAAGACACCGAGGCATTGTTAATGAATGTATTAGCCAATAACTTATTTGGAAATATGTAGGTTAGATTAACTTCTCTTAACTTAAAGAATGTTTTATCTATAATGTTTGCAGCCGCTTGACCATGATATGATTTTGAATAATCCTGATAAAACATTTTTGTTTGATTTTGGGAAAAAGTACGCGTATCTGAAAGCACATTCCCCTGTCCGTCTGTAGTTAATTCTCCACCCGTCACAACGACTGCATCAGTAACGTAAGACTTAACTCCTTGTACATCATTAGCCCTTTCAGGAGTATCAGTGCCTACTTGTCTACCGCTCTGCCACATTTTTCGCGCAACATAATTCTCGATTTTCCCTCCATATCGGCCATCCAATGAGAAATCTAATGAGAAATTCTTGTAATTTAGACTATTTGCTATTCCAGCAGACCAGTCAGGAGCTGCATACCCAACTCTCGTTTGGTACGCATTTTTTAATGGTTTACCATCCGAGCCGACAATCAATTGACCGTCTTGAGTTCGCATAAAATCTTTGATGTAATAAGCATCTACTCTATCTCCAATTTTAATTTGTCCATTATTTGTTATGTCGCCATATACCTCCTCCAAATACTCTTTATAAGCAGACCAATTTAATCTAACGTTCCAACTAAAATCTTTAGTCTTTACAGGGCTTGCTGTTACCGCTAACTCCCATCCTTTGGTTCTTGTAGTAATACCATTTTCCTTTTTACCATTATATCCAGAAGCAACAGAATAATTTAAATTAAAAATCTGAGGCCCATTTTTATTTTCGTAATAGGTAAGATCAAAACCTAATTTATTATTGAGTAATTGGGATTCTATACCAAATTCCGTTGACGAGTTAAAAGCTGGTTTTAAGTTTTGATTAGACAATACAGAATTAACGGAGGCTGGATTATAAGTTGCACCATTGACAGTAAAAGGACTACTTAACGCATAAGTGTTTAAGTTACTATAGATATCTAATGAGCTCCCTACTTTAGCAAACGAACCTCTCAGCTTCAAGAAATCTACACTTGGTATATTTAGCACTTCACTTAAAACAGCACTTAAAGAAACTGAAGGATAAAAGAAGCTATCATTCTTTGCTGGTAATCTCGAATCTTTATCAACTCTACCAGTTGCGCCCAAGAATAAGAAAGACTTATAGGAGAAATCAACCGCTGCATAATAACCATAAGTTTCATAATGACTTCTATAACTTGATGGTTGAACTGGAGTTTGTGTATTACTTAGAGTGTAAAGCCCCGGTACTATTAAGTAGTCTGTAGTAGCATACAAATTTCTGTTTTTCTGAATATTTATATTTGCCCCTAAGGTTGATTTTATACCAAAATCGCCGAACGTATTATCATAGTTCAACATAAAATCAGTATAGCTTTTGAATTTATAATTATACCACTCTTTGTAATCTCCTTGTGCTTTTTCTCTACCATAAGTAGTCATAGAATAGGGAAATTTTTCATCTTTAAATTCATTTTCTAAGGCTGCGTTAGTTCTTATACTAGCATCAAAATTATCAGTTATTTGGTGTTTCAGAGTTACTTGTCCTGTATACCCGTTTGTTTGAATACCTTTCAGCCATTCATAAGCCATAAAATATGGATTGTTATAACGAGTGTATTCAAAATTCCTTTGCTGAACGCCTTCTTTCCCATCCTGCCAATAGTTTCTAAGATCTCTAACATCATAATCAGCTCCACCCCAAATAAGCATATTGTAGATGTAACTATTTGGGCCATAGGTTACATTTGGGTTATTAGGTGATGTTTGAAAATTAAAATTGGCGCTTGCATCGATAGATGTATTTTCACTGAAATTATATTTACTACTTAAGTTGAAATTATAGATGTTCAATTTTGTGTTAGGATTAATTCCTTTTTGATAGGTATGTGATAATGAGAAACGAACATTTCCCTTGTCAAATTGAGATGCTACAGCAAGATTGCTTGTTTCCAACATGCCCGTTTCCATAAAGTTATTGAAATTATTTGCGCCTCTGGCCAACCATGGTGTTGCAACTAGATTTCCACTTGCATCTAAAGGACTATCATATTGTGTGATTAATTGTCCATCAAATCTAGGACCCCATTGATCGTAATCTGCATCATTAATTCCGCCCCCTTTTCCATCTTGAAAAGCATAATTTCCATAAGAACCAGGACCATAGTTATTTTGTGTTTTGGGAACTGCATTGAAGCCGCCTTGAAATATGCTATTTTGATTAAATTCTACAACAAAACCACGACTGTCTTTTGTCCCTCTTTTAGTAGTAATTTGAATCGCTCCATTACCTCCGTCAGATCCGTATAATGCCGCTGCATTGGCCCCTTTTAATACATTTATACTTTCAATATCGTCAGGACTAATATTATAAGTGTCAGTACCTAATGGAACACCATCAACTACAATTAAGGGTTGTTTACCTCTCAAATATAATTTTGGCGCTGTGAAAAACTCTGCTGAAGCAGCTACTATTAAACCAGAAACTTTACCTGACAAGGAATTCATAACGTTCGGGTCTCTAGATTTTGTTAAATCTCCTTTAACCTCTTGTACAGAATAACCAAGTCTCTTTTTTTCTTTTTTAATACCTAAAGCTGTGACAACAACTTCTTCTAAATTTTCAGAGTTTGCTTTTAGAACAATTACGGCACTTTTTAGTTTTGAAGTGTTAAAATCAACTGAATTAAAACCGATGTAAGAGATTGTTAGAATCTCATTCCCTTTTGGTAATTGTATTTCAAAATTACCATTCATGTCTGTACCCACTCCAGTAGTTTGTCCTTTAATAAGGATTGTTGCTCCAGGTAGTGAAACATTTTGTTC
>JBLIKQ010000126.1:0-6589 GCA_047635475.1 Porticoccaceae bacterium
AGGATAGCAACCTGCAACAACGAGCAAGGTGCTAAAACGATAAGCCAAATTCTTTGGAAAAAATGTTGTTTTACATTCCCATTTTTTGTAGCTGTAGTTTATCGTCATAATCATTTAATTTTAAAATTGTTTTATGACTCATTTATTGAAAAAGAAAGGAAGTGCCTACGCTTTAATTCCCTTATTGATTTTTATTTTTACATTTTTAGGAGCTGGTATTTGGCTAAATGACTTTTATGCTTTGCCTGCTCCGGTTGCAGTGTTAATTGGTATTATTGCAGCTTTTTTGATGTTCAAGAGCTCAGCCGATGAAAAGGTTGCTACTTTGATAGCTGGTTGTGGAGAGAGTAAGATTATGACCATGTGTTTGATTTACCTTTTGGCTGGTGCATTTGCTGTTGTCAGTAAAGCAACGGGAGGTGTAGATGCTGTTGTAAGCCTGGGTATTAATACTATTGACGTCGCTTACTTTCCTTTAGGCATATTTTTAATTGCTGCATTTCTATCCACAGCTACAGGAACTTCTGTGGGTGCCATTGTTGCTATTGGCCCTATAGCGGTTAACTTGGCTAATACCAGTGGAGCTTCATTGCCTCTGATTGCCGGTGCCTTACTCGGAGGCTCAATGCTAGGAGATAACCTTTCGATGATTTCGGACACTACAATTGCCGCTACTCAATCTCTAGGTTGTGAACTTAAGGATAAATTCAAAATAAATTTGTTTATTGCTTTTCCTGCTGCCATCATTACTATTTTGGTTTTCTTTTTTTTGGGATTGAACTCAGACATACTGGCTGTGGCGATTCCCAAGAATAGTTTTGAATGGATAACTATTATTCCTTATGTACTAGTTATTGTCCTTGCATTGGTTGGTGTAAATGTTTTTTCGACATTAATTATTGGAACACTATTGGCCGGAGTCATTGGATATGTTGGACATCATTTTACATTATTAGTATTTGCCCAAAAAATATATGAAGGATTTACGAGTATGACCGAAATATTTTTATTGTCCATGCTGACCGGCGGTTTAGCTGCAATGGTGGATAAAGCGGGAGGAATTGATTATATACTATATCAAATTAAGAAACGTATTAAAAGTAAAAAATCGGCGCAGGCGGGAATTGGAGCTTTGGTTGGTTTTACCAATGTTGCTATTGCCAATAATACAGTTTCAATTGTGATAACAGGAGGAATTGCGAAGGAAATTAATGATGAATATGATTTGAGCTCAAAAAAAACTGCAGCAATTCTTGATATATTTTCCTGTGTTATTCAAGGAATTTTACCTTATGGAGCACAAGTATTGTTGATTCTAAGTTTTGCTGATGGTAAGCTAGATTTTATGGACTTACTTACCAATGCCTGGTACCATCTGTTTTTATTAATTTTTACCTTGGTTGCGATTTATAGTTCTTTCTGGGATAAATTAGTAAAACGTTTTATGGATATTTAAAAATCAATTCTATTTAATGTTTTGTTTTAAGTAAGTAACTTACAAGTAAAGATAGAAGTTCTAAAACATATAGATTATTAAAAATCAGGATCCAGCTTTTTAAGGGAGGTTGTACTTCAAACGTTAAGTTTTTCTATTTAAAAGGGGTAGACCATTTGGTGTCTACATAAACATTAGTACCTGACAATGTTTGAATAAAATCAACAAGGGCGTTAACTTCAGGAGCTGTAAGGTTTAAACTTTGTCCAAACCCATTAGGTCTTAATCTTGGATCTAAATTTGTATTTCCAGGAGCCAAGTTGATTCTTCCATAGTGGCCGATAACAGTTTGTAGCGTTGCTAAGTTTCCGGTGTGCATAAATGAGCCATTAGAACTTCCGTCTGGTTTAACTAAGTCTCTCAATGATGGAGCTCTTGTGTTTGTTATGTCAATCCCCGTTCCATTTAAAACACCTATAACACCATTGTTTCTTGTATTAGGGTCAATATCAAATTCAGGAGCGGCATGGCATGCCGCACAGCCAACTCCTCCAGATGTTCTATTTCCTGTTCCGTCGAAAACTGGCGGTGCTAAAAACAAATTTTTACCTTGATTCTCTTGTGGCGTAAAGTTAGCAAATGCTTGGCCGTCATTAGCAACTAATGCTCGTCCAGCATCGTATTTAGAATCAAAGGATTGGATGCTTCTTATAAATTGCGCTAATGCTAGTTGAATCTTATTTTCTGTAATAGTCTCAGAACCATAAGTATATTTGAATAATTCTTTATAATAACCGATATCCTGCAATTTAGCAATTAACACTTCCAAATCTGCATCTCCCAAGCTTCCACTGAAGCCCATTTCAAGATGGTTTTGGATAGGCTGTGTAGTTTGTAACTCTAATGTGGCTGCTCTTTCATCCCAAAAGAATTTGCTTTCTATTGAAAATCTAGAATTAATTAATCTCATGGAATGTCTAGTTGTCGTTCCGTTTATTCCATCACTGGCGATAGCGGCATCTCCAAAAGCATTAGCTTGAATATGACAAGAAGAACATGAAATCGTATTATCTGCAGATAGGTTTTTATCATAAAATAAAACTCTCCCTAAGGTCGCTCCTTTGTCAGTTATTGGATTTCCTGAAGTATTATCTTTAGTAATGTAAGCTGGTACGACTTGGTTTGCGTAATTACTCAAGTTATTTAAATCAATTTTATCAAAAAAAGTTGCAGTCACAGAAGGGTATGAATCAGTAATCGTTGCTGTGTTTGAGCTTTCATTATCACTACAAGATGTTAACAATAAGAGTGGTATAAAAAACAATAATAAAGAAGAGATCTTGTTCATAAATAATAGGTTAAATTAAAAAAGAGACATTAATTCTATTTTCCTTAAAGCCATGTAGCTTTTCTGTTTTTTATTAGTTACGGATTTTTTCAAACATAGTAAGTTTCCTGATGTGGCATCTAAAAATTTTAAGTTTTAGTCAGCTTAAATAGTTTTGCTTGTTTTTTAAGACACTTTTTTTATTAAAAGGTTTAATTGAAGTACTATTTTTTTTCAATCCACAATTAGTACTATATTTGATGAGTGAGAATTTGCCCTGATAGCAGTTTAAATCCTTTTATGTGGTCAATAGCATAAATAAAAGATTGAAGCGGATAGGAGGAATAGCTTCAGATAAATATTAAATTAATTTTAGAATATGAAATTACTAGAAGGAAAAGTGGCCATTATAACGGGCGCAAGTAGAGGAATAGGAAAAGGAATTGCAGAAGTTTTTGCAAAACATGGAGCAAATGTCGCTTTTACATACAGTTCATCTGTGGAGTCAGCTTTAGCATTAGAAAACGAATTGAATGCACTTGGGATAAAAGCAAAAGGATATCAGTCTAACGCTGCCGACTTTAACGAAGCGCAAACTATGGTTGATGCCGTTATCGCTGAATTTGGTACTGTTGATATTTTGATTAATAATGCTGGAATCACTAAAGACAACTTACTAATGCGAATGTCCGAAGAAGATTTTGACAAAGTGATAGACGTGAATTTGAAATCAGTTTTCAATATGACTAAAGCAATTCAAAGAACTTTCTTGAAGAAACGCGCAGGTTCTATCATTAATATGAGTAGTGTAGTAGGAGTGAAAGGGAATGCAGGACAAACAAATTATGCGGCTTCTAAAGCGGGAGTTATTGGTTTTACAAAATCGGTGGCACTTGAATTGGGTTCTCGTAACATTCGTTGCAATGCGATTGCTCCAGGATTCATTGAAACAGAAATGACTGCTAAATTAAATTCCGACGTCGTTCAAGGGTGGAGAGACGGAATTCCGATGAAACGTGGAGGTACTACCGAAGATGTTGCTAACGCTTGCCTTTTCTTGGCTTCGGATATGAGCTCTTATATTTCTGGGCAGGTATTGAACGTTTGTGGTGGGATGCTTACTTAATAATTGAAAGGTTTAAAGAGTCCTAATTCTTCAATCTTTTAATTCTTTAATGTTTCAAACGAAATAAATATGACTACAAACGCAGTTTTATTGGTAATACTTTCATTATTTGTAGCTGGCGGTTTGTCATTTTTTCAATATTATTACAAAGTCAAAAACAGATCGAAACTGATTTTGTTTTTGGCTTTTTTACGTTTTGTATCCATCTTTTGCGTTCTTTTACTACTGATAAATCCCATAATCAGCAGGGATTCAACAGAAATTGTAAAGCCATCCCTATCTATCGTAGTCGACAATTCAAGCTCGATTGTTGCTTTTAATGCGGATAAAACGGCCATTGAGGCTTACACCGAAATAGTCAATGATAAAGGGCTGCTCGATAAATTTGACGTGCAGTCGTACCGATTTGATGGCAAGTTTCAGGAATCGGATAAATTTGATTTTAAAGGCAAGCAAACCAACTTGGATTTGATTGCCAAAAATCTCAAAAAGAACAATAGAAATAAAACATTCCCCACAGTCATCATTACTGACGGAAACCAAACTTCCGGAAACGATTATGTGTATAGTTTTGACAGTTCTAATAAAGTGTTCCCTATAGTTCTGGGAGATACCACAAAGGCATTAGACTTAAAAATAAACCAACTAAATGTCAATAAATACGCCTTTTACAAAAACAAATTCCCTGTTGAAGTATTTTTGCAGTATTCAGGGGAGAAAAATATATCAGCTGATTTTACTATATCTCAAGGGAATTCGCGTTTGGTGAAGGAAAAAGTTTCTTTTTCATCATCAAAAAAAACGGCGGTCATTAATGTGCTGCTACCAGCAAATAAAATAGGTTCGCAAGTTTTTAAAGCTACTATTTCTTCCAATGAAAGCGAAACAAATACTTATAATAACAATAAAAATTTTGCTGTAGAAGTGATGGACCAAAAGACAAATATAGCTATCATATCGACTATAAAACATCCTGATGTTGGCGCTTTAAAACGAGCAATAGAATCTAATGAACAACGTAAGATAAAAGTGTTTAATCCCCATGAAATCAAAGACCTGAGAGATTATGATATTTTGATAATCTACCAGCCAACTGCTGAATTTAAATCGATTTTTGAAGATAACAAATTAGCGGGAATAAATACTTTTATAATAACGGGAACGAATACTGACTTCACTTTTTTAAACCAACAACAAAGTAGCTTAGGGTTTAAAATGAGTAATCAGAAAGAAGATTATTTGGCCGAATTCAATCCTCAGTTTAATCTGTTTGCGCTCGATAATATTGGCTTTGAAAATTTCCCTCCATTGGAAAATAGTTACGGTACAATAACAGTTAATGGAGCCGTTTCTGTTCTGCTGTATTCAAAAGTAAGAAACCTAAAAACCAATTCTCCTTTAATGACTTTTGGAGAAATACAGGGTAGACGTACTGTTTTTCTTTTGGGAGAAAACAGTTGGAAATGGAGATTACAAAGTTATGTCGAAAATCAATCCTTTGACAAATTTGATGTTTTTATCGACAAAACTATACAGTTTTTGGCATCTAACAATTCCAAAAAATCTTTGGTTGTCAATCATGAAAGTTTTTATAATTCGGGTGAAGCGATTCAAATCAGCGCGCAATATTTCAATAAAAATTACGAATTTGATGAAAAATCACGCTTGAGCATTTCTTTATTAAACACAGAGACTAAGGAAGTCAAGAACTATGACTTATTGAAAAGTGATAACTCCTATAATGTAAACCTTGACGGACTGACGCCCGGTAATTATAAGTTTTCCGTCATAGAACTCAATTCAAAGACTAGTTATTCTGGTCGCTTCGAAATTTTAGATTTTGATATAGAAAAACAGTTCGTGAATCCTGATTTTGAAAAATTAAATCAGTTGGCAGCTCAAACAAAGGGAAAAATGTATTTCCCTACTCAAGTGGATATATTAATAAAAAGCCTTCTGGCAGATGAAGATTATAAATCAATGGAAAAAAATAACCCAACAAGGACTTCCTTAATTGATTGGTCTTGGTTGTGCCTTTTTATCGGCCTGTCGCTTGCTGCGGAATGGTTTGTGAGAAAGTATAATGGCATGCTTTAAATTCTGTTGGGCTTAACAAAAAAAAGTAATTATGGATTTTAGACTAAAGGTTTTCTTTACCGTGGCCAACAGACTGAGCTTTACAAAGGCAGCAACTGAATTATTCATTACGCAACCGGCCGTTTCTAAACATATCCAAGAACTGGAAGAAGAATACAAGATCAAAGTTTTTGATAGAAACGGGACAAGAATATCACTTACTCCAGCCGGTAAATTATTATTGAAACATTCGATAAACATATTTGAAATTTACCGTGAAATAGATTTCGATATGAGCAGTCTTATTAACCAACAGCTGGGAACCTTAAGACTGGGAGCCAGCACCACGATTTCTCAATATATCATTCCCCCTCTGCTGGCTCGTTTCCATCAGAAAAGGAAAGGCATTAAAGTAAATTTGCGGAACGGAAACACAGAACAGATTGAAAATGCGTTGCTGAACAAGGAGATTGAAATTGGGATTGTGGAGGGACAATTAAAAAACAAATCAATTAGATACAATCCCTTTTTGAAAGATGAATTAGTATTGGTTTGCAACATCGAGAATCCTTTAGCCAGTAAAGAGGAAATCACTATAGAAGACCTAAAAAACATGCAATTTGTA
>JBLIKQ010000127.1:0-6470 GCA_047635475.1 Porticoccaceae bacterium
AAATAGATCTTCTTAGAACGTAGTTTTTATTAGTACAAGCGACATCCCACAAAAAGGGATACGAACGCAAAAATGAAACTCTGTTTTTGGTCATAATTTGTTAAGCAACTCAATTAAATTTCAAATTAATTTGCTCACGGACTTAGCGAAGGATACTTAAAGTTATTCAGGGCCACAACTCCTGACAGACATGTTTCATACCAAGACTTAAAAAACACTAAAAAGCTTTCATTGCGCTTTTAGGTTTTTTAAGCTGTTCTCATTGATAGTTGGAGTACTCTTTAGAATACAAAAAGCTAATATCTATGTGGGAAATATTGTTTTTGTATTTTTCCATCGCTATCAATTCTTTCCACTCGGCAGAAGCTGAAAAAGCTTTCCGATGCGCATCTCAACTTTCCTGATTTGAAAAAGTGGCCATGTACATTAAGTTTGGCATCTTGGCAGCTGAAATTAGTTGGCCATAGAAGGCAGCATTGAATTCGAGGCGACCAAAGTGTGGAATTTTACCAGCAGCATCAAACATATCTACTTTATTTGCATGAATTGCTTCCGCTGCAAACTCGGAACCTCTGAGTTCGTAGACTCTATTTTCTCTTGGACTTTCAAGTGCAGGGAGAGCTAAAAAAGGATGATCAATAAACGCCTTTAATTGAACGGCCTAAATACGCAGATAAGGCGGCAGCTTATAATTAGCGTTTAAATATTCGGTTCCAGTTTGTAAATAGTTTTTGTCTTTTGCCAATTCAGCATCAAGTGTCAGAAACGGATTTATAGAATTAAAAGAAATTAGCACTATAATTTTACTTAGCGTATCAGTAGTATTTGGTTTTGGTTTGAAAACTCCAATACTTTTAATCCCTAGTTTTTTTAGTGCTGTGAGCTACGCTTCTTCTAAGAACTTGTCAGTGGTTTGAACTTGCTGGTCCGTACTTAGAATATAGGTTTTGATCTGGTAGAATTCTCTTGGTTGTTTTTTTATTTTTTGGATTGTTTCATTCTTTAGTACAAAACTACTAATGGCAAACAAAACACCCGCTATAAAAAGTGATTTTAGAATTTTCATTTTTCATTTTAAATAAACTTTTTAATGAGTTGTTATTCTAAAATCACTTAATTTTTAGTTGCTTAGATTCTTTTTTGTGACAGTTAGGAATGTTATAATTGGATAAAATCATCACTTTTAGGTATGCCAGCAAAAGCTTCTAGAGCAATTGCAGGAACCGGATCGCACAGCTTGCGTAGCTCGGTATCCATCCAGGCACCATCAACCGTTATCGTAGCGTGCAGCACATTGGTTTCATTTACAAGTTCGTGGACAATAGACCAACGCGATCCGTCAGTTTTTAGTTTTGAAACTTTGGTATGCATGAATATGGCGTCTGAAAGTTTTATTTCTTTTCGAAAAACACATTCTTCTCTAAACAATATTGGGCCAAAATGGTTGATTTGTAAAGCTTTTATGGTTAAGCCGAGGCTCTCCAAGATCTCTATACGGTGTTGCGCACCAAAGTCATAATAAGCGCTATGACGCACATGAAAATTAGGGTCAAGATCTGACCAGCGAAAGGATAATTGTTTACTGAAAGATTTCATTAAGGGACTGTTTATTTAAATTTACTTTTAGCTTTTGTGATAGCTGGTCCAAATTTATAAAAATTCGGGGGGATTCCCATGCAGCGTTTGTTTAATACTGCCCAAAAAACACAGTACGGCCCCTTAAAAGAAGTTTTTTAGCATTGCTGATAAAGCCGTTTGAATTGATTATCAAAAGCTTATGTAAAATCTTCAGCAGACATAATTTTAATGATTATTTGAGAAAATGTAAGGCACATTTGCGCAGCAATCCTAATTAGCAGATAACAGTTTCAAAAATTGTTGAATTAAAAAGCTTAGTAAAAACTGAATGTATTAAAGAACTGCATGTGTATTTATTATTAGAAACGGAATAGTAAGCTAAAAGGAAATGTAAAGTAGCTATATTTGTGTTTCACAAACAATAAAAGTAAACAGTTATGAATGCCATATCTAAATTAGTCCTTATTTTCGTTTTAATAATTTTTAACAGTAATTCAACTTTAGCACAGTCAGATGAAGAAAAAGCAAATGCGATTGTAAAAGAAATGATTGACGCTATGGGGGGCATGAAAAATTACAATAACAGTCATTTTATTCAATGGGAATTCGTAGGTAGAAAACTGTGTTGGGACAAATGGACCGGTAACGTTCGGGTAGAAAGTCCAGCAGCAAAGCAAATTATTTTGGTAAATATCAATACTTTAGAAGGCAAAGCATATGAGAATGGGGTTTTGGTTGAAGATGTAACAAAAGCCAATGAATTGCTTGTTAAAGCTAAGAATTGGTGGATTAATGATTCTTATTGGTTAGTAATGCCATGGAAATTACAAGATCCCGGGGTAAATCTTAGTTATGTAAACACAGGAAAATTAACTGATGGAAAACCGGCAGATATACTACAACTTACTTTTAATTCTGTAGGTGTTACTCCAGAAAATAAGTATTGGGTTTATGTTGATAAAGAAGACCATTTGATTAAACAATGGGCCTATTATAAAAATTATAATGATACAGAACCAAAGTTTCTTAAGCCTTGGGACAATTATCAAAAAGCGGGCTCTATACTGCTTTCTTTTAATAGAATTAATGAGGACCTAAGTCCAAAAAATGTGATAGTCAAATCTGATTTCGACCCATCCATTTTTACTACTTTATAAGTTCTGAAATGGCATCTTGGCGGATGCCATTTTTTTTTCATGCTATAAGGGATTCGCTCTGCCAATGGCAGGAGAGAGACATTAATGTCAAAATTTGTTATTTTCTTTTTTCTAAGCCTATGGCCGCTTAGTAGAGTCCAAAAAATGCCAACTGCAAGTTCTGTCCAAATCAAAAATAGAAGGACAAGAAATGCTAAGCAAATAGTGATTCTGTATTTGGCTTGCTTTACTTTCCTTAGCGTAAACTCGCTAAATAGAGTTGTACCAAGTAAGTAAATGAGCCGCTGAGAAAACAAAGTATAAGACAGTTCAATTAACTTTATCAGTGAGTTGCATTGCTATTATTAGAATTAGCAACAGAATTATTACGCTTAGCAAGATAATGAAAAGTGTTTTATTGAGCATAATTATACATATTACTTTTATAGCCAACGTTGGTTATAAATGCCCCAGTTGTGACATTGTGCAGAACAACGTTGAATACTTCCTAAGCAAGGGCTAAGAGAACAGCAATTTCAGTTTTGAATCAATTTAGCTCTATTTTGTCTATTAGCAGCTTAAACTTCTCTGGCTTTTTATTTCCTATTAAAAAAACTATTTCTTCAATATGATTCTTAGAAAAATTGGGTAAATCGAGTTTTCGTCCTCTAAAAGACGGATACATATCCTTCAACGGTATTTCGATTTCTTGCCACTCCCTAGAGGTCGTAAAAGGCCTGATATAGGAATAATAATTACTAGAATTGTCTTTTATTCGCAGCTCATAGTTTTTGCCGTCTCCTTTAAGTTTAATAATAATCTTGTTGTTATTGTTTACTTTCATCTTGTCAAATGAATATCGTACCATGGAAAACCCACCATTATTTTCCAATGAGACTGTACCTTCAAATACGCCCTGTCCATCAGGATTTAATTTAAAAGAACCCGATGACATTCCCCCCATGACCGCATCATCAATAATTTTCCAGGCTTGAATATCAGCGTTTTTATTGAAATCAAAAATGATCTGGCGGTTTGCTAAAATTGTCAAAATAATAATTCCGAAAAAATAGTTCATAATTTGTTTTTTATAATTGTTCAGAGACTGTTTGTAGATATCAAGTAGGAGAGAAGTAGCCCAATGAATACTTAGTAATTCCTCTAAGCACTTCTTTTCATCATATTTTTATCGTAATTGTGTTGAGATGTTTTTCGGTTTACTTAATTTTATAATCATCTAAGATAATTTTAATTCCTTCCTGATAGCTAGTTACTTTGAAATCAGGAAATTTATTTTTAAACTTTGAGGATTCAAAAATATTATCAATAGCGTATCGCGGTAGCAATTCTTGCGTTTCTTTAAGGTTTTTATTAAAGAAGGAACCTATCTTTAAGATCAAGCTGCTTAATACCTTATATTCTATATCCCGCCCTAACTGGCTACCTATTTCGGAAATGAACTGCTTGTAGCTTAATCTGTTGTCATCGCAAGGCAGATGCCAGCTCTGTCCGTACGCATTTGTAGTATTGCCAATTAATGCCATAGCTTTACCAGCATCAGGAGTAAAGATAAGTGTGCGTAAGACATTGTCTTTTAAGAATACTTTGAGCTTCTTGGCTTTTTTTAAATTTTCAAATACAAGTGTATTAGTCAGTCCTTTGGTTTTTCCGGGTCCATAAAATTCTGGAGCTCTACAAATTACCGCTTCGATCTCTTTAGCATCGATAGCTTTCAATAAAAGTTCGGCAGCCATTTTCTTCCCTCTTCCTTTTTTACCTTCTGATAGTAAAGGGGTTTCTTCCGTTTGGATCTTGCTGTCTTGCGCATAGGCATACGTATTGTCAAAATAGACTAATTTACAAGCGTTTTGCCTACATCCCGCAATCACGTTTTTCATTACTCTGACCCAATCTCTGAGCCAAATTTCAGAATCATAGGCAAGTCCCACCGTTAAGTAAGCAATATCAGTATTTTCTAGCGCTTTATTCAAACTTTCCGCATCGAGTAAATCGGCTTTGAAAAGTAAATCGTCAGCATGTGTTTTTTGTGGATATCGTCCTACCAGTTTAATTTTTTGGGTATAATTTTTTCGCAATTCTTTGGCTAATTCCTCGCCAATTATTCCGTTTGCACCTAATATCGTTTGCATTATAGATAGTTGTTTAAATGACGTCTTATTTAGTTCTTATGCTAAGGTATTGATTATCTCATACAAATTATTGGAATAAACTTACTATTTAGCTCAATCAGCGGCGTTGCTGTAACATTAAAACAGCTAAAATTTTTATTCGTAGGTCATACTATATAAGTCAAATCCCGTTGCCCAATAATCTTTTTCAATTTCCTTCAGGCTAAATCCATTTTTCTCATAGAATTTATAGGCTAATTGTGAAGTTCTTACCTTAATGGTGACGGCATTGTAATTCGATTTTATAAAGTTAACTCTATATTTTAAAAGCGATTGTCCAACTCCTTTTCCTTTAAACTTTGGATCTATAAAATCCCAACTAATTTTTGCGCTTTTACCGTTATCTTCAAAGTTAATTCCACCAGCACCAATTATTTCGTCGCCCATTGCAGCAACGAAGTACTGTTCATTTTTGTATTTTAGGTAGTCCTCGAACTCCTGAATTTAGCTTTCAGCAAAATATTCAGGAACGTTGAGTTTTAATATTGCTAATACTTTATCCTTGTCGTTTAATATGTATTCTCTTATAGTTAGGTTTTCAATCATTTTTCTTTGACGACTGTTATTAATTTATTAGTCCTGAATTAAGGTATACAAAAGTATTTCCTCCGTTTCATTACTAAGTATGATAGTTTTCTCAAACTTAAGCCCGATTTTCATTAATAAATCTTGTGATGCTTTATTTTTTTTGGACGTTATTCCGCTAATTTGTTTTAGTTTAAAATCACTGAAACCGATTTCTTTCAGGTAATTAACGCTTTCAAAAGCATAGCCTTTTTTCTCGAAATCTGGAAGTAGCGCAAAACCAATATCAATCCCATTTACTCCCTCTCTATCGTAAAGGCCGCAAGAACCTACTTTTTCGCCATCTGATTTTCTGATTATGGTGTAAGTCCCATAACCCAACCGCTTCATTTGTGGCATCAATTTGGTCTGTATATAATTTTCGGCATCTTTGACTGTGTTTAATTGCCGGTCACCAATGAACTTTATCCATTTTGGGCTGTTATAAAGGCTTCTAATAAATTCAGCGTCGGCTACGGTCGTGGGCTTAAGAATTAATCTATCCGTTTCAAATGTTTTCAATCTATCTGCTTTTTTTATTGATCAACCTTCGTTTAATTTAATTTGGAACAAACTAACAGTCGCATTTTTATAGTGCGCAGGTAACTCTCCAGTATTCTGAAGTTTAAATAATCCCAAAAAATCAAAACCACACTTTGAATAGTAACTTATAAGTCCCGGGTTGTCACCAACAGTATCCATACGAATAAAAGTTTTCTTGTGGTCTAAGGCATATTTCTTTGCCCATTCCATTATGTGACCAACGAGCTTTCTCCCTCTAAAGTCGGGATTTGTCGCAATTCTGTGGATATATATTGCGGGATCATTATTTTTTTCTTCCCAAATTTGTGGGTCGTTGAATGTCGTAGCCCAAACACACGCGATTTTATTATCTATTACTATTTTCCATTGTCTCCTCTCTGCAATTTCGGTTTCTACTAAACCTCTTTCAAATTCGGGCCAATGCCCCGTAAACCTTGTCTTCTGAAAGTCAGTCGCAATT
>JBLIKQ010000128.1:0-6280 GCA_047635475.1 Porticoccaceae bacterium
TAAAATTGAGAAAAACCTTTGCGATAGCTTTCTTCGTATATGGAGCTGTCAGTTACCAAATGCTTACTCGTATTCATGCCGGTAGTGCCGCTACTAGTAAATGTTGCTTCAATTTTATTTGTATTAGAAACTACTTGGTGGCTTTTGAAAAACTGTATGGGTAAAAACGGAATTTGCTGTAGTGATTTTACTTTGGGTATATCAGTTTTCAATAAATCGCAGAACTCTTGATATACTAAGTTATTTTGATATTGGAAACGAAATACTTTCAAGGCGATTTTTTCAAATTGCTTTTGATTCGAAATGGCAAATATGGTAGTGGCAGTAATCAAGAATTTTTATTGCAAAGGTATAACTATTAATAATCCTTTCGGTTTTTTGAATAGCATAGATTATTAAATAAAAAAGCTCCAAGTCAAATTGGAGCTTTACAGTTATTTAACAAGTAGATTTTATCTTACTATAAGTTTTCTGGTAGCTGATGCATTTTCTTCGGTAATTTTAATAATATAAACACCCGAGTTAAGATTCGATACATTTAATTCTTTCGAACTAATCAATGCTTGCAATACTTTTTTCCCTAAAAGATCAAAAATAATTATTTCTTTTTCTGAATCTTTTTTGGTAGAAATATACACTTTGCCATCGCTCACGGGATTTGGGTACAAATTCAAACCATCAATAATGGAGGTTTCTTGTAGTTTTGGTTGTTGTTTTATGTCCTGAGCACTCAGGCTCACGGAAAATAAAAAAACTAGTAAAATTGCACTATAAAAGTAATTTTGTGTCATTAGCTTCATGTTGATAAGTAAATATACAAAAAAAATCCAAGTATCATACCAAAAAAAAACACCTCCCAAAAAGAGAGGTGTCTTTTATATATATTTTAAAATTTAGAAAGAGTATTTTGTCCAAGCAAATACGGATGTATCAGCTCCGCCAGTTGTACCATGTTTTGCGTCAACGGTACCTGTGCTGCTTCCTTTTTTGATAGCATTAAGATCTAAGTTGTCAGAAGCTAATAAAGTAACAGCAGTAGTGTTTGCTGCGTCACCTTTGGAGTCTGAGAAGTCAACTAATTGTCCTGGAGCAGTAGCTTTAGATCCTAATATAATCAAAGCGTCTGTTATTTTAGCACTAGAACCTCTTCTAATTTTGATCATTGCGTTAAGAGCAACTACAGAATTTGAAACAATAGTTAGTTTAGTAAAAGTAGGATTTGATTGGCCTGCTTGAGTTGGAGCAAGACCGTCAAAGTTACCATCACCTTCTATTCCTCTTGGATCAGATGTAACGTCATTGTAGCCTAACTCTCTTACACCATAAGCATTTGTTATTGTTCCAGTGTATCCTTGAGTATAGTCAAACATATCATCTTTAGCGTTTACTACAAGTAAGTTAGTTACGTTTACAGTACCTCCAAAGAATTCGATAGCATCATCATCACCATATTTAGATGCGATATTATTTACTGTAGTTCCATTTCCTACGGAATAGAGTGTAATTCCATTAAATTCTTTATCACCATTAATTCTGGCGCCAGTGTATTCAACTGTTAAATAAGTAATGATCCCAGAATTATCTGCAGCGTCTGTACCACCGTATTTAAAGTCTACTACTTCTGTAGTTGCAGTACCACCTCCACTAATAGGCGCTTTTCCCATAATTAATATACCTCCCCAGTCACCTGATCTTGGATTTCCTGAATTTGAAGTAAAAAGAATAGGCATTGCTGCTGTACCGGAAGCATCAATTTTAGCTCCTTGTTCAACTGCTAAATAAACGTTAGTTCCTCCTGGCGTAGCTTTAAAAGTTGAACCAGCTGCAATCGTTAATTTAGAACCGTTTTTCACGACTAGTGCTCCATCTAATATGTAGTCAGCTTTTGGTAGAGAAATATCGGCCGTAATTTCTCCTTTAAGGCTTGTTGCGTCGTAATCTACATCAGTAAGTGATGCTATTTTACCATCTTTAACTGCAACAGGCGTAGGTTCTGGGGTAGCAGTGTCGCTGCTACATGATACAATACTTCCTGCTAGAACTGAAAATAATAGAAATTTTTTAACTGTGTTCATCTTTAGAATTTTTTTTTTGTTGTTTTTATTGGTGCAAATATATCACCGGCTTGTTACCTGATTGTTATAGCCTTGTTATTATAATGTGATCTCTTTACAGGTTCCAGTAGATTCCTAAACTTGTAAACATTCCTTTTTTGTATTGACCAACCACTGCTTCACCGAATTCACCGTTATTGACAAACTCTTGAGTTAATTTAAAGTCAGGGTTTAGTATGTTCTTTAGTGAAAAATTAATTCCTAATTTGTTTTTTATGAACTCAAACTTGGTAACAAAGTCTAACGTAGGAATCCCTTTCTCCACGATATTTTGATTTGTTGAGGTACCAATAGAGTAAATTTTATCATAAAAATAATTGAATACGACTGTCGATGTTAAACTATTTTTCCCAGCAGTGTAATTATAACTCAAGTCAGAATTTATTAATAAAGGAGAAGCACCTTCTAAGTTGCCGCTATTATTAGTTGGTAGTATTGTTAAACGGTCATTTGGGTTGTCAATAATTTTCTGATTTGTTATTAGGTAGGATAAATTAAGACCTCCAGTAAGGTTTGATTTTTTAGAGCTGTTATCATTATCAGATCCAAAAATTGTTTTTCTAATCTCTATTTCAAAACCTGTTGCATAAGCATCACCTAAATTCACATATGATAATTCGTTTGATGCAGATGCCACATTAATTCTGTTAATAGGATCTTTGATCTTTTTGTAGAAACCACCTAGAGAGATGATTTCGTCTTTAGATAAATAAAAGTCGTATTTTATATCGAAGTTTAAGTGCGTTGAGGGTACTAAGTTAGGATTACCAAAACTTGCAAAACTAATTTCTTCATATAAAAAGGGCGCTGTTTCTTTAAACTGCGGCATGGTGTAGGTTTGACTAGCGGCAAACCGTATTGCATTTCTTTCTGACAAAGTGTATTTTGCAATTAGGCTTGGTAAAAAGTAACTTTTAATGATTTCCGAAGGGTCAACAGTCAGGCTGTTAACACTACTCGAGATATTTGTGTCCCATTCTACTTTTTGATTAGTGTTTTCGTATCTACCGCCTATTTGCAAAGTAAATTTGTCGTTTAAAGGATATGTTAATTGTGCATATGCAGCATATAAATTTCTTTTTCCAGTATAGTACATTGGTTCAAAAACATTGGAAACACGTTCGTCTCCTCTTGCAGTTTTCATTCTGAAAGTAGTATTAACTCCAGATTGATTGAAAACGGCATCTGGATTATCGATGTCTATGATTACATCGTTAGTAGCTACATCAAAATTGATTTGTGTGTAATCAAATTGTCTTTCGGTATTTCTATAATTACCACCAAAATTAATCTTTTTAACAAGTTCAGCTTCAGGATTAAAACTGTAGTTTAATTCAATTTTACCAGCTAAGTCTTTTTCGTTAAGTATAGAAAAAAACCTATTGTTTAGTACTGAAGAGTTAGTTGCTATTACATAATTTCCTTCTCTGAAATCATAGGAGTTTGTTTTTCTATCTGGCTCACTTGCATCTATTTTATTATAAGATGCGCTAGCGCTAGCTTCTAGTTTGTCATTTATTCTGTAATCAAACAAAAGCTGATTGGAGAATAAAACATTATTATTAGTTTGTTGTCGTCTTATGAATGAATTTTGGCCTAATTCAAAATTGTCATTGATGCTCACTGAAAACCCTGTATAGTCTCCCATACTTTCGTTTAAGTCGTGTATGTACAAACCATTATAGGATATGCTTTTTCCTGAGCCAAATTTATATTTAATGTTTGCAAGTCCAGATTGCGTAGTGTTATAATTGTATTTTTTATACTTCAAGTCCTGACCGATACCTCCGTTAGCATTTATATTTCCGGTTGTTCCTTCTTTAAAAGAAAACTCACTAGTTGAAAAAACTACTGCAAAAAGGCTTAAGCTATTATTGTTATCAAAACTGAATTTTCTTCCTGCTGCAATAGAAAAATTAGAGTTTATAGTACTATTTATTGATTGCGGTTTAAAGCTACTTTTAAAACTATAAACATTTAGGTCGGTAATAGGTACGTTTTTTTTATCTCCAACGATACCAAAGTAATTATGGCCATCAGGAGCTAGAAAGTTTGAATTTAAGGCATTTGAATTGAAGCCGCTTCCAGTACTCACAGTTAGCAATGTCTTTGTCTCTAATTCTTTTGACGCAATATCGATGTTGGCTCCCGCTACATCCCCGTATAACGATGCGTTAAATGTCTTGTTAACATTTATGTTTTTAATGATATTTGTAGAAAAGAACTTTAAAGCAATATTTTTGTATTCTGGATCTTCAGATGGTAATGGTAGTCCGTTAAGCGATGTTGAATTGTATCTGTCACCTAATCCTCTTACATTTACATTTTTAACACCTTCTTGTTCAGATACTCCAGTAGTTTTAGCAACTGCTCCAGCTGCATCGCCAACTCCCTTTCTTGATAATTCCTGGGCTCCAATTGCTTGCTTTATTTCTACTGAATTCTTTTGTTCTAAAAGTAATGCTGTTTCTTTTTGTTTATTCACGGTAGTTGTAATTACAACATCATCAAGTTTATAACTGGATGATACAAGCCCTATATTAATAGTAACTGTTCCGTTCTCTTTTACAGTTACCGGAATCTCTACAGTTTGGTAGCCAATAAAACTAAACTGTATAACATGGTTGCCTGCTGCTGTGCTTATAGTGTACTTACCGTCTATGTCGGTTGTTGTGTTTTCGTTTGTACCTTTGATTAATACATTGGCAAATGGTAATGTTTCGTTGTTAGAATCCTTATCAGTTATTACCCCAGAAATTGTACCCTTGTTTTGTGAGAAAGAAATGGTAGTAATAAAAAGTGTTAAAATGAATAATTTCAGTTTCATAGTTTTCTTAAATTTTTTGCAAAGTAACGTCGCTATTGTAAGGTTTGTGTTACCGAGTTGTTAAGGTTTTGAGTCCTTATTGTTAACAAAAAGTTATCAGATTAAATTATGGCTAAGAGCGGTTTTTAAGAAATGATTTATCGTTATATTTACAAGCTTAAGGATAAATTTGCCCAAATGAAAAAGAAACACACAAAGATTTTATTGGTTGATGATGAGCCAGACATTTTAGAAATTGTTGGTTACAATCTTAAACAGGAGGGTTATCAAATTTTTACTGCTGCAAATGGTAAAGAAGCTATCGCAAAAGCAAAAAAGGAACTACCGGATCTTATCATTATGGATGTCATGATGCCTGAAATGGACGGTATGGAGGCTTGTGAAAACATTCGAAAAATACCAGAGTTAAGTAATGTAATAATCACTTTTTTAACAGCAAGAAGTGAGGATTACTCGCAAGTTGCCGGATTTGACGCTGGGGCGGATGATTATATTGCAAAGCCGATAAAGCCGAAGTTATTGGTGAGTAAAGTAAAAGCCTTACTGCGACGTTTAAAAGAAACGGAGCAAAATAGTGAAACTCTAAATGTGGGGGGAATAGAAATTAATCGCGAAGAATATAAAATAGTAAAAGACGATATCGAAATAGCGTTGCCTAGGAAAGAATTTGAATTGTTTTATCTCTTGGCATCTAAACCAGGTAAGGTATTCAAGAGGGATGAGATCCTAGATAAAGTATGGGGAAATGAAGTTGTAGTTGGAGGAAGGACTATAGACGTTCATATTAGGAAACTTAGAGAAAAAATCGGGGAAGATTTTTTTAAAACTATCAAAGGAGTTGGTTATAAATTTGAAGTTTAAATATAATACACTTAAAGAGGAATTTACGTATTGGCCAGAATTATTCGTCAGGTCTTTTGTTTTAATTACTCAATAATAATATAAATGAAAGTCAGTTTTAAAAAAACTTACAAGTTTGCTGTAAAATCAGCGTTATACATCAGTCTTTTTTCAACGGCATTTGTTGTATTGTTAGTATCTATGATATTTAGCTATACTTCGAACAGCTTGCTGTTGTTTGTTGGTATTTTTATTCTTGTAATTTACCTCTTTTCATTTGTTGTTTTGCAGTATAGGGTAGAACGCTTTATCTATAGAAGGGTGAAGAAAATCTATGATGACGTGTCTTTATTGGAGTCCAGTTCCTTAATCAATTATCCTATAACTACCGATATGGAGACCCTGACCAGGGAAGTAAAGAAATTTGCGACAGATAAAAAGCTGGAAATTGAAATGCTGAAGGTGCGAGAAGAGTATAGGCGCGAATTTCTTGGTAACG
>JBLIKQ010000129.1:0-6106 GCA_047635475.1 Porticoccaceae bacterium
TCATAACCAAATGCATGAGGCAGTTGCTTCATAATTATGATAATTCCAATACCTGCAAGCATTCCTTCGATAACATTTGTTGGAAAATAATTAGAAATACTACCCGCTTTAACAAATCCTAATATTAATTGCAGCAAACCAGCAATAAAAACAGCAGTTAAAAAGATGTCAAAAGCACCTAAGTCACTAATTGCAGTTAAAACAATTGCAGTTAAACCCGCTGCAGGACCTGCAACGCTTATGTGCGAAGTACTCAAATATCCAACTACAATTCCACCAATAACTCCAGAAATAATTCCTGAAAATAGAGGTGCTCCTGAAGCCATTGCTATTCCTAAACACAAGGGTAGCGCCACCAAAAAAACTACTAAACCAGATGCAAAATCTGATTTGAGGTTAGCAAAAAGATTGATATTTTTTGTCATAATACAATAATAATTTACGAGTAAAATTCTGCTACATGAAAAAAATGCAGACTGTTGTTTTGTTCTGATAAGTAACGATATATACTATGCTAAATCTGGCGGAGGAGAAAATATACTACCGGTAATCTTATCGTGTTTAGATAAATTTTCATACCGTATCAGACCTGACTTATTATTATTACCAACTAAAAATCCAGATTGATTTCCTTCGTGGTATGCATAAACTTTAATTTCTTTTTGGGCACTCTCTTCTTCTGACTCACTAAAGAACATTGAGGTATCGCATGACTTTTCTAACATCGTAACGATTGTGGGAGTAGCTAGAAAAGCAATAAATAAAAATAAAAATATACGTGCTATTAGTTTCATTCTTGCTAAAATAGGATTTAACTTTACAAACTAAAAAAAATACTTAAAAATTTCATAAAAAATTAACATTCATAAAAAAACCAAAATAGTAGTTAACTAGTATTTTGGTTTATTTGCTTTTCTTAATTCGGATTTAATTATTCTTCAAGCCAAGCTTGCATCATCCATAAGGTTTTTTCTTGCTCAACTATAAAATCACTCATCATTGAGTTTGTACCTTCATCGTTTATTTCCGCTGATTTATTAAGAATCTCTCTTTCTATTTTAAGCAGGTCGGACAATGAACTCACAATTAAATGAATTGCTTTTTCATCATTGGAAACATTCTTACCAACAACTAATTTATTGTTTTTGATATAATCTTCAAAAGTATGTAGCGGTGTGCCTCCAAGTGTAAGTACTCGTTCAGCAACCATATCCACTTTTAGTTGCGCATCGTTGTAAAGTTCCTCAAATTTAACATGCAAATCAAAAAAACGTTTCCCTCTAATGTTCCAATGAATACCTCTCAAATTTTGATAATAAACCTGGTGATTAGATAATAAATTATTTAATTCAGTAACTATTAATTCCGATTCTTCCACTGGTAACCCTAATATATTCGTTTTCATATGTTATGTTTTACGTTATTAGCGAAGTTAAGCAATAAAACAGCAAATCGTACTAGAAACTAAATTGATTGTTTTTATATTTGCATCATAATATACTATACATGACAATTACTCAACTAAAATATGTGTTAGCAGTTGCGGAATATAAAAACTTCACATTAGCTGCCGAAAAATGTTTTGTTACTCAACCCACACTGAGTATGCAAATTCAAAAAATAGAAGAAGAATTAAATATTTTCATTTTTGATAGGTCTAAGAAACCAATTCAGCTGACAGATATTGGAGAAAAAATCGTAGATCAGGCTAAGACGATTGTAAATGAAGCAGATAGGATACAGGATATTGTAGAGCAACAAAAAGGCTTCATTGGCGGGGAGTTCAGACTAGGAATCATACCTACAATTATGCCTACTTTGTTACCGATGTTTTTAAATAATTTTATTAAAAAATATCCAAAAGTAAAACTCATTATTGAAGAGCTTAATACCGAGGAAATAATCACAAAGCTGAATAACGGCCATCTTGATGCGGCAATAGCATCAACCCCACTGATGGAAGAAAAAATTAAAGAAGTTGTTTTGTATTTTGAACCATTTGTCGCTTATATACCCGAAGGTCATCGCGATTTTCACAAAGAAGAGATTGAAGTGTCCGACTTAAATCTGGACGAAATCCTCTTACTGCAAGATGGACATTGTTTTCGAGATGGAATATTAAATTTGTGCAAAAACAATCCAAATAATGACTTTAATCATTTTAAAATAGAAAGTGGAAGTTTTGAAACTTTGATAAAGCTTGCGGATGAAGGATTGGGAACAACCCTATTGCCTTACTTACACACATTAGACCTAAAGGAAGCCGATAAGTCAAAGTTAAGAAACTTTAAAGAACCTAAACCTGCCAGAGAGGTGAGTTTAATATTTCCCAAAAGCGAATTAAAAATCCACATTATTGATGCTCTTAGAAACACTATCGCAGGAGTTATAAAGGGTGCAATCATTTTTCAAAATGTACAGATAGTGAGTCCAATCCAAAAGAAATAGACATTAACTTCATCTCTTTTATTTACAATCATAGAAAGGAGTTTCTTCAGTTCTACCTTACTGCAATCATAAAGCATAAGCTTTTTTTCGTGTGCTCGATTTCATAATACAATAAATTTTTTACTGCCTTTTTTAGTTCCTTAATAAAATGCTTTTGGTCGAAACTAACTCTTTCGAGTGCTTCTTTTGTGTATTCATAAATCATTCTAGACATAACAAAACGGTTTAATAAGTTATCTTGATAAAACATATTATAAATAGAAAGATTTACAATCTTATTTTTATTAAAATATCCTTTTAAATTACGAAAATGAGGTTATTACGTATTGTATTTATCTTCTCTTACTAAAAAGTTTACAAGGTATTTAATAAAAAAATGACGATTTAAAAATCAAGATAAGTGTATGAAAGGAAAATAAAAAAGGAACCTTTTGACAGGTTCCTTTTTCTATTTATTGGTCTACGATTAGTAAACATTGTTTTAATTCTGGTTTTTCTAGGATAAAATTAAATAACCATTCTCGTAACTGTTCCATTTCGTAGGGCAATAAAGATTTTATGGCTTTTTCTAGCTCCTTACAAAAAAGTATCGGATCGAAACTAACTCTTTCTAGTATTGATTTTGTATAATCAAACATGATTTTCGACATAATAAATTATGGTTTTAAGGTTAAATTAATACACTAACGTTCAGTAAAAATACATTTATAATAATTATAATCTACCAGAATAACGAGTAATTTTCATTATTATTTCAACTCTTCCAAGTTTTTTAGTAAAAAATTACACCTAAAAACAAATTACTAGGATTTCCTAGCACGAAACATTTCTCTTTTTCCTGGAGGTCCTTCTAGTTTCTCAACGGCAAACCCGACTTCAATCATACTCCTTTTCACTACACCTCGAGCGGCATAAGTAACTAACACACCATTGTCTTTTAAGGCGTCATACATCTTTTTAAAAATAGCCGTACTCCATAATTCGGGTTGAACCCTATATCCAAAAGCATCAAAATAAATTAAATCATACTGATTCAAATCGTCTATTTCTTCAAATAACTGCCTCCTCTTCGTTAATGAAAATTCATCACTAAGTATCATTTTTTCTTCCCAATTGTACTGATGCATTTTTTCGAAATGTTTCTTCTCATCTTCTGCATTCAGTTTTTCCACATAGTTCATCGACATGAGCTCCTCAACTGAAATAGGATATGCTTCTACTCCAACGTACTCTATAGATTGATTCATTTTTCGTCCTTCTAAAAAAGTAATGAACGCATTTAGGCCAGTACCAAATCCTATTTCCAAAATTGAAACTTCCTTGTTTTCAAAAAGGGAAAGTCCATTTTTTATAAAAACATGTTGTGCTTCCTGAATTGCCCCATATTTAGAATGATAACATTCATCCCATTCTTTTATTTGTATCGTGGTTGAGCCATCGAGTGTTTGTATAGTTTCTCTTTCCAAAATATTGTTTTTAATACTGTTTACTTTTATATCCTACTAATATGTCCAAAATTAATCAAAAACTGCTGTAGATAGTTCAAAACAATGTCAAATTATAAAGATTTTAGATAAAAAGTATTCTTTTTAAGTATTTTTTTAAACATAAATAAAACACAGTTACAAGCTATATTTAATGACGTTTTCATAAGGAATTCATTGATTTTTATTTAATTTTGCACCTACAAAAGACCAACATGCAAAAAACTGACGCTTTAGGCTTTTGCTTAATTCTTGTCTATTAAAAAAAACATATTATTATGAGCACAACTCAAGCCAACAAAATTGAAATAATAAAAGCCCAAACTTCAAAAATAAATGAAGTGGATTTTGAAAACCTGAGCTTTGGCTCAGTATTTACAGACCATTTAATGGAATGTGATTTTATAAATGGAGAATGGCAAAAACCCGTCATCAAACCTTATGTACCCTTTTTGTTAGATCCATCAGCTAGAGTTTTTCATTATGGCCAAGCCATCTTTGAAGGAATGAAAGCTTACAAAGATAATCAAGATGCAGTTTGGCTTTTTAGACCTGATGAAAACTACAGGCGTTTCAACAACTCTGCCGTAAGAATGGCAATGCCAGAAGTTCCGGAAGATGTTTTCATGGATGGACTTAATCAATTGCTAAAGCTAGATGAGGCTTGGATTAAAAAAGGAAAAGGAAATACTCTATACATACGTCCATTTATGATTGCAACCGGTCAAGGTGTAATTGCAAGCCCATCGGATGACTATAAATTTATGATTATTCTATCTCCTGCGAAATCTTATTATTCAGGTGAGGTAAAAGTATTGATTGCAGAACATTTCAGTAGAGCGGCAAATGGAGGAATTGGAGCTGCAAAAGCTGCAGGTAATTATGCTGCGCAGTTTTATCCAACAAGTTTAGCCAATAAGAAAGGATTCCAACAAGTTATATGGACTGATGATGCCACTCATACAAAACTTGAAGAAGCAGGCACAATGAATGTGTTTTTCAGAATAAATGACACTTTATTTACTGCTCCGATAAGTGAAAGAATCCTTGATGGTATTACCAGAAAGAGTCTTATCGATATGGCCAAAAACGAAGGTATTGATGTTGAAGTTCGCCCTGTTTTGGTATCTGAATTGGTTGAGGCATCTAAAAACGGTACCCTAAAAGAAATTTTTGGTGCAGGTACGGCAGCCGTAGTTAATCCGATTATTGGATTTTCATACCAAGATATTTATCATGAATTACCTAAAATTAAAAACTCTTATGCTTCTCAATTAAAAGATAAACTAACAAACATACAACACAAACTAGCTGAGGACACTTTTGGTTGGACAGTGAAAGTTTAGTTCTAGTTATTGCAAATAAAAAAGGTGATTTTCAGTGTGAAAATCACCTTTTTTTATTTCTTTATTTGAACTGATAAAAGAATTACCTAATTAACAGTCTCTAAGTTTAACTTAAAATAACTGACGACGAAAAATTGTATTATAAAAACCGCTTTAGTCAACTATCTGAGTATTTTGGAAAAATCAGGCTTAAAATAATTGACTCCCTTAATTATCTTTCCGTCTTCACGAGCAATCGGATTTCCCTCTTCATCTAATTTACTCATGTTGCTTCTTTGAATCTCGTCAAAAATCGCTTCTATTTTATGTTGCAAGCCGTGTTCTATTATGGTTCCTAAAAGAACGTACATCATATCACCTAAGGCATCGGCAATTTCAACTAAATCATTATTTTGAACAGCCTCGAGGTACTCTTCATTCTCTTCCTTCATCAAATGGTAGCGAAGTGTACTTTTGCTATCACCCAAATCCGCTACTGGAATTTCACTATATCCTATTTTAAATGCTTTGTGAAATTCCTTAACTGAATCTATTTGTTTTTGCATAATTAAATTGTGTTAAATGAAAAGACAAATTAGCAACTATTTCTAAACAATTAGCTAAATTTGTGAAAAATAATTCAAATTATGTTTAGTCAAGGACAATTAGTATTTGCAGGCTTTTTTTTTATTGTATTTGTTACCGCAATGATTTATGCCTATAGAAAAGATATGAAATTACACAAGCTATTTTACAAAGGAAGTTATAAAATTCTAATCGCTTTCGCTGTTTTTATTGGGCTCTTATTTATGATAAAAGTGTTTTTTAAAAGGTAGTTTTATTTTTAAA
>JBLIKQ010000130.1:0-6103 GCA_047635475.1 Porticoccaceae bacterium
GCCCCGTCTTCACTGCAGCTAATAATACTAGTTGACACTAGAATTAAGAGTAAATAATTTAATACACGAATTTTTAAATCTTTCATAATTAAAGAATATTATATTGTTTTTATATTCTTACAAAATTGCTGTTAAAAAAAGAATCTACAGTTAACTTAATATTTCTTTTGAATTAAGATAATGTACGACTACTAAGACGTTTGTAACATAAACGTAAAGAGTTTGCTAAAATATATTACAATCATTGTGATTGACTTGGTTTTCTCTTTTGGCAGGATTATTACTAACGGAGGGATTACCAATGGCGCCCAAGGGACATTATATATTATAATTACGGCAGTTGTGATTTCTGTTGTAGTAATGATGCAGTTTGCGATTCCCGTGGGGAGTTTTGTAAATAAACACCCTTCTATTCAAATTATAGACCTTTTAATTTTAATCGGGATGATGCTACTTACCGAAAGTGCCCATTTATCAAATGCGCTCATACTTGGCAGTCATGTAACAGCAGTTCCAAAAGGATATCTCTATTTTGCTATTTCATTCTCCTTATTTATTGAAGTATTAAACATGAAGGCTTCGAAAAAGAAAAAATAATACAAAAATAGGACCCTAATAAAAAAGCTTCCGCATTGCGGAAGCTTTTTTATTTAGAATAAGATGATTTGCCCATCTTCATCGAGATGTACATCGATATCATTACTGTTTGTTTCTCCTTTACTAGCCACTTCCTTTATTTCCTCGGGAACCTCATAAGGAAGGGGGGCCAAAAGATTCACTTGTTTAAGCTTATCAGTCGTCAATTGATTTCCCATTGCTTTAAACCCTTTTACGGCGATAAAATCTTCAATATCGATAGTCAAGCTTTCTTTTTGTACTCCCTTAATTTTTGGAAAAACCAATTCGGCTAAAGGACGATAATCTGTTGATACAATTTCTAATTGTGACTTTACATGTTCTGTGATAAAGCTCTCCTCTTTATTTTCAGTTTCCACAAAGAAGCGCTTAATATAATAGCGCGCTTTTTCTCCATCATAATAAATCGCCGATATAGGCTTTTTAGGAACCCATTTTTCTAACACTATCATATCTTCATCAAAATGCGTCGATAATTCAGGCGTCACTACTTTCAGTTTCCCTGATTGTTGAATAATCAAAATTTTATCACTGGGTCTAAACTCGCCTAATAACTCGCCTCTTTCATCAACATTCAATCGTTGTACAGTATCGTCATACCAAACTTTTCTTGGCAACAGAGTTGAAATTCCCTTTTCCTTAATTTCTATTTTCTTGATTGGATATTTAGAAGCCAAATTCCCTTTTGAGGCACGACCTTTGATGGCTAAATTACCAAAGTCGATGTCAAATTTCAATTTTTTGATAGTTCCTAGCTGACGCAACAATACCGTAATTACTTCAGCTTCACCATTTGGATTACAAGTGAAATAAAGAATTTGGGATCCTTTAGCACCATTGGTCAAATCATATAGTTTATCTCTAGTAACTCCTGTAACGTTAAATCGCTTAATATAAGAAGGACCTGATTTACCATCACGATAAATCACATTATAAATGGTGCGCTTGTCGCTTTTATCAAAAATAGCAATGTGGATAATATCTTTTCCCACGAAGGTTTTAGCATCCACTTTGGTCACCATCATGTTTCCATCTCGTAAAAAAACAATAACATCGTCTATATCAGAACAATCCGTAACGTATTCGTTTTTTTTCAAACTCGTACCTAGAAAGCCTTCCTCTCTATTTACGTAAAGTTTTGTATTTCTTAAAACTACTTTTGTAGCTTCGATATCATCAAAAATACGCAGTTCAGTTTGGCGTTCACGGCCTTTTCCATATTTCTCTTTTAGTTTAGCAAAATAGGCTATGGCAAAATCAATAAGATGCTCTAAATCGTGCTTTACTTGCTCTATGTTCCCTTCCAAAGCTTCAATTTTGTCTTGGGCTTTGTTGCTATCAAACTTAGAAATACGCATAATACGAATATCCAACAAACGTAGAATATCTTCCTCGACAACGGCACGCTTTAGATGCTTAACATATGGTTTCAACCCGTCATCAACTGCTTGAATTACATCCTCTCTTGTTGTTTTTTCCTCAATATCACGGTAAACCTTGTGTTCGATAAATATGCGTTCTAAAGATAAGAAATGCCATTGCTCTTCGAGTTCACTCAATTGAATTTCAAGTTCACTTTTGAGCAACTGAATCGTTCTGTTAGTTGATATTTTTAGCATGTCAGAAACACCAATAAACAATGGCTTATTATCCTCAATCACACAGCCTAATGGCGCCACTGATGTTTCACAGGCCGTAAAAGCAAACAAAGCATCGATTGTTTTATCTGGAGAAACACCAGGGAAAAGATGGATTAGAATCTCAACATTGGCCGCCGTATTATCCTCAATTTTTTTAATCTTGATTTTACCTTTTTCATTGGCTTTCAAGATACTATCAATCAAAGTAGTCGTATTAGTAGAAAATGGAATTTGAGTAATTACCAAAGTGTTTTTATCCATCTGCCCTATCTTGGCACGAACGCGTACCCGACCACCACGCAATCCATCATTATAATTAGACACATCGGCAATACCTTGCGTCATAAAATCAGGATAAATAGTAAAAGGTTTCCCCTTCAGAATTTTTATGGATGCATCAATGAGTTCGTTAAAATTATGAGGTAAGACTTTTGTAGAAAGTCCCACTGCAATTCCCTCTGCGCCAGAAGCGAGTAATAACGGAAACTTTACGGGTAGATTATTAGGTTCTGCTCGTCGTCCGTCATAAGACATTCCCCAGTCGGTAATTTTTGGACTATATAAAACTTCCAAGGCAAATTTAGACAGACGCGCCTCAATGTAACGAGAAGCAGCTGCGCTATCACCAGTAAGGATATTTCCCCAGTTACCCTGACAGTCAATCAGTAATTCCTTTTGACCAATTTGTACCATGGCATCACCAATGCTAGCATCACCGTGAGGATGATACTGCATGGTATGACCTACGACATTCGCCACCTTATTATAACGTCCGTCATCCAATTCTTTCAGTGAATGCATGATTCTACGTTGAACCGGCTTAAAACCGTCTTCAATCGCAGGAACTGCGCGCTCTAAAATAACATAAGAAGCATAATCCAAAAACCAGTCTTTGTACATTCCTGTAACTTTGGTGATGGTGTCTTGTTCGTCTTCTTGGTTATTGTAAAAATGTCCTTCAGGCTTTTTTTCTTCTTGTTGCCCTTCCGGATTTATATTTTCTTCTTCGTCCATGTATTTTTTTTGGATTGTATAAGAACTGCTCTTATCAACTATATATTATTTTTTATACTGCTTCAGCAACATCCAATTCCACCTTCAGGTTCTTAATGATGAACTCCTGACGATCAGGCGTATTTTTTCCCATATAGAAAGAGAGTAATTGCTCTACTGATGTGTTTTTGTCCATCATAACGGGATCCAAACGAATGTCTTCGCCAATAAAAAACTGAAATTCATCAGGGGATATCTCCCCCAAACCTTTAAATCGAGTAATTTCTGGTTTTGGCTTTAATTTTTCAATCGCTGCTTTTCTTTCATCATCACTATAACAATAGATCGTTTCTTTCTTGTTTCTGACCCTAAAAAGTGGCGTTTGCAATATGTATAAATGTCCTTCTTTTATTAATTCAGGAAAAAACTGCAAGAAAAAGGTAATCAGCAACAATCGAATATGCATTCCGTCGACATCGGCATCCGTTGCGATTACAATATTATTGTAACGCAATTTTTCTAAACCGTCCTCTATGTCTAAAGCCGATTGCAGTAAATTAAATTCCTCATTTTCATAAACAATCTTCTTGCTCATCCCATAAGAATTTAATGGCTTTCCACGCAAACTAAAAACAGCCTGTGTGTTTACATCCCTTGACTTAGTAATCGAACCAGAAGCCGAATCTCCCTCGGTAATAAAAAGAGTACTCTCCAGATTTCTTGGGTTCTTTGTGTCCGGAAGGTGAGCACGGCAATCCCTTAATTTCTTATTGTGCAAATTCGCTTTTTTGGCGCGATCAGTAGCTAATTTTCTGATTCCAGATAATTCCTTGCGCTCTCTTTCCGCTTGAAGAATTTTACGCAATAATGCTTCTGCTGTTAGAGAATTCTTATGTAAAAAATTATCTAATTTCGTTTTTATAAAATCATTGACAAAAGTTCGCACTGATGGCATTCCTGGTTCAGAACCCATATCGGTAGAACCCAATTTGGTTTTTGTTTGTGACTCAAAAACCGGTTCCATTACTTTTATGCTTATGGCTGTAACGATAGACTTTCGAACATCAGAGGCCTCGAAACTTTTGTTGTAAAACTCCCTAATGGTTTTTACAATTGCTTCTCTATAGGCAGCTAAATGCGTCCCACCTTGCGTGGTGTTCTGACCATTTACAAAGGAATGGTACTCTTCGCTGTATTGCGTTTTACTGTGCGTTAAAGCAATTTCGATATCATCCCCTTTCAAGTGGATAATTGGATACTCCAAATCTTCGGCACTTATAGTTTCTTCTAACAAATCTTTTAATCCATTTTCAGAGAAATACTTCTCGCCATTGAACAATATCGTTAACCCATTATTTAGGTAACAATAGTTCTTTAGCATTTTAATTATATATTCATAACGGAATTTATAGTTTTTAAAAATCGCTTCATCCGGAATAAAAGTTACTTTGGTTCCTTTTCGTTTTGTGGTATCGATAATATCTTCTTCGAGAACTAAATTACCTGCCGAGAACTCAGCGGCTTTTTGTTTCTCGTCCCGAACAGATTCCACACGAAAGTAATTAGACAAAGCATTTACCGCTTTAGTTCCCACTCCATTTAAACCCACTGATTTCTTGAAAGCCAAGGAATCATATTTACCACCGGTATTCATTTTAGAAACTACGTCAATCACTTTCCCTAGAGGGATTCCCCTACCATAATCTCTTACTGTAACTGTTTTGTCTTTAATGGTAACTTCGATCGTTTTCCCAGCCCCCATTACAAATTCATCGATACAGTTATCCATTACCTCTTTAAGAAGAATATAAATACCATCATCCGGTGAAGAACCATCACCCAATTTCCCAATGTACATACCGGGACGCATACGAATGTGTTCTTTCCAGTCGAGCGAACGAATATTATCTTCGGTATATTGATTTTGATCTGACATTTGGAGTTTTAACGATTTGATGCTAATGTAGTCTAAATTGCTAAAAATTAAAAGAGGATGTCTTCAAAGTTATCAAGATGATATTGACATTTTTTAATTGTAGTATTTAAGTCTGCGAATTTAAAAAAATTAGAAGTTATTTACATTTTTTTTAAGTATCCTATTAAATTCAGAGTTGGAAAGCTCAGTATTTCCAAGATTAAAATGGGCCTCAAAACTATGCGGACAAAGCATTGCTTTCCATTTACCCCAGATTGAAACGAAAAGCATTTTAACAGGATTGGCTATTTTTTCTTGGCAAAAAGAGCGACCAGCGGAAGCTACTTTTTTGACTTAGAAAAAAAGGCAAGACAATAAAATCTTGCAGTGCAAAGCTGGATTGGGTACAAAAAAACCTGCAAAATTACTCTTGCAGATTTCTTTATACTGTTTAGTTTTTGTAGAAACTACACGTTAAATCTAAAGTGCATTACGTCTCCGTCTTTAACTATATATTCTTTTCCTTCCACTTTGAATTTTCCTGCCTCTTTACATTTAGCCTCAGAACCATAATGAACAAAATCTTCATATGCAATTACCTCAGCACGGATGAATCCTTTTTCAAAATCAGTGTGAATTACTCCAGCAGCTTGTGGTGCTGTTGAACCAATATCAATTGTCCAGGCACGGACTTCTTTTACCCCAGCAGTAAAATAGGTTTGTTGCTTCAATAGTTTATAAGCGGCACGGATGAGTACTGAAGCACCTGCCTCAGTTAAGCCCATGTCTTCTAGAAAAACTTGACGCTCTTCATAGCTTTCTAATTCTGTAATATCAGCTTCTGCACCTACAGAAAGTATTATAACCTCAGCATCTTCGTCTTTAACCAATTCACGAACTTGATCTACATATTTATTTC
>JBLIKQ010000131.1:0-6101 GCA_047635475.1 Porticoccaceae bacterium
CGACTTTTAGTTTTACAATGGTTTGAGTCGAGATAGCTGAATCAAATATAAAAGAAATCGTAGGATCGTATGTAACTAATAAGGGTGATTGTAGTTGTGGCTATCGGTTCCGATCCAGCACTTCCTCTATTTAGACCCGAAGTGCGCTGCTAATGCTTCAAGAGGTTGTAGCTTAGTTTTATCAATTTATTCATTGCTCTCGATAGGGCTGCCATCTTGTCTATTTGATGATTATGTAAATGATTAAATATATTTTTCATCTCTGTTAAGCCATTGTAGCTATACACTAATTGACATCCCTTTTATTTGGTGTCAATAGTTTCTAAATATAAATACATTTGTGCTCCAAAAAGCAAAGACGCAAGTATGAGGTGCAGCGGTTGGGAGGCAAAAGGGAAATCAAAATAATACATCGCTATGCCAGAAAGGATTTCAACAGCTATTAAAGACATCACCCAGTTTATCTTATTAAAGCCTAGTTTTAAACTCATGTTTTTTAGGAATAAAAATAAATTTAAACCTAAAATCAGAAGTGACGAAGAGCGGTGAATGTAGAAAATCAATGTAGGGTTTTCTAAGACTAATGCCATCTGATCGTAGCCGAGTAATTTTACTTGACTATCAACGTACTGACGTACTTGCGTCCCTAAAACAATTTGTACAAAAGTCAAAATTAATGTTAATAGAACGACTTTTTTGAAAACAGTATTCTTTTTAAAGCTATCAGTGTTAACGCTAGTCTTTTTGATTAAATAGATCAGTAGCGCTACAATTAGCAGTGCTACAATCATGTGGATGGTTATTTTTACTGGATTTAGTACCGAATAAACTACCCTCGCGCCAAGCCAACCTTGGAACCCTATCATAATAACGGATGCCCAAGAAAGTAGCGTTATTTTTCTGGATGATTTCCAGTAACCTATAGAGAAAATAGCCATTAAAAAAATGGCTACCCCAGCCAAAGCCCCTACCAAGCGATTGATATACTCAATCCATGTTTCTGTGGCGTTGAATAACGCATAATCGTGTTTTGTATATAACCTCCATTGCTGTTTATTAAAGATATTTTGAGTTTTGAAATCTCCATTTGCAACCCATAATTTGTCATCTTTTATTATAACTTGGCCTTGCTCGAAATCTCGATTAGGGGTCCATGTGAGTTCCTTGATATCTGTGGGTGGAATGTAATAGCCAAAACATTTTGGCCAGTCAGGACAGCCCATTCCGGAACCAGTCATTCTGACCAAAGCACCTGCTATAATAACTAAATAAACAAGAGCTAAAGTTGTTTTAGCTGTGAAAGTAAAATATTTTTTCATAAATAAATTCAATTATGCCACTACTGCAAATTTATTGTAAAACAGACGTAAAAACAGAAAAACAAAAGTTAATCTTATCCCTTAGATAATTTTTATTAAGCCTATTTTTGATGCCTTTTTTAACATGAATTCATAAGCGGCTTTATATTCATTAGGAATTTCGCCTTCTAGTATGGCTTCTTTAATCGCCTCCTTTAGCATACCTATTTCTTTTGAAGGTTTGATATTAAAAAGTTCCATGATTTCTTCACCAGTTATTGGCGGTTGGAAATTACGAACTTGATCGCGCTCTTCAACCTCCACAATTTTTTTTCGGACGATTTCAAAATTGCTATGGTATTTTTTAAACTTATTTGGGTTTTTGGTTGTTATATCTGCCTCGCAAAGCGTCATCAAATTTTCTACATCTGCTCCGGCATCAAAAACCAAGCGACGAACTGCTGAGTCAGTCACGGTTTCTTGGGACAGAACGATAGGTCGGGAACTCATCATGACCATTTTTTGAACAAATTTCATTTTTTGGTTCAATGGCATGTGTAATCGTTCAAATATTTTTTTCACCATTTTACCGCCAAGAAATTCATGTCCGTGAAAAGTCCATCCCTGTTTCTTGTTGAAACGTTTGGTTGGCGCTTTTCCAATATCGTGTAATAATGCCGCCCATCTAAGCCAAACATCATCCGTATTTGGACAAATATTATCCACGACTTCGAGTGTGTGGTAAAAATTGTTTTTGTGGGTTTGACCTTCGATTTCTTCCACTTGGTTTAAAGCGGTCAATTCTGGTAAAAGTATATCAAGAAGTCCTGTTTTATATAATAATAAGAACCCGACAGAGGGTTGGTCTGTTGAAAGGATTTTATTTAGTTCATCAACAATTCGTTCTCCGGAAATAATTTTAATTCTTTCTGCATTTTTTGTGATGGATTTCAGTGAATTCTCCTCGACTTCAAAGTTTAGTTGATTGGCAAAACGAATGGCTCGCATCATGCGCAAGGGATCATCAGAGTAAGTAATATCAGGATTAAGAGGTGTTTTTAATACGTTATCCTCCATGTCTTTCAGACCATCAAATGGATCGAGCAGTTCTCCAAAACTATCTGAATTTAAAGATAAAGCCAGTGCATTAATGGTAAAATCTCGGCGGTTTTGATCATCTTCGAGTGTGCCATTTTCAACAACTGGATTGCGGCTGTCAAAATGGTAGGATTCTTTTCTTGCACCAACAAATTCAATTTCGGTATCTTCAAAACGCAACATGGCTGTACCATAAGTCTTGAAAACTTGTACTTTTGGTTTTTTTGGGAGTAATGCCGAAACTTTCAAGGCTAGTTCAATACCACTACCAACAGCAACTATATCGATATCTTTTTTGAATTCCCTTTTTAATATCAAATCTCTAACAAATCCACCAATTACATAACTTTCGATATTAAGTTCTTTGGAGGCTTGTGAGATGACTTGGAATATTTTATTCTGTAAGGCTTTTGTGTAATTCATTCATTCATTTTCTGTGTTTTGTTATTTCGAAGGAGGAGAAATCACAAAACATGAATCACTAGATGAGATTTTTCCTTGGTCGAAATGACAAACAAATAGGTAAAGTTTTACTTTCTAATTACTTTTACTTGAGAATCATTCGACAATTTTATAATTGTAGATGGTTTTCCACCAATTTTCTCGCGTTGCAAATTTACAACATAGTCTACAGCTTTGATAATCTCGGGACTAATTTCTTTGAAACTTTTTGGAGTGGGTTGGCCTGAAATATTTGCGGAAGTAGAAACCAGTGGTTTTTTCATCTTTTCCAATAATTTGAAACAGAACGGGTCCTTTACGATTCTTATTCCCAAAGTATTATCTGAAGCAATTAGATTTTTTGCGATATTTCGTGGTTGGTCCAAGATTATAGTGGTTGGATTTTCGGATAAATCCATAATCTGCCAAGCTACCTCGGGAATCTCTTTAAATACATTGTACATCATTTTTTCGCCATTCATCAAAACGATCATACTTTGTGCCTCGGCTCTTTGTTTGACTTTATATATTTTGGCGACCGCTTCAGCATTTGTCGCATCACATCCAATTCCCCAAACCGTGTCGGTGGGGTAGAGTATAATGCCTCCTTCTTTTATAATTTCGTATGCTTTATGTACTTCCTCGTTTATATTCATAGTATTTGTAAAAATCAATTCATCAGCAAAAATAATCATTCTTGACATCAATAGGCTTAAATTTAATTTAGAATACTCTTACTTTTATTAATTATAAGCTTATTTTTGCTTTGGTATTGAATTTTTTAATTAAAAACAGGAATTTAATCAGCTTTACTTATGTTGTTTTCTTCCTCCGGAAGGCACCGCATTAAAATTTTAGATTAGAGTTTTTTGACTATTAGACAAAGATTATCTCTTGGCTGTCGAAAATAAATTTGATCTTTGACGATTGCAAAAAGCATTAATAAACAAACATTCAGCTTTAATTAGTAAGTGTTAATCAGCTATCCTAATGAAAAAGTCAGTTAAAATAATTATACCAATCTACAAAACGTACTTTGGTGAACTTGAGGAGAAATCATTTTTACAATGTGTAAAGGTGCTTAAAAATCATCAAATTGTTTTAGTTCAACCTGAAGGCTTGGATAATGACTACATCACAAAACAATACAGCGGTATAAGTGTTGAAAGCTTTCCTAAAAGATATTTTGAAAATATCGAAGGTTACAATGAATTACTTTTATCTGCTTCTTTTTATGAAAGGTTTCTCGAAACAAATTATATCTTAATTTATCAGTTAGATGCTTTTGTTTTTAAAGATGAATTATTGAAATGGTGTGATAAGGAATATGATTACATAGGGGCTCCATGGATAGCGAGTCCAAAAAACACAATTAGTTCGAAGTATTTTAATATGATTGCCCGAAATTTTAGGTCTAAACGCAAAAATGAGCGCGAAGAAACTTTTTTTAAAGTTGGGAATGGTGGTCTTTCATTAAGAAAGACTGAGTCACATTATTTGATAGCGAAGCAAAATAGCGCTGTTATTTCTAAGTTTTTGAATGATGATGTAAAACAAATTTATGCTATAGAGGATGTCTTTTGGTCATTACAAGCACCAAAATTGTACGCTAATTTTAAAATTCCTGATTATAAGGAAGCTGTGTATTTTGCGATCGATCGAAAACCTAAAATAGCATTGGCTTTATGTAATGACCAGCTTCCATTTGGTTGTCACGGAATTAATAAGCCCAAGGTGATTGAATTTTGGAAACCAATATTAAACCAGTATTAAGAAAACCTCTTAAAGAAATAAAAATGACAATAAAATTAATGTTTTCTAAAACGGTGGAAAACTCCCCCGAAGTGCTTAGGTTCATAAAAAAATTCAATTCTGATTTAGGAACGGTATTTGGTAATGGGGAGAGGAACATAATTAAAACATTTGAAATAGAGGGAGAAACGATAAACATAAAGTCGTTTAAGGTGCCTCATTTAATTAATAAAATCGTTTACAAATATTTTAGAAAATCTAAAGCGCGCCGCTCTTATGAATACGCGACAATATTATTAGAAAAAGGAATTGGAACACCGCGGCCAATTGCTTTTCTTGAAAAATTCAACTTTATTGGTATACAAGATAGTTACTATGTAAGCGAACATCTTGCTACTGAATTAACTTTTAGAGAGCTGGTGGAGATTCCAGACTATCCTGATCACGAAAATATTCTGCGGCAATTCACGCGTTTTTCTTTTGACTTACATGAAAAAGGGATCCAGTTTATGGATCACGGACCGGGTAATACATTAATTAAAAAAGTGTCTGATAATAAGTATCAATTTTTTCTGGTTGATCTAAATAGAATGAATTTTCATGAATCACTCGATTTTGATATGCGAATGAAAAATTTAAGTAGGCTTACTCCAAAAAAAGATATGATAGCTATTATGAGTGATGAGTATGCGAAATGTTATACCGAAACGAGCTCGAAAATTTTCGAAAAAATGTGGGAAGCAACTACTCAATTTCAAGCCGCTTTTGCAAAAAAGCATAAAATAAAAAAGAAAATAAAATTCTGGAAAGCTTAATTTTCAGCCTTAATTTTTTTTAATTCTTGAAAACGTGTATAAACACTGAGGGCATTTAGATAGCAAATGATAACTCCCTTCTTTCCGTCAAGGATTCCTAATCTCAGTATGTATTGATTTATGAATTGGTAGCAAGGACGTAGGTAGAAATGGAAAAAATTCGGATTTGTGCCTTTCGTAAACTCCTCATTAGCTTTTAGTTTTCCATAACTGATCATTTTTTCTTTATAACTGGAATAGTCTGTATAGGAATAGTGAATTAGTTTATTCTTTAATTTTCCAACATTTCCATTAGTGTTTAGTTTTTCATGAACCGTTTTTTGTAGAGAATAATGGGCTTTTTCTTTTCTGAAAAGGCGAATGATTTTATCTGTTTGCCAACCGCTGTAGTGCAATCGTTTATTACAAAACATAAAAGTACGATTGAAATAATAAGCCGTATATTTCCCTTTACTTTGTATCGTTTGGATAATTTCGTTTTTTAGCGAGCTCGTAAGTCTTTCGTCGGCGTCAAGAAACAAGATCCATGGGCCTTTAGCTAAACTAATAGCGAAATTTCTTTGAATGGCATAATTTTCAAATGCATGTTGGGTCACTTTTACATTTCTAAAAGATTCCGCTATTTGAACTGTTTTGTCAGTACTAAAAGAGTCGATAACCAAAATTTCATCTGCGAAATTTAAATCTTCCAACACAT
>JBLIKQ010000132.1:0-5858 GCA_047635475.1 Porticoccaceae bacterium
TTAAAACAACTTCCGACGAAAACGGCGATTTTACTTTGAACTTTGATGCTGAAGCTAAAAACAGTTTAGTTGTTAGTTCCGCGGGATATCAAACTGAATACATTTCAAACTTTGATATTGATAAGGAGCTAAAAATATACTTAAAGCCTATAGCAATTGTTCTTAAAGAGGTAGTTATCCTAAACGTAAAAAGCGATTTTACAAGAATGGAGAAATTACAATTATTTAGGGAACAGTTTTTAGGTTTGACTCCTAACGGCAAGGAAACAATAATACAAAATGAAGAAGATATTTACTTTAAATATGATAAGGGAAATTATACATTAACGGCATATTCGGATAGTTCTTTGATTATATTAAACCCCTCTTTAGGTTATAAAATTGAGTATAATTTAGTGAGTTTTGAAGTTCAATTTAGCAAATTTAAATTAGATTCTGATTATGTTATAAGAAGCTTTTATCGAGGTTTTAGTAATTTTGAAGAAATAAGTAATACAAATGAAAGAGTATCAAGCAGAGAAAAAGCTTATAATGGTTCTGAAATTAATTTTTTTAGAAATTTAAAAAATAATATTTGGGGAAATGATCAGTTTTTATTAATGGTAAATGACCGTAATGTTTCGTCCAGTGATTGTTTTAAAGTGTTTGAGAAAAAAGCTAGTGTAAAAATAGAAGTGATACCTCAGCAGACCGATGTGAGAGATCTCAAAGCTATTGCTTCATATGATATTGTATATGATAAAGACGAGTATTCAAATATTACTTTTGAAACAAAAGATTTTAATATTTATAAATATGGAAATTACTCTAATATAAAGAATATTATTTTAACTGGAAAAATAGCAAAAAATAGAATGGGAGATATGTTGCCACTGAACTATAATTTGAATTAAAATGTTCTAAGCATAAAAAAACCAGGGTTAAAATAAAGATATGGTTTGTTGAGATATAGAGGATAATATATAATCTCTCTCTAATACTTTTATTAATGGTTAGAGAAAAAAATAATCATAGTTTTACCGAGGATGATAGCTCGTTTATTTTTACAAGTCAAAGCCTTATTTGCAATCAATAGTTATTGAGATAGCTTGTAGTTGTAGCTGCGATGAAAGTCTATTTGTTCGAGTGAATCGAAAATTTATTACAAAAACATCAAAGTATTTAAAACAATGTTAGATCAAGTAAGAGCTAACTTCTTTACGAAGTAATGATTTTTACATGATATATAATAGATCCACTTTTGTTTTTAATGATAAAAAAAACGTCTCGAATATCGAGACGTTTTTATTTATATCAAAATGAAATTAAAAACTATTGTTTTTGTTTTTTCATTTCTTTTTCAATCATATCGTAGAATTGATCAATTTTGGGTAGCACAACAATACGAGTTCTTCTATTACGAGCTCTGTTTTCAGCAGAATCATTATCAACTAACGGCACGTAAGAGCTTCTACCTGCAGCAATCAATTGCGCTGGATTAACATTCAGTTCATTTGTTAATACTCTGATGATAGACGTAGAGCGTTTCACACTTAAATCCCAGTTGTCAATTAAAACACCATTTCCAGTTAATGGAACATTATCAGTATGACCTTCAACCATACATTCAAAATCAGGTTTGTCATTAACTACTTTTGCTACTTTAGCTAAAACCCCTTTTGCTTGGTCTGAAACTACATAACTTCCAGTTTTAAATAACAATTTATCAGCAATTGAGATAAAAACAACTCCTTTTTCAACATTAATTTGAATATCTGGATCGTTTATTCCAACTGATCTTTTTAGACTAGTAACCAAGGCAAGTGTAACACTGTCTTTCTTAGTTAATGCATCTTGCATTCTAGTGATTTTTAAATCTTTCTCTTTCATAGACTCTAATGCTTTTTCTATATTATCTGCTCCTTTCGAAGTCAAAATAGTCATGTCTTTAGAAGTGCTGATAAGACTCTGGTTATATTCTTTTAAGCCCGATACTGTCGCTACAAGACCAGATTTTTCCTCTAAACATGAGTTTAGCTTAACTGTACAAGAATTTAGTAAATCTTGAGTTTCCTTGTTTCTGGCTTCTAAATCAGTATATTTCTTTTTAGAAACACAAGAGGTCAAAAGGACTAAGACCGATAATGCAATTGCAATTTTTTTCATAGATTTTTTTATTAAGTTCATGTGCGAAGTTAGTTTTTAATGATTAAATATTTGATATAATTACTTATAAAATTATTTTGCAAATACCTTGCCATTGTTAAAGTAATATTTGATAACGATACTTTTTACGTTATAGTATTTTTTTAGCGTAATAGTCTCTCTCTTCTTGTAAGTGTTTGAAAATAAGCTGTAAAAAGAAACATGCGCTCTCACAATAGCCACAAAATGAGATAAATTTCCTTGAAAAAGAAATTTAATCCCTGCGATTCCGTCAAGTATCATACGGAAAGCTAGGACTGAATATAACTTTTCCTTTGGTAAATTTTTGGTTAACATTAACAATGAGTTTCTAAAATTCAAGAAAGTTTTTTTCGGATTGCCTTGTTGCAAGGTTGCTCCTCCTATATGATAGACTACTGATTTATGATTATATTTTATTTTGTGTCCTTTATTGAATGCGCGCCAGCACAAATCAATTTCTTCTTGATGGGCAAAAAAATCATCATCGAAGCCTTTCAATTCACTGTAAACAGCGCTTCTTATGAAAAAGCAAGCTCCAGATGCCCAAAATATCTCGCAATTATCGTCATACTGGCCTTTGTCTGGTTCTAAAGTGTCAAAAATGCGTCCACGACAGTAGGGATATCCGTATTTATCAATGAAGCCACCAGCGGCTCCTGCATATTCAAAATATTCCTTGTTTTTGAAGTCTAGTATTTTGGGCTGGATGATTGCTGTATTCGGCTCTTTTTCAAAAGTTTTCATTATCGGAAGCAGCCAGTTTTCGGTAACCTCAATGTCTGAATTGACCAAAGCGTAGATTTCGGCATCAATATGTTTTAGGGCTTCATTATATCCGCGCGCAAAACCGAAATTACTGTCATTTTTCACAATTTGTACTTTAGGGAAATTAGCCGTTACAAACGCTATGGAATCGTCTGTGGAAGCGTTGTCGGCAACATATACAGTTGCTTCAGGCGAAAAGCCAAGTATTGATGGTAAAAATTGTTCCAGTAAAGTGATTCCATTCCAATTGAGGATAACGACCGCTATTTTCATTTTGTTTATTTATATAGTATAATTTGGAAGTTCAGTAAGAAACTGATATTTTTCATTTTCAAAATCCATTTTGCAAAAATAGTGATTCAAACCGTTAGTGACCATCAAAAACTGGGCATTCATGGTCATGTTATAACGCGCAATTTGGTCAAATGTGGCTTGTGCAATTTTTATTGTAGGTGCTTTACATTCGATTAAGATACAAATAGAGCCGTCTGCTTTGTAAACTACTATGTCATATCTTTTGCGTAATCCGTTGACTTTTAGAACTTTTTCTACATTTATATGAGATATCGGATACTTTTTTTCTTCCAATAAAAATTGTATGACATGCTGACGGACCCATTCCTCTGCGGTTAGAACGATAAATTTTTTCCTGATTTCATCAAAAATAGACACTTTATTTTCGCTATTTTTGAATCGAAAAGAATAAGAATAGAAATTCAGTTTTTGCATAAAGCAAAAATAGTTATTTAGTTTAAAGTTTAAAGTCTAAAGTCGCACAAGTTGAGACATACTTTAAACTCTAAGCTTTAAACCAAAAATATGGACGAGGTTATAAAAATTTTGAACGATATAAAAGCTGGAAATATTAAACCTATTTATTTCTTGATGGGAGAAGAAGCTTATTATATTGATATTATATCTGATTATATTGAAAAAAATGTATTGTCTGAGGAAGAAAAAGGATTCAACCAGACCGTATTGTATGGTAGAGATGTGTCAATTGAAGATATAGTTAGCACTGCTAAGCGTTACCCGATGATGGCGGAGCGTCAGGTCGTAATTGTCAAAGAAGCACAAGATCTTAGTCGTACCATTGACAAACTTGAAAGTTATGCTGAAAACCCGATGCTGACCACCGTTTTGGTAGTTTGTTATAAATACAAAACTCTGGACAAACGTAAAAAAACGACTAAGTTGTTAGGAAAAGCTGGTCTTGTTTACGAAAGTAAAAAGCTGTATGAAAACCAGGTTGGAGACTGGATAAAACGAATATTAGCCAGCAAAAAATATACGATTGAGCCTAAAGCCAACGCTATGCTGGTGGAATTTTTAGGAAACAATTTGGGGAAAATAAATAATGAGCTCGAAAAACTGCAAATTGTACTCCCTAAAGGAAGTGTAATAACTCCAAAAGATATAGAGGAAAACATAGGGTTTAGTAAGGATTTCAATGTGTTTGAATTGAGAAAGGCAATAGGGGAGCGTAATGAACTTAAAGCGTATACCATTGCTCAGAATTTCGCAAACAACCCAAAAGAAAATCCAATGGTGGTTACCACTAGTTTGGTTTTTGGATTCTTCATTCAATTGCTTAAATATCATGGTCTAAAAGACAGAAACCCTAAGAATGTTGCCTTCGCCATAGGTGTTAATCCTTTTTTCATGAAAGAATATGACGTAGCACTAAAGAATTACCCTATGAAAAAGGTAAGCCAGATCGTGACTTCCTTAAGGGATATCGACGTTAAAAGCAAAGGAGTGGGGGCAAATGCGATGTCAAATTCTGATTTGTTACGAGAAATGCTCTATAATATTTTCAATTAGCGGTTAAAATTCACGATATTTGCATTTTAAAAAACATAGCATAATAATGGGAATGAATAAGAATACCGTCTTGGGATGGGCTACTTTAATAATGATTTTGATGGGTTTACTTCTAATAGGCCTTGGTGCTTTTAAGTATAGCGATGTTTCCGGATGGGGATTTGCAGCTGTTGGGGTTGGATTCTTGGCTAATGCTTGGGTTTTTAGCTCACTTAAGGGCAGGCTTTAAGCGGTGTTTTAAATGTTGAATTAATAAAAAAACAAAAAAATGGCAGACGATAAAAAAGTAATATTCTCCATGTCTAAATTGAGTAAAACTTACTCAAGCAGTGACAAACAAGTATTAAAAAATATTTATTTAAGTTTCTTCTATGGAGCTAAAATTGGTATTTTGGGTCTTAATGGATCTGGAAAATCATCTTTATTAAAAATTATTGCCGGGACTGACAAGAATTATCAAGGAGACGTAGTTTTTGCTCCAGGTTATACGGTTGGGTACTTGGAGCAAGAACCAATTATTGACGACAGTAAAACAGTTATTGAAATTGTTCGTGAAGGTGTTGCCGAAACAATGGCGGTATTAGAAGAGTTTAATCAGATAAATGATAGTTTTGGTCTTCCAGAAGTTTATGAAGACGCTGACAAAATGGACAAATTAATGGACCGTCAAGCTCTTTTGCAAGATAAAATTGATGCATTAGGTGCCTGGGAAATCGATACCAAATTAGAAATAGCAATGGATGCGCTGCGCACTCCAGATGCTGATACGCCTATTAAGAATCTTTCTGGTGGTGAGCGTCGTCGTGTTGCTTTATGTCGATTGTTATTACAGCAGCCGGACGTATTGCTTCTTGATGAGCCCACGAATCACTTGGATGCGGAAAGTGTCCTTTGGTTAGAGCAACATTTAGCTCAATACTCGGGGACTGTGATCGCTGTAACGCACGATAGATACTTCTTAGATAATGTGGCAGGTTGGATTTTAGAGTTGGATAGAGGAGAGGGTATTCCTTGGAAAGGAAACTACTCTTCTTGGTTAGAACAAAAATCGGGACGTATGGCATTGGAAGAAAAGGTTGCTTCTAAACGCAGAAAAAACTTGG
>JBLIKQ010000133.1:0-5775 GCA_047635475.1 Porticoccaceae bacterium
TAATGTAATAAAAAAGAAACGATTTCTTTTCTTGGTTTCATTGCTTTAGTTTTCAATGAATTTCTAGAGTAAGTTTTTGCCATGTTATGTAAATTTTGTTATCATACTATAACGTGCAAAATATTCATATATTGTTAATTAGTCAAAACAATTTGGTGCTTATCGATAATTTTTCTTAAATTCATTAAGGCGTAACGCATTCTGCCTAAGGATGTATTGATGCTAACCCCAGTAATTTCAGAAATTTCTTTAAAACTCATGTCTTGATACATTCGCATAACGAGAACCTCTTTTTGATCAAGTGGTAGTTCCTCAATTAACTTCTTTAAATCCTGTTCGACCTGAGTTGAAATCAATTGACTTTCTATTGAAGGAACATTGTCAGACATGATTGAAAAAATAGAAAACTCCTCCGTTTCCCTAAACATTGGCATTTTCTTAGATTTTCTAAAATGGTCAATTATGAGATTATGAGAAATTCTCATTACCCATGGCAAAAATTTACCTTCCTCGTTATAGGAATTCGACTTCAAAGTTTTTATAACTTTTATAAAAGTGTCTTGAAAAATATCATTTGAGACGTCTCTATCTGAAATTTTAGAGTAAATGAATCCGTAAATACGAGATTCATGTCTTTTGATCAATGTAGCTAAAGCGTTTTCATCTCCTGCTACATAACTTTGTACCAATAAAGCATCTGGGGTCTGTATATTAGCCATGGTCTTACCTTTTAATTTGGATTAAAATTTGTGAAAATTTTCTTAAAAAGTAGATTTGTGTAATAGGCTAACTATAGTTTTATGTTAATTAAGTTATCAAAACTAACAATTAATAACTTGAAATCACAATAAAAATTACGAAAAGTTAACAAGCAAAGTTTTAATAGGATGAAATCGTAGTTTTTTTTCCAACTTAATTTAGTTTTCGTGACTCTAGAAATGCATGAGCATGGTCATCCTTTTGCAGTTCCGTAGCCAAAAATTTAAAATGAAGGAATAAAGTCAAAAAGAATGACTTTTAGTACTTTAAAAATAAACACTGACTATTTTTTAGCGTTTATTTACTATAAAATTAATTTAGCGGCATTCTAGATACACTGTAACAAAATACATTTTGCTTGAGAAAGACTAAAATAATCTCACGCGATAAATTCTTTTAAAAAGATAAAAAAAAGCTGTTTTTCATCGAAAAGCGAACGCCTTTTTTGGTCTTCACCCTAAAAGATTGGAGACTTTTATTTATTCTAAACAATTATTTTTTTGAAATTTTGAAATTTTGTATTCCCTGCGAGTTATTCACTTTTAAGAAGTAAGTGCCAGATTTAAAAGCACTCATATCCAAAGTATGTGATGATTTCACTTCGTCTTCCAATAGTTTCTGACCCAATAGGTTTGTCAACACAATTTGGTTTTTATCATCTAATAACTGCAAATACAAATTATCTCCTACAGGGTTAGGAAAGTAAAATTGCTTCAATTCAGATGAGCTTTCTCTACTTAATGCACAATTACTCCCCACTACATAGGAAAAATATTTAGTAACCGATAACCCGCCGGCAAAAGCAAACTTAACAGCATAACTAACGGTCGAACCCATAGCTTGACCACTAATAGTTTTTGTGAAAATGTTCCCAGAAATATTCGTCATTTGCAGTTCTGATAAAGGACTTTGTTTCCTTAAATAGGCAACAACTCCTGTTTTGTCAGTATCCAACAGTTCAAAAGTAACTTTAACATCAGTTCCCAAAGTTTCGAAAGCGTATTTATATCCCTTCGAGAAAGAACCTTCAGAAGCCTCAGAGGCAGTGGCAGAACAATCTTGCTTGGTCGTAGTTGTAGTATTAAGTACAATTGGGTTATTTACATAAGCATTACCAGAGACGTCACTTGCCGAAACTGAAAACGTATAGCTTGTATTAGGAGATAAACCATAAACTACTAATGATTTCTCAACGCCAGACGAAAAAGAGACAGAACTACTTCCAGACTCATAATCAACATTATAATTCACAGTCCCAGAATTATCAGTAGCATTCATCAATAGCTCTACTGACGAGCTAGTAACTGTGACGATTTTCGCTGTGAAGTTTATAGGTGCCTGAGTATCAACTGTAGTGTTTTGGTATACTTTTACATAATCAATCACCATCGCACTTTCTACAAAATCAGAAGCTATTGTTCCAGCAACTCCTCCCATTGCTATATTTAACAAAAGATATTGCTCTTTATCAAATGGCCAGGTATTCGCATCCTTCACAGATGGATTGTAAGTATAATATATTACATCATCAAGTAGAAATGAAATTTGGTTTGGTGACCAATTCATTGAATAAATATGGTAGTTACTTTCAATATCAGAATTAGCAACCGTTCCCCCTATGTTTATTGTTCCTCCATAAGAAGAAGGCGTATGCATTGCACTTTGAATATAATTAGCAGGTTGTGAGCGAGTGATGCCGTGCTCCATTATATCAATTTCACCACAAGCCGGCCAATTACTTGTCCCATATGTTTCATCAAAATAGCCTCCATCTTCATTTATATTTTTACCTAACATCCATATTGCAGGCCATGTACCTGCCTCAACTGGCACTTTTGCTCTCAAATCTACTCGTCCATATTTGAATGCAAATTTGGAATTTAGCCTTGCAGAAGTATACTGTTTTGTAAAACCTTGATCGGTGAAATTTTCTTTTTTTGCTACTATTTTTAATGAACCTGCATCCACAAAAGAATTCGTCAACAAATTAGTGTAATGCTGTACTTCGTTGTTATACCAATTCCCTCCTGCTGGTAACTTTGTTTGATGATACCAATTGTTAGGATTAATAGCTCCATTAGTTTCGAAATCATCAGACCAAACTAAATCATTGTAAACAATATCAACTTGTGCAAAACAGAGTTGACTAATTAACAATACTAAACAGAAACTTTTGGGTAGAATAATATTTTTCATGAAAATGGATTTTAATACTTAGAATTGATACTAAATATTTTTGATTGTGTGACATAGTTTCGCATTGGCACTATCATTAATGATGTTGTACTATGCTTTTAAAAAGTCTCAAGCGCTTTTATACTTACACAAGGTAATAAGCCCCGACACAAGACTCGTTAATAGCTTTGAATCCTAAAAACACTAATTTATGTAAGCATTTGGATTAACTCTATCCAGCAGCCATTTTAATTAATTTTTAGTTAGTTTAAATACTGAAAATCAGCCTCTAATGTTGTATGGGAGCTCCCACCGATAAAAACATTAAAATCTCCCGGTTCAGCTTCCCATTTTTGGTTTGCCGTAAAAAACTCAATTGTTTTTCTATCAATACTAAACGTTACTTTTTTAGTTTCGTTGGGCTGTAGTTCGATTAGTTCAAATCCTTTTAGTTCCTTAACCGGCCTCGTCATGGTGCCTATAAGGTCTCTAATATACATTTGCACTACTTCTTTCCCAGTTAAACCACTAGTGTTTTTAACATTTACACTCACTTCTATTTTTCCATTTTCAACGAAAGAACTACTGCTAAGCTTTAAGTCAGAATATTCAAATTTTGAGTAACTCAAACCGTAACCAAATGGATATAAAGGAGTATTTTTTTCATCAATATAATGAGACCAAAACACACTTTCTGGTTCGTTCATTATTGGTCTTCCGGTGTTTTTATAATTGTAATAAATTGGTACTTGTCCTACACTTCTTGGAAAAGTCATTGGTAATTTACCACTTGGATTGTAATCACCATAGAGGACTTGTGCTATTGCATTTCCACTTTGCGTCCCTAATTGCCATGCTTCCACAATTGACGGAATGTTTTCGGCAGCCCAAGGAATAGCTAATGGTCGACCATTGTTCAAAACTAAAACAACATTAGGATTCACTTTAAATATTTCTTCTAATAATTCTTGCTGTACACCAGGCAGTCCGATATCCGCCCTACTTCTACCCTCTCCAGATTGCAAACCGTGCTCTCCTAATACCATCACAACGACGTCTGCTTGTTTTGCAACAGCTATAGCCTCTGAAAATCCACTTTTATCGGTTGTATTAATTTTAGTTTCCCAAACAAATTGTGTCCGTCCGACCGCTACATCAGCGCCTTTTGCATACGTAATCTGATTTCCTCCATATTTGGTCATTCCTTCGACCACTGAAATAGCAGTATTATCATCCGCAGCGATTCTCCAACTCCCTAATGGACTTGTTTTATCATTTGCCAATGCCCCTATTATTGCGATATTTTGACCCGATTTTTTTAGAGGAAGTAATAATCCATCATTTTTCAACAACACAATCGATTTTTTCGCCATATCTAAAACTAGTTCTTGAAATTCCGGCTTTCCAACTGTTTCTTTTTCGCGATTTTCATCACAGTATTTATAGGGATCATCGAACAACCCCAACTCAAATTTTACTTTTAAAATCCTTTTTACTGCATCATCTACAATACTTTCTTTTACTTTACCTTCATGCACTAATGCAATCAAATGTCCTACATAAGCATTTGATTCCATATCCATATCAGAACCCGCATTAATAGCAATTTCTGCAGCTTGCTTATTGTCTTTCGCATAACCATGAGCTATCATTTCATATATTGAACCCCAGTCTGAAACCACAAACCCATCAAAGTTCCAGTCCCCTTTTAATATTTTTCTTAACAGATACGCATTTCCGGTTGCAGGAATACCATTCAAATCATTAAAAGAATTCATAAAAGTCCTGACACCCGCATCAGCTGCAGCCTTAAATGGTGGGAAAATAATGTTTTGTAAGGTTGACTCACTGACATCAACAGAATTGTAATCTCTTCCTGCCTCTGCAAAACCATATCCTGCAAAATGCTTGGCGCAAGCTAAAATAGTATTTGTTGCAGATAAATCAACTCCCTGAAAGCCTTGTACTCGTGCTACTGCAATTTTACTTCCTAAAAACGGATCTTCACCCGCCCCTTCCATAACTCTTCCCCAACGCGCGTCTCTGGCAACATCAACCATTGGCGCAAAAGTCCAATTAATTCCTACTGCAGCTGCTTCTTCAGCAGCCATAGCAGCGGATTGTTTTATTGCTTCCATATCCCAACTTGCCGATTCAGCTAATGGTATAGGACTGATTGTTTTATATCCATGTATGACATCAAAACCAAAAATTATGGGAATACCCAATCGCGTTTCTTCAACTGCAATTTTCTGTAAAGCCCTAACGTCTTTTACCCCTCTTACATTGAGCATAGATCCCACCAATCCTTTTTTCAGGTCTTCATATTTTTTTGCCGCCTGACCATCCTTGGGGGTTGGTCCAGTGATTTCCCAAAATCCATTGTATTGATTGAGCTGCCCCACTTTTTCCTCTAATGTCATTAGATTTAAAACCGAATCGACTCTGGCTTCTAAAGGATTTGCTTTAGAGTACGCGACAGATGTATTACCCATTTTGCTACTGCAAGCGGCAAGTACAACAACCGCTACAACGAATGATGCAAGTAAAAATAAATTTTTCATTTGTTTCTTTAATTATTAAATTACTGGACGATAAAAAAAACCACCCTCCTACTATCTTTTAAATTTTCAAACCTTATTATTTATAAACCCTCACATAATCAATTTCAAAAGTAGAAGACACAAAATTCGGGTCGATTGCTCCTCCATAACTTCCTCCCATTGCGCAGTTAAAAATCAAAAAGAAATCCTGATTAAAAGGCACACTGCTGTTATTATCAAATGATAAAAACAATTGATTATCAACATAAATTTTTATATATGTTTCTCTCCAGTCTAA
>JBLIKQ010000134.1:0-5570 GCA_047635475.1 Porticoccaceae bacterium
GAATTATTATTTCAAAACTAGTGAGACGTTTTGCACGGACGACCCATAGAATTGAACATCGAACAAATCTGGTTATCAAATACATGCATTTGTTAACCACTATTCTAGCCATAATTGCGCTAATTATTATTTGGGGTGTTCAAACCAAAGATATTATTATTGCTATCTCTTCCATAACAACGGTTGTGGGAGTAGCCATGTTTGCACAATGGTCTATTTTAAGTAACATAACATCCGGTATAATATTGTTTTTTTCATTTCCATTTAAAATTGGAGATGTTATACGAATTCACGATAAGGACTTTCCAATCGAGGCAGAAATTGAAGATATTCGTGCTTTTCATGTTGCCCTGAAAACCAAAAACGGGGAGAGAGTTATTTACCCAAACAACTTACTGTTCCAAAAAGGAATAGCCATAATGAAAAATCATTTTGATGATCATGAGGTTGTTGATTAAGTAAATCTTTGATAAACATTAAAAATTAGAAACGTCCTCATTTTAATCTCAATCACTACTAGTGGTGATTACAGAAGAAAAACATAAAAAACATTACTTAAAAAACTCATGATTATCTCATATTTGTCAGTTAAACCGTAAACCTATGTGCAACAGCTTAGTGCAGATATAAATACAGAAATAGTATGAACAACACAATCAAATATCCCTTCTATATCCGTCTCAGTTTTACTTTAATATCATTATTAAGTATTACGTATATTTTATATATCGGTCAAGCCGTATTAATCCCAGTATTCATGGCCTTTTTATTTGCCGTATTATTGTTCCCAATCAATAATTTTTTGCATCATAAATTGCGCTTCCCTAATGGATTGGCGGCCACTATAACTACACTGATTTTTGTATTTGCTTTTTTGGGCATCTTGGCATTTCTATCTTATGAAATTACGGGTATCGCCAGCGACTTTGATTCCATTAAGAAAAACATCAACCTATTTATAACTGATATTCACCGATTTATCAAGTCAAACTTTAACGTTAGTATCTGGGAACAGCGAAGGTATATCGAAGATGTAACCCAAGATTCTGTTAAAAAAGGAAAAGAAACAATAGGCACTACATTAATTTCAGTATCCAATATTCTTCTTGACATTACTCTAATTCCTATTTATACCTTTTTGATTCTTTTGTACAAGACTCATTTCATGGTTTTTTTTAGTAAATTATTCGGAACAGAATACCACCCTAAATTACAAGAGATCCTCAGTCAAGTTAAAAGAGCTGTGCAGAGTTACGTTTCAGGTCTCATCATTGAAATGATCGTCGTATCTGTGCTTACAAGTATTGGACTTTATATTATCGGAGTTGAATACTTCCTACTATTGGGTCTAATTACAGGAATCCTCAACCTTATCCCATACATAGGTATCCTGATTGCGGGAATTTTAACAATCTTGGCCTCATTAACCGGAACTCCAGATGTATCTCTAATACTGGGAGTAATTGCCGTAAATGCTATTGTGCAAATAATTGACAACAATATACTTGTTCCAATCATTATCAACACAAAGGTTAAAATCAATGCCTTTGTATCCATTATTGGAATTATTATTGGAGGTGGGATTGCGGGAATTGCAGGAATGTTTTTGGCAATTCCGATATTAGCTATCGTTAAAATTATTTTCGACAAAATAGATTCCTTAGAACCATGGGGCTATCTGATGGGCGATAATTTGCCCAAGAAATTCATTTGGCGACACAATAAAAAAAGACAGAAGAATCTGGAACAAGTTGAAAACGAAAATATTGAAGATAGTTCTCCTACATCTACCAGTATTGATATAGCGACAGAATCTGATAAAATGCAATAGATTAAAAACAATTGCGTTAGATTTGTAGTTCAATAACCCTGATGAAAAACAGCTTTTTTTATTCTTACAGAAACTTATTCTTTAATGTCTCTCAATAAAAAAAAAGTACTACTTCTTTTGATGCTTTTCAGCATTCAGAATACTTATTCCCAAATCAATAAATCCGAACAAGACAGTACGGAGGTATATCAACGAATCCAAAATTATTCTAAAAAAAATAAGTTTACTAAGTTCGTTCACGGTTTAATTTTTGAGTCTACAAAATCAAAAAAAAACATATCGATTGTTAAACCTAAAAAAAGAATAGCAGCTGAAGACAAAATAATTAGAAACATCAATATTATAACACTTGATCCTTTTGGTTATTCAGATACAGATACAATAAGAAAACCAGGCAACTGGGGGGAGAGAGCAGGGAATAGACTACATCTCAAAACAAAAAAGCTAGCGATAAAGAACCTCTTGCTTTTCAAAAAAAACAGCCACTATGATTTATTAAAAATTGAGGAATCCGAGCGTATTATAAGAGCACAAAAGTTTGTTAACCGAGTTTCAATTGCGGAAGAGTTAGTCAGTGAGAAATCTGACTCTATTGACATTAACATTCGCGTACTGGATTCTTGGAGTATAATACCAAAGCTTTCTATTTCTGGTTCCCAAAATTCTCTGGGCTTGAACGAACGAAATATTCTGGGAATAGGGCATCAATTTGACTACAAATTCACCAATAGATTAAGTGATGGTAAAAACGCTAACAGTTTAATCTATACTGTACCAAACATCAGGAATAGCTTTATAAACACAGTACTGAAATACCAAATAAACTTAGATAATTATTACGAAAAAAGTATCATCTTTAATCGTCCTTTTTATTCCCCTTTAGCAAAATGGGCTGCAGGAATCTCTTTAGACCAACAATTCAGAAAAGACACTTTACAGGGAACTGATTTGAAATATGTATCTCAAAATTTCAAATATAGTACACATGATTTCTGGATTGGAAAAGCCGTTCAAATTCTTAAAGGACGCACAATAAATGCAAAGACGACAAATTTAATTTTATCTGGGCGGTTTTTAAACATTGATTACCATGAGAGTCCTACCCTACTATATGATCCAATTAACTTTTATTCAGACGAACAGTTTATCCTGTCAGGAATCGGTATAAGCACACGTAATTTTATTGAAGACAGCTATATTTTTAGAAACGGGATTATTGAAGATGTTCCTATCGGAAGAATCTTTGGAGTAACCCTGGGCTATCAAAATAAAAACAATAACTGGAGACCCTATGTAGGAGGCCAGGTTTCCTTTGGGGATTATCATAAATGGGGGTTTTTAAGCACTAACTTTGAACTAGGCACTTTCTTTAATAATTCAAGAACGGAACAGACTGCCTTTTCTTTTCAAGCTAATTATTTTACTAAACTCATAGAATTTGGTAAATGGAAATTGAGACAATTTATTAAACCTCAAGTTATAATCGGTATTAACCGAACAAATTCCCTAGCTGACCGCCTTAACATAAACGAGAATTTTGGAATTCAAGGTTTTAACAGTGCCGTCTATGGCACCAATAAAATGCTTCTGACTTTACAAACACAAGCCTATTCCCCACACGATGTTTTAGGATTTAGATTGAACCCCTATTTTAACTATTCGATAGCCTTATTAGGAAATAACCAAGACGGAGAAAAAACATCAAAAGCCTTTTCTAAAGTCGGCATTGGAGTAATTATAAATAATGATTACTTAGTCTTTAGTTCTTTTCAAATCTCTCTATCCTATTATCCAATAATCCCATTTCAAGGGGATCATATCTTTAGAACCAATGCTTTTGAAACAGGTGACTTTGGACTACAAGGTTTTGAATTAGCCAAACCACGAACAGTCCTTTATAAGTAAAGAATACGTTTTATTACCTAACTAACCTCTTTACGCACATTAACTTACAAATATATTCTTTTTTAAAGAAGTCTATATTTTATGTTTTTTTTAAATAATATAGAATCCTGTTTTATAAATTAGTATCACTTTTATTGTAATAACTATACTAACTAAAACCAAAAAAAGATGATGAAACTAAGTTTCTATTTAATGGTACTGCTATTATCATCAGGTTATTTTCCAACCGCATTGTTTGCTGCTGAAAATAATGTGGCTGCAGTTACATCAAACCCCAAGGAAGTTCCTGCTGAAGTTAAGACTATGCTTAATAGGCTAGATAAAATAAAAGAAATGGACAAGTCCTCCTTAGCTTCTTCAGAGAAGAAAGAGCTACATAAAGAAGTGCGCGAAATAAAATCACAGTTAAGACCCAGCGGAAATGGTGTCTACCTTTCTGTAGGTGCAATAATTATCATTATCCTACTATTAATTTTATTATTATAAAAAGATGATTAAATCGAAACAAAAAAAGAAACGCAATTGCGTTTCTTTTTTTGTTGATAGCTATACCACTATAAAACACTTCTAAAAATACTGTGGTACAGTTGTTGGCTTTAGTCATAAAGTATATATGCAGAAAATGGAAAATTAATATGATAACTAAAAAAAATAGAAAACATGAAAACAATAAAATTAATCACCGTAGGAATAATTTTACTCGTATCAAGCACAATCTAAGCTCAAGTTTCAGTTAGTTTAAAATAGGGACAGCTCCATCATGGGGCCATCTTGTTATGCACAAACAAAATATTATTATTTACCCGATGTTCAAAAGGACTTTGATATCAAAGCTTCCCAATTTATATATTTTGGAAGCGGAAGATGGGTTCGACCAAGGTATTTACCCAGACAGTACCGAAATTATGATTTAAATAGTGGTTATAAAGTACTATTGGACAATACCATGGTAACAGAACATACACGAATTTCCGTACTAACAGAAAAAGATATAGCAAATGATATAGAGTTGGAAACCAAAGAACAATAGGACAAACTCACAATCACCTGAATACTCTAAAAAGAGAAATGTTGTAAATCGTGGCTATAATGATAATCGCAGATATGATGCAAACCGCTAATCTTCAAATAATAATAAATATGTTAGAAAAGAGGGGATGACAAAAACAATAGCAAATAGAATAAATATTACAAAGAAAACAGAAAACAAGGGGAAACATAATTCCCGATATGAGATTGAATGATAAGAGCGTACCCTTTTTGGTGCTCTCTCTTTGTCTCGATCTTTATTTTCACGAAAGAAAATAAGAATCTTTTTATAAAAAAATATTTAATTACTACATTTGAAGTAATTGCACACAAAAACATAAAAAATGTACAAAAATAATATTCACTTTTTTCTCCTATTTATTTTCTCCTTTCAAATATCGCTGGCCCAAAAGCCACAAAAACTAAATGCAGCAGAAATATACAATCAAATTGAAAAGCTAAATTTCTTAGGTTCTGTTCTTTACATAGCCGCACATCCAGATGATGAGAATACGCGATTAATTTCCTATTTATCAAATGATTTCAAAGCAAGAACAGGCTATCTATCTTTGACACGAGGCGATGGTGGCCAGAATTTAATAGGGCCACAATTAAGAGAATTGTTAGGTGTGATAAGAACCCAAGAACTAATAGAAGCCCGAAAAATTGATGGCGGCGAACAGTTTTTTTCAAGAGCCAATGATTTTGGATACTCAAAAAACCCAGAAGAAACATTACAAATCTGGGATAAAGAAAAAGTGCTATCCGATGTTGTATGGGCCATTAGAAAATTTCAACCTGATGT
>JBLIKQ010000135.1:0-5473 GCA_047635475.1 Porticoccaceae bacterium
TTCATATTGTTTTAAATTGCTCATTTTTTTCTATATGTTTATCAAAAGTAATTTTTTTTACAAAAACAAAAAAACAATCTTAAAGATTTAACCATTGTTGAACGACTATTTAACCAAATTAAAAAGCCAACTTTAGCTGTACGACAACCAATTTTTTTTCTTCAGTATTTAAGTTGCTTAGTGAAATTCCTAACAGTCGTACGGAATCTTTCATTCGTTCTTGATACAGCAGCTCTTTTACTATTTCTAAAATAAGGCCTTTATCTGAGATAAAATAAGGAACTGTCTTACTTCGGGTTTGTTGTGCGAAATTACTGTATTTTATCTTTAAGGTGATTGTCTTGCCAGCCACATTGTGCTTATTCAATCTTTTTTCCAATGTAGTTGCAATGCCTTCCAATTTATCCATCATAAAAATTTCTGAAGAAAGATTCACATCAAAAGTATGTTCGGCAGCAACTGATTTGGTTATCCGATCTGATTTAACCGCGCTATTGTGGATTCCACGAACTACATTAAAGTAGAAATTCCCAGCCTTCCCAAAATGTTTTTCTAGAAATTCCAAGGATTTGCTTTTTAACTCCAAGCCGGTAAAAACCCCTAATTGGTACATTTTTTCAGTGGTAACTTTACCTACGCCATAAAATTTACGAATAGGCAACTCTTCTAGGAAAGAAATAACTTCATCTGGATTAACCGTTTTCTGGCCATTTGGTTTATTGTAATCGCTAGCGATCTTAGCCACGAACTTATTAACTGAAATACCTGCAGAAGCCGTTAGACCTACCTCATTAAAAATACGTTCTCTGATTTCTTCCGCCAATAAACTGGCGCTTGGATTTCCTTTTTTGTTTTGGGTCACGTCTAGATAGGCCTCATCAAGCGACAGTGGTTCCACCAAGTCCGTGTACTCATAAAAAATCTTCTGAATCTTACTTGAAACTTCCTTATACCTATCAAACCTTGGCTTCACAAAAATAATCTCTGGGCAGTACTTCTTGGCCATAACACCACTAATTGCAGATCGAACTCCAAATTTCCTAGCCTCATAGCTCGCCGCAGCAACAACTCCCCTGTTTTCTGAACCTCCCACAGCAACAGCTTTCCCCCGCAATGCAGGGTTGTCCATTTGCTCCACAGAAGCATAAAAAGCATCCATGTCGATGTGAATGATTTTCCTATTTAATGAGTTATCAGGCATAACACAAATTTAAACCCCTTTTGTCTATAATGAAACCTCCTGCAGTTAAAATATTTAATATATTTGAAGAACACAAGTGCCCATATGGCGATACATCCTTTCTTGTCCTCAACTTGTTTCAGGCCAATAAAAATACAAGCACATCTGAAAAACAGCTACTATTACAGAATAAACTTGCTAACAAATGATAGAAATAGAAAGAAAATTTTTGGTTAAAAACCATTCCTTTAAAACAGATGCTTTTACCCAAAACCTCGTGGCCCAAGGGTATTTGAGCTCATTACCCGAGCGTACCGTAAGAGTCCGCATAAAGGCAAACAAAGGATACCTTACTATTAAGGGAATGACGAACGAAACCGGCATGTCACGTTTTGAATGGGAAAAAGAAATTTCAGGTGACGAAGCTAAAAGCTTGATACTTTTATGCGAAAAAGGTACAATCGACAAAACTCGCTATGAAGTAAAAGTTGGGAGTCATATCTATGAAGTCGACGAGTTTTACGGCGAAAATCAAGGCTTGATTATTGCTGAGATAGAACTTCAATCCGAAGAAGAAGCTTTTGAAAAACCAGACTGGCTAGGACAGGAAGTAACGAATGACAAACGTTATTACAATTCTTACTTAAGCCTCCATCCTTATAAAAATTGGGAATAACTATTTTGTAATTACCTCAATAGTTACATTCATTGCACCAGCTCCTTTATTCTTAGCAATCTCCATAAAGGCTCTCTTTGAAAGATCAATATCTCTTGACCTAACAAATGGTCCTCTGTCAGTAACCTCGACGATTACAGAAGCTCCATTTGCTTCATTGGTTATCTTTAGTTTAGTTCCGAAAGGTAATTTTTTATGGGCAGCTGTATATTTGTTCATGTCAAATAACGCACCACTAGCCGTCCTTCTTCCATGGAATTTGTTAGCATAATATGAGGCATGTGCCCCTTTTTTATAAGGAGTAAGCTTCCCTCTTTCCCCTTCTATTGTATCCTTTTTAGTTTCCTGTTCAAGGACTATTACTTTCGCTTTATTGACAGTGTCTTTGGGTACAGACGTTTTTTGAATTGGAGATTTTTGATTCTTTATAATTTGGCTTTGACTACTGACCAATGCAACAATGGCGAATAAAAGAAGGGCTGTTATTGATTTTCTCATTATTAACTTTTTAGTTCGAAACCTACTTAATAAAAACTATACCTAGATAAAAAAAGTCCTATTTCTAGGACTTCTACACATTTTAAAACCACATTGACCATGGAATTTTACTTAAAATAAGTACTAACCCCAATCCGTAGAAAACGGAAAAAGCCTTGAATTTTGATGCAGATGTAGTCAATTTTTTATGTTTTGCCCAGCCAATCGTAATCAACGCAATTGCGATAATATTAATTAATGGGTGTTCCAAGGAAGTTAATCTTAGTGCTTTGTCAGACATTTGTCCAAGAGAAGCAAAACCAAGAGGAGAAACGAAATACAATATCAACCCAATCACTAATTGTATATGTGTACCGATCAATCCAAAAAGCGCAATTTTTCTATCTTTGGCAGTAAATTCCCTATTACCAACTAAGCCAACCACTGAGTTTACAACCACCACAACCAATAATAAAAGCGCTAAATAAGCCCAACCAGAATGAAATTTTTGAATGAATTCGTACATTAGAAGTGTTTTTTGTTTCAACAAATATAAGTAAAAAAGGACTAAAAAAAAACGGCATAACACTTAAAGTGCATGCCGTTTTCAAGTATTTAAAACTAAGCTTTAGAAGTTGTAACGGATACTAAAGTTCCAAGTTCTTCCAAATCCAAAATAAACTCGATTTCCAGTTGCTACTCCATCATAAACCATACTATTTGATTCATAAGTTCCTTTTGATGGATTTCTAGAATCAATATTATCAGTAATGAATGTATTTGTAGCCGAATCAGAAATATAAGTCTCGTCTAAAACGTTGTTCATATTAAATCGGAAGCTTAATGCGCTTTTTTGAGAAGTTCCCAATAAAAGTTTGTATGAAATACCTGCATCCATTAATCCGTAAGAAGGCAATTGTAAAGCTCCTTTATTATCAGCTGATCCAAAAGCATCTGGCGAAATTGCAGCAAATAATCTATTCGCTACTCTATAATTAGCATCCACATTAAATCTTTTGAAGATTTCATATTTAGCGCCTATACTCGCAGTAGTTTGAGCAGCATCACCGACATCTACTTTATCTAAATACAACACTTGGTCAGAACCTCCTGCAACAGGATTATTGTCTTGATCGTATTTGTTGCTCACTGCATTTCCTTTATATTTCCAGTCACCTATAGATAACATAGCATTCAAACTCAATTTTGGTAATGGTTTAGCTGTCATCTCAAGTTCTACACCCGAGTGAATTTCAGTAATACCTACGAAATCAAAATACCCTCCAATATTAGTATCAGAACGATCACTTCTTCTTACGTTTTGATCCTTCCAAGAAGTATAATATACATTTACGTTAGCCGTGAACTTAGAGGAACGGAAACCGTAACCAGCTTCAAGACCTAATACTTTTTCATTAACTAAATTCTCAGCTACAATCGATGCGTTGTTTGGATATACTGCTTGAAAGAAAGGTTGTTTTGAATAAAACCCTGAATTAACAAAGACATTACTTTGCTCACCGATGTTATAGTTTACACCACCTTTAATGTTACCACCCAATCTGTTTTCGAATCCCGTTTTATATAATGGATCAGACTCCAAGTATGTAAAAGGATCTTCTCTTTTATACCCTTGACGAGAAACTGCTCCTTGTAAAAAAGTAGAAAGATTGTCTTTTGAATACTCTAATTGAGTAAAAGCTCCTATCCAATTTACATACCCATTGTTGTTGTACGCGATTTTTTCTTGATCTTTTACATTTGTAAAAGGATTTAAACTTGGAGTTGGAGAATAGGTTTGAGATAAAGTTCTACTTGGATTGTTTCTATCCGAAGTATCAAGGTAGCCATCAGCTCCTAACAAATCGTTAAGATTTCTAAAGTGAAATCCTGTATATGTTCTCATATCAACACCAAAATCAAGTGTTAACTCGTTCGTTAGTTTATTATTTAAATTAATAACCCCACCATACCAGTTATGCGAGTTGATAGAAGATCTTCTAATGAAACCATCTCTACTATTCGCAATATAATCGCCGTCTGCATTAGGCTTCAAACCAGTACCAATCGTGTTTGGCTGACCTGTATTGTATTTAACAAATTCATCAATAGGAAGTAATCCGTCTGCTGTTTTGTAAGCTGAAGAATAGGGGCTTTTACCAATATTTCCAGTTCCTCCACCACGTCCCCAAGAACCGTAAAATACAGATGACAATGTTGTTTTATCACTAATTTTAAAATCCCAGTTGATCGAAGCAACCGGTTTGTGGTAGAAGTTTCTTGCGAATGAGTACTCTTCTCCATTTTTATATCCCCAACCAGAGTTGTATTTTATATTTGGTTCGCCATTTGTACCATACTTAAGATAATCTGATAATGGATTAGCAAAACTTCTTTGGTGGTGCCATTGTGGCGCACCTGTAAAAGTAAATTGAATATCATGTTTCTCATTTGGCTTATAACCCAACGCAATAAAATAATTTTTCCCCTCAAATTTAGTTCCATCAACATAACCGTTTCCAGTAGTTGAACTTATTAATACTGAAGCAGAAAAACCATTTTTCATTAATCCAGTAGAATAAGACCCTTGAACTTTAAGATAATTATCATTACCACTTGATGTTGATACATTACCACCTTCTTTCATTTCAGAAGTTCTAGTGATCACATTTATTGTACCTCCAACAGATGAAATAGCTAATTTAGAAGAACCTAAACCTCTTTGAACTTGCATTGCAGAAGTTACATCAGAAAGTCCAGCCCAATTACTCCAATATACCGCTCCGTTTTCCATGTCATTCACTGGAACCCCGTTTATCATTACCGCAATATTTCTTTGATCAAAACCACGAATGTTAATTCTTGCATCCCCAAAACCACCACCTTGTTTTGTAACATACACTGAAGGAGTGTTAGCTAAAATTTCAGGGAATTCCTGAGAACCTAACTTTTCCTGAATTTCAGACGCTCTAATAGTAGAAACGGCAACAGGTGTTTTTCTATCTTTGGCAAAATCTAGAATACTAGATCTCACTACGATTTCTTCTAATTCATTAAAATTAGTGGTTAAAACGATCGTTCCTAAATTTTTAGTTGCACCGTCAACAACTGAAAATTTAACAGTTTTAGGCTCGAAACCT
>JBLIKQ010000136.1:0-5410 GCA_047635475.1 Porticoccaceae bacterium
TCAATTCCACTTCTGTTGTAAAGGAAAGGATCAGAAGAGCTCTTGTTTCTCCTTAAAAACAGACTCTCGTTTCTATAGTCGAAAACAATGGAAAACCTTTTTAAAATCTCAGCCCCCACTGAACCCAGGCGATCAGAAACCATCATTACATGTCTCAAAGAAGTAGAATCAGGGAACGCAGCAATAGGATTTTTAAAAACAAAATCGGAAATTTCGAATTCAGAAATTCGAGCTCTTTTTCCTATCACATCACCACTAAAACCCCTGCCAAGGTAGTCCTCGAAGTTTTTTTTGGGAATAATTACATTATTAATGCTACTTTCAAGAAGCCATATCGCATCACTGTTTCCAAGGTCAACTAATAACTTCGCTGGCACTTTAACAGAGTCTATAACTACTGAGGTATTGATATAAGGTTTTCCTCTTTCTATAGAAATTACAACTTTACTATATTTTCTCTTTATCCTTCTTCTATTTCTCTTATTATCCTTATAAAAAACAACTCGCTTTTTATCATAGTTAATTTCTACCAAATTATTTTTAAAAAAAGAATGACCAATAATTCCATTTACAGGAATCCCGACATGGGATGACATATTAAAGTTCTGGTCTAAAATAACATACAACAAGTGACTCGCTGATTTCATTCCTTTGACCTCGAGCAAGTTTCCTTCAGATTTCAAACCTTCAACAGCTTCCTCGCTTCCCAAGCCCCTTAAGATTACTTTTTCTATATTTTTAAAACTAACTTCCTCATTATCATCTAAGCTGAACAAAATAGTCTCCTGCACTCCTGAGTCTAATAAAAATGTAAACTCAGTTCCGTTAACATTTAAGGGAATAAATACCAAGTTATTAATAAGTTGGAAGGGGATGCTTACTTTATTACCGCTATTGTTAAATTGAAATCCATTTTGTGCAAAAATGGAGAAGCTACACAGAAGTAGAACTAAAAATATAGCGACTTTATTCATAGCAGATTATTTACCTAAATTTACTGAAAATTTCAAAGAACAATGCACATTTAACAATAAATAGGGACTGAAGCCCCGCTAAATACGAAAAAAAAATCGCAAATTTGCAATTCAATAATTATACTATTATGCCAAAAATATCGAACAAGGGTCACGAAATGCCTGAATCTCCAATACGTAAATTAGTTCCCTACTCTGAAATAGCTAAGAAAAAAGGAAATAAAGTATACCATTTAAACATTGGTCAACCGGATATAAAAACACCAGAGGTGGCTATGAATGCGATAAAAAATTTCAATATTGAAGTATTGGAATACAGTCATTCAGCCGGTTTTGAAAGTTACAGAACAAAATTATCACAATTCTATAAAAACCAAGGTCTACCCATTGATGTCGAAGATATAATCATTAGCACAGGTGGATCTGAAGCATTGCTTTTTGCCATGGGAAGTACAATGGATCATGGAGATGAGATTATCATTCCTGAACCTTTTTATGCTAATTACAATGGTTTTTCTACTGCCTCCGGCGTTACGGTTGTTCCTGTTATCTCATCTATTGACACTGGCTTTGCATTACCTCCAATCGCTGATTTTGAGAAATTAATTACTCCAAAAACTAAGGCCATCCTTATTTGTAATCCAGGAAACCCAACAGGTTATTTGTATTCAAAAGAGGAGATTACGCAGCTAGCTGAATTGGTGAAGAAACATGATTTATTCTTAATCGCAGATGAAGTATACAGAGAGTTTACTTATGATGGAGACATCCATTATTCAGTGATGAATATCCCTGGACTGGAAGAAAACGCAATTATGATAGACTCCGTATCAAAAAGATACAGTATGTGTGGTGCAAGGATTGGTTGTATTGTTTCAAAAAACAAAGAGTTAATGGCTACCGCCATGAAATTTGCCCAAGCGCGATTGAGTCCTCCAACATTTGCGCAAGTAGCTAGTGAAGCAGCTCTTGACACTCCTCAAAGTTACTTTGATAACGTTATTTCAGAATATAGAGAACGAAGAGACACTCTGATAATTGAATTAAACAAGATTGAAGGTGTGAAAGTAGCTACTCCAAAGGGAGCCTTTTATTGTATCGCAGAGCTGCCAGTAGAAAATGCAGATGATTTTGCACGATGGCTGCTAGAAAATTATGATCTTGACGGAGAAACAGTTATGGTAGCGCCTGCAGCTGGTTTTTATTCTACTCCAGGAGTAGGAATGAACCAAGTGAGAATTGCTTACGTCTTAAAGAAAGAGGACTTAGTTAAAGCAGTACATATCCTCAAAGCAGCAATTACGACTTATAACTCTAAATAATTTAGATAGCCAACATCCAGCTAATTGCAATAATGGAGAGACAAAACTGATATTTATTGATTAAACGAAAGTAATAGAAAAGGCAATAACTAATTAATGTTATAGCCTTTTTTTATTTAATTCAAAACCATTTCCTTTGAAGGTCCAATAAAAAAAGGTCTTGGTTAAATATTAAAAGCTATGGAAAGTATTTAGTTTTTATTAATTATCTTTACCGACTAAAAATATACACTTTTATAATAGTAGCTTTTAATGAAACAAGATGAAGAAATTCATGACGAAATAGGAGAAAATCATATTGGTTCATGCGCAACAAACCCTGTAAGAGATGATGCTTTTGCAATTAGTGATGACGAAAAAATTGAAAGAATAAAAAAAGATGTTGAAAATATCTTACTGACACTGGGAATGGACTTGACTGATGATAGTATCAAAGGCACACCAAATCGGGTTGCCAAAATGTTTGTGAAAGAAATTTTTGGAGGATTAAATCCAGCCAAAAAACCAAAAGCTTCCACATTTGACAATAATTATAAGTACGGTGAAATGTTAGTTGAAAAAAACATCATCGTATATTCTACTTGCGAGCACCATCTATTGCCTATTATAGGTCGAGCACATGTTGGTTATATTTCTAACGGTAGAGTGATTGGACTTTCAAAAATGAATCGTATTGTAGAATACTATGCTAAAAGACCACAGGTCCAAGAGCGACTAACAATGCAAATTGTTCAAGAATTACAAAGAGCATTAGGGACTGAAGATGTTGCCTGTGTAATTGATGCCAAACACCTTTGCGTAAATTCAAGAGGAATTAGTGATATTGAAAGTAGTACCGTAACCTCTGAATTTGGTGGCAAATTTAAAGATCCTCAGGCCCGCAGAGAGTTTTTAGATTACATTAAATTAGAAACAAAATTCTAGAAAGGTTATTTTATTAAAAATTATCTAATAGCCCTGATTGCAGTGAAAATCCTTTTTGTTTTTCTATTCATAAACAAAAAAATTGAAGCGGAAAACAAGAACTAGCTCCTAAAAAAAATTAAATGCCTCTATATAATACTCAGACTTTAAAAGTATACAACTCTCTTTCAGGAGAAAAAGAAACATTTAAGCCTATACTTGAAGGCAATATTGGCATGTATGTTTGTGGACCTACAGTTTACAGCAATGTACATCTTGGAAATGTTAGGACATTTATGTCTTTTGATGTTATTTTTAGATATCTACTACACTTGGGATATAAAGTGCGTTATGTAAGGAATATAACTGATGTGGGACATATTGTTGACGATGCAGATGATGGTGAGGACAAAATTGCCAAAAAAGCACGTTTAGAACAGCTTGAACCAATGGAAGTTGTACAAAGGTACACGGTTGATTTTCACGAAATATTGAAAGCTTTTAATTTTTTACCTCCAAGTATTGAGCCTACAGCCACAGGGCATATTATCGAGCAAATTGAAATAATAAAAAAAATAATTTCAAGCGGAATTGGGTACCAAGCAAATGGATCAATTTATTTTGATGTCGTTAAGTTTAACAAAACGAACCATTACGGCAGGTTAAGCGGTCGAAATATAGAAGATATGCTGGCCAATACCCGTGATCTTGATGGTCAATCTGACAAAAAAAACCCACAAGACTTTGCTCTATGGAAAAAAGCAGAGCCCCAACATATTATGCGTTGGCCCTCTCCTTGGAGCGAAGGTTTCCCCGGATGGCATTTAGAGTGTACGGCGATGAGCACAAAATATTTAGGCACTCATTTTGATATTCATGGAGGCGGAATGGATTTAAAGTTTCCGCATCATGAGTGTGAAATTGCACAAAACGAAGCCTGTACTGGACAAACGCCTGTCAATTATTGGATGCATGCCAACATGCTTACATTGAATGGCAAAAAGATGGCCAAATCTACGGGAAACAGTATCTTACCAAGAGAAATTTTAACTGGAAAAAACACAATATTAAGTAAAGCATTTCCAGCTTCAGTAGCTCGATTTTTCATGCTTCAAGCGCATTACAGAAGTATTCTTGATTTTTCGGATGATGCCATCGTTGCTGCCGAAAAAGGATATAAAAGACTGATGGAAGCAATAGATGTTATAAAACAGTTTTATCCTGCTCCTAAAAGCACTATTGACATAGCAAATTGGAAACAGTCTTGCTATGACGCAATGAATGATGATTTTAACTCTCCAATTCTAATAGCACAGTTATTTGAAGGTGTACGTTATATAAACCTAATAAATGATGGAAAAGAAACTCTAACTGCCGCTGATTTAGAAACTTTCTCTGTCGCAATGAATGCTTTTGTATTTGATGTCCTAGGACTAGAAGGCGAAAAAGCAACAAACAGCTCTAATGACAAACTAGAAGGCGTGGTAAATATGCTTATTGACATGAGGAATCAAGCAAGAGCAGATAAGAACTTTACTCTTTCTGACCAAATTAGAGATCAATTAGTAGCTTTTGGAATACAATTGAAAGATGGTAAAGAAGGTACTAGCTTTAGTGTTTAAAAGCTCTAATTTCAAATTTTAATTGGATACGTATAGGAGGAAATAGTAAATAGCGAAAACTACTGCTTAAAACAGGAATATCGAGACAATGTTATCAAAGATCATAATATTTCCATTTCTGCTGTTGGTACGGTTCTACCAGGTAGCAATATCGCCCTTAATGCCGGGTGCCTGCCGGTTTGAGCCCACTTGTTCGCACTATATGATCGATTCACTAAAAACATATGGTCTGATTCATGGTGGCTTTTTAGGGATAAAAAGAATCTTAAGCTGCAACCCATGGGGAAAAACGGGTTATGATCCAGTACCCAAAAAGAAGTGCGATCACTAATATCATAAAAAACGATCATAATTATATTTCACTCTTAATTACTCCTCCATACAAGGCATAACTTCAATTTACTATTGAAACTCAAAACAAAAAATGTATTTTTACACCAAATTAAATATGATGACACAGGCTTTAAATATAGTTTGGAACCCTTCTCAAGGAATTGATTTAGGATTTTTTATAATTCGATTCTACAGCCTTATGTTTGTAGTTGCTTTTGGATTGGGTTGGTATATAATGAAAAACATATATGATCGC
>JBLIKQ010000137.1:0-5392 GCA_047635475.1 Porticoccaceae bacterium
ACCTCTCTGTCTGGCATTCCCATCTTAGCCCCGATAGCTGCAGGCAGTGCAAATCCCATTGTTCCTAAACCTCCAGAGGTAACGTTACTTTTGGTTGAATTAAATTTGGCGTAGCGGCAAGTAAACATTTGGTGTTGTCCCACATCCGATACCATAATTGCATCTCCTTTTGAATGTTTGTTAATCATTTCAATCGTTTCTCCCATAGAAATACCTTCTTTCTTAGGTTTCAACTCATCATTTATAACAGTTTCTAATTCAATTTCATATAGTTCTTTGAACTTATTGTGCCAAGATTCATGCTTTTTACCTTCAATAAGCGGAAGCAAAGCTGTTAAAGATTCTTTTACGTCAGCTAAAACAGCTACCGTTGTTTTTACATTTTTGTCTATTTCTGCGGGATCAATATCGAAGTGAATCACCTGGGCTTGTTTAGCATAAGTAGCTAAATTACCTGTAACACGGTCATCAAAACGCATTCCAAGTGCAATTAAGACATCACATTCGTTAGTTAAAACATTTGGTCCATAATTCCCGTGCATTCCTAACATCCCGACGTTCAAGTCGTGATCTGTAGGCAATGCTGAAAGTCCTAAAATAGTCCAAGCAGCTGGAATCCCTGATTTTTCGAGTAACGCTTTTAATTCGGCTTCAGCTTTGCCTAAAATGATTCCTTGTCCATAAACTATAAATGGCTTTTTGGCACTATTAATCAATTCAGCAGCTTCCTTCACTTTAACAATATTTAGAAGTGGTTTTGGAACATAGCTTCTAATTCCGGTGCATTTTTTATAGCTAAACTCAAGCTCGTCAAATTGTGCATTTTTAGTAATATCTACTAAAACTGGACCTGGACGACCAGATCTTGCGATATAAAATGCCTTTGCCATGATTTCCGGAATTTCGGAAGCTTCCGTAATCTGGTAATTCCATTTTGTTACTGGAGTCGAAATCCCAATAATATCTGTTTCTTGAAAGGCATCAGAACCCAACAAATGTTTTCCTACCTGTCCCGTAATACAAACCATAGGAGTTGAATCGATTTGAGCATCAGCAATACCTGTGACTAAGTTAGTTGCTCCTGGCCCCGAAGTAGCAATCGCTACTCCAACTTTTCCAGTTGCTCTTGCAAATCCTTGAGCAGCGTGTGTTGCGCCCTGTTCATGGCGAACCAAAACATGCTGCAATTGATCTTTAAATTTATATAATTCGTCATATACAGGCATTATAGCTCCACCAGGGTACCCATAAACCAAATCCACGCCTTCTTCTAATAAGCATCTAATAATGGCTTCTGCACCAGATATTTTATTTGTTTCCATTGATTATATATGTTGTTTTAAAAAAGTAAAATGGAATGCAAAATTCCTTGAAAAATTTATCTTTTTTTTCTTGTAATTTATTTATCAGTTACACATCCTGTAGAAGCGCTTGAGACTGATCTGATATATTTCAGTAGAACTCCTTTTTTGATATTTGACTCAGGTTGAACCCATTTTGCTTTTCTAGCTGCGAACTCTTCATCAGAAATTTTCAGGTTGATTGTATTTTTGACCGCATCAATAGTTATAGTATCTCCATTTTTTACAAGAGCAATTCCGCCACCGTCAAAAGCTTCCGGTGTAACATGTCCTACAACAAAACCATGCGAACCACCAGAAAATCTACCGTCAGTAATTAAAGCTACGCTCTTCCCTAATCCTGCACCCATAATGGCTGAAGTTGGTTTAAGCATTTCAGGCATTCCCGGTCCACCTTTGGGTCCACAATATCTTATTACAACTACATTACCTGGTTTTACTTCTCCGTTACGAACTCCAGTTATAACATCATATTCATTTTCAAAAACAATAGCATCTCCTTCAAAATACTCCCCTTCATTACCACTAATTTTGGCAACACAGCCTTCTTCTGCAAGATTGCCGTATAAAATCTGAATGTTTCCACTTGCTTTCAGAGCTTTTTGAATCTCGTGTATCACTTGTTGACCATCATTCAAGTCCGGAACAGCAGCTAAATTTTCAGCCAATGTTTTTCCAGTTACCGTTAAACAGTCTCCATGCAACAATCCTTCGTTCAATAAATATTTCATAACCGCAGGAACTCCGCCAGCTTCGTGCAGGTCTTCCATCAAGTATTTACCACTTGGTTTCAAATCAGCAAGTAATGGTGTTTTATCACTAATGTCTTGAAAATCTTTAAGCGTAATTACAATATCTACAGAATGAGCCATGGCTATTAGGTGCATTACTGCATTGGTAGAACCACCTAAAACAGCTACCATTGTAATCGCATTTTCAAATGCTTTACGTGTCATGATATCTCTAGGTTTTATATCTTTTTCTAACAAGATTCTGATTGCTTTCCCAGCATCAATACATTCTTGTTGCTTTTCTTCACTTAATGCCGGATTAGAGGAACTGTAAGGCAAGCTCATCCCTAAGGCTTCAATAGAGGAAGACATCGTATTTGCAGTATACATTCCGCCGCAAGCTCCTGCCCCAGGGCAAGCATTTTGAATCACTCCTTTGAAATCTTCAGGAGCTATCGTATTATTGAATTTTTTTCCTAATGCCTCAAATGCAGACACGATATTTAATGATTCTCCTTTCCATTTTCCTGAATGTATTGATCCTCCATAAACCATAATGGCAGGTCGATTAACTCTACCCATAGCCATTACTGAACCTGGCATGTTTTTATCACAACCTGGAATGGCAATAAGTGCATCATACCATTGTGCCCCCATAACCGTTTCTATGGAATCGGCAATTACATCTCTAGAAACTAAAGAAAAACGCATTCCTTCGGTACCGTTAGAAATCCCATCACTTACACCAATAGTATTAAAAATCAAACCTACTAAGTCCTCTTTCCATACTCCTGTTTTAATCTTAGTAGCCAAACCATTCAAGTGCATATTACAGGGATTACCTTCATAACCCATAGAGACAATACCTACTTGCGCTTTCTTTAAATCTTCTTCTGTTAAACCTATCCCGTACAACATCGCTTGAGCAGCAGGTTGCGTTTCATCTTGCGTTATAGTCTTACTGTATTTATTTAATTCCATCTAATAATTTGTGGTTTATAGTTTGTGAAAGCTTAATATCGTGAATTGTAATTTTAGAAAATGGTGGATTGACCAATATGAACATTTACATCATTAAAATATAGTAAATCATCTTTATTTAATATATAATTCGAAACAAAATCACCTACTTCATTAGTTCCGAAGCTAGTTCCTGGATTCAAATCCATTGTCACCACATTATATTCAATTGATTTTTCAACCGCTTCATGTACTTTTTTTGATTCTTCCTTAAGACCAAAATGTTCTAGTAACATCGCAGCCGATAATATGGAAGCGATAGGATTTGCAATGTTTTTGCCTTTAGCTTTGGGATAAGATCCATGTATAGGTTCAAAAAGTGCATTTGATTTCCCAAAAGAGGCTGATGCTGATAATCCGATGGAACCCGAAATTACACTAGCTTCATCAGATAAAATATCTCCGAATAGATTATCAGTTAAAATAACGTCAAATTGTCTCGGGTTTAGTATGATTTGCATTGCGGCAGTGTCTGCAAATAAAAAATTTAAGGCAACATCAGGATAGTTTAAACTAATTTTTGTCACCACTTTTCTCCATAAACGTGATGTTTCAAGAACATTAGCCTTATCAACCATTGTTACTTTATTTTTTCTGTTTTGTGCGGCTTTAAAAGCCAAATGACTAATTCTTGTTATTTCTTCCTCTGAATACTCACATAAATCAGAAGCTACCGTTCCATCCTCATTCAATTTTTTTTCACCAAAATAGGCACCACCGGTAAGTTCCCTAAAAATTATAAAATCGGCCCCATCTATGATTTCTCTCTTCAAAGGAGAAGAATCCAAAAGTGTTTTATAAGGTTTTATAGGTCTAATATTCGCAAACAAACCCAACTCTTTCCTTAGTTTTAGCAGTCCTTGCTCTGGCCTTACTTTAACTTCTGGATTACTATCGTATTTGGGATCACCAATAGCTCCAAACAAAACCGCATCCGTGTTAAGGCAAAGGTTAAGTGTCTGCTCTGGGAGTGTCGCACCCGTTTTATCAAAGGCTACAGCGCCCACTAGTGCATCCTCAAAAATAAATTCGTGGTCATAAACAGTCCCTATTGCATATAATGCTTTTTTTGCCTGTAATATTACCTCTGGGCCTATTCCGTCCCCTGATAGTACTGCTATTTTTAAATTCATGGCTTATTTTGTATTTGGGGTACTAATTTCTTACTAAATCACTTTCTATTTTACAAACTTCAATTATTTGATGAATATCATCATCGACAACTTCTTTCTTGATGTCAGCAAACTTTAAAAACTCAACATAGACTAAATCTAATTGCACTTTTGTTAGTTCATAACCTACTTTTTTTGCTCTATACGCCAATGCAGCTCTACCGCTTCTGGCTGTAAGCACTATTAAAGACTCATTGACACCTACATCAAGAGGATCAATGATTTCATAAGTAGATCTGTTTTTTATTATACCGTCTTGATGAATCCCTGAACTATGAGCAAAAGCATTTGCACCCACAATAGCTTTATTGGGTTGTACAAGCATTCCCGTACTTTCAGAAACTAAACGACTCATATCGTTTAATTGTTTAGTATCAATATCAGTGTATAAATTTAAATCAGGGTGTTGCTTGAAAATCATTACCACTTCTTCAAGTGCTGTATTTCCAGCTCTCTCCCCTATTCCATTAATGGTACATTCTATTTGTCTTGCTCCATTTATGGCACCTGAAATAGAATTAGCCGTGGCCATTCCCAAATCATTATGACAATGGCAAGAAATAATCACATTTTCAATTCCTTTTACGTTTTCTCTTAAATATTTAATTTTTGCACCATATTCTTCTGGCAAGCAATATCCTGTTGTATCTGGAATATTCAAAACTGTAGCCCCTGATTTGATAGCTTCCTCACAAACTCTTGCAAGAAAATCATTGTCTGTTCTACCTGCATCTTCAGCATAAAATTCTACATCATCTACAAAACTTTTAGCATAGGAAACTGCAAACTTAGCTCTTACAATTATATCTTCTCTTGTTGTGTTTAGTTTGTAAATTATATGTGAATCTGAAGTACCTATTCCCGTATGAATACGAGGCCTCTTAGCGTGTTTTAAAGCGGCAGCAGCAACATCAATATCGTTTTTTACTGCTCTTGTCAATCCGCAAACAGTGGCATTATTTACAATTTTACTTATTTCAGAAACAGATAAAAAGTCACCTGGGCTTGAAACGGGAAAGCCTGCTTCAATAATATCGACTCCCATTTCATCCAATCGATTTGCTATAACGAGTTTTTGTTTGGTATCTAATTTACATCCGGGTACCTG
>JBLIKQ010000138.1:0-5357 GCA_047635475.1 Porticoccaceae bacterium
ATACCTAACTTCTGCAATCTTTCATAAGACCAAAAAATAGAAGACTTTGTAATTCGTTGTGCAGCCAGTTTTTTTAATGTTGCGTCTTTCGCTGCTTGAAACTGTTTTGCTGCTTCTGGCATATCATTCATTAACTCCATCATGGCATCAACCGCTTGTTCTAATTTATTGGCCTGTGTGCCAACATAAGCCATCACATAATTTGGTGAATCTTTTTTAGAAGCGTTATTATAAGAAGCAAATGCAGAGTATGCTAAAGATTTAGATTCTCTAATTTCTTGAAAAACGATAGAGGACAATCCGCTCCCAAAATACGTATTAAACAAGGAAGAAGCTGCCATATTTTCTGGCTTAAACGGCTCTCCTTTGGCCAAAAACATAAGTTCTGTTTGCACCATATCATAATTGGTAAAAAATACGTTTCCTCCCGTTTCTGATTCTTTGTATTTTTTTGCTATTGGATATTCCTTTAACTCTCCAAATATTTTATGATTTTCATTTAACGAAGCTACTGCGCTTTTTACGTCTTTCCCATAATAAAAGATACGCTGCTTATAATTCTTCATGTTTTTAATAATACCAATTAATTCTTCTGGATTGATGTTTTTTAATTCATCAATTTGCATGATATCTCTTAAAGGGGAATCTTCGCCGTACTTACCATAGCTCATTAAACCATTCCAAAGGATATTCCCTTTCTGTGTTTTTCCGTCTTGGCGCCCTTTATAAATTTTTTCTATATATTTATCATAGGCTTCTTGGTCTGCTTTGGCGTTGTCCCAAAGTTGCTCTAATAATTCTAATCCCTTCGGTAAGTTTTCTTTTAATCCGCTTAAGCCAACATAAGTCTTATCTCTTCCAGCATTTACGTAATAAGAAACACCTAATTTATAAAACTCTTTTTTTAAAGCTTCAGCAGAATAGGTGTCCGTTCCAATATATTCTAAATAACCAGCAGCTAAAGATAATTTTTTATCATTATCGCTACCCAAATCAAAAATGATGTTCATTTCAAACAAATCATTTTTTTTATTTAAAATATAAGAAACTTTAATGCCATTACTCATTTCGGTTTCTTTAATAGCTTCTTTATAATTTACAAATTGCGGCTTTAACTCTTCAGACTCTATGCTATTAAACGTTTTTAAAAAATCAGATTCTTTACCTCTATTTAGTTCTATTGGTGTAATTCCGGGGTTTTGAACTTTGGTAATAGAAGTGTCTTCTCCTTTGATTTTATGCACCTCTACATAATTGTCCCCATATAAAATATTTGCAAAATCAACCACCTCCTGTTTTGTAATTGTTTTCATTTCGTCTAACATTTTTAAACGACTTTTCCAATCCTGAAAACCTACAAAAGCATCTAAATATGCATATGCCGTAGAAGACGCATTTTCATATTCACGAACCTGAGACAACCGCAAATCATTTACTACAGCCTCTAATAACCAATCTTCAAACTCTCCTTTTTTAATTTTATCAAGCTGATCAAGTAATAATTCTCTTACATCATCTAAGGTTTGACCTTCTTTTGGCGTGCCATATAATAAGTGAAAGCCATAATCATTGTCAAAATTAGTAAATGAGGATGCATTTTGTACCAGTTGTTTTTGATTTAAATTCAAATCAATTAATCCAGCTTGAGAATTTGCCAGCATATAATCGATTAAAGTTACCATCACTTCTTGTTCCGTGCCTTTACCTTTTGTTCTAAATGCAACGTAAATAGACGCTGATGTTGGTCCGTAAACTTCTTTTTTTAAAGAGTTCGTTAGTGGAGCTTCTTCTGGAAATATTGGATGGTTCACGGCTTTACTTTCATAGGTTCCAAAAGCAGCATTTACTTTTTTAATGGTCTCTTCAAAATTAAGATCTCCTGATAAAATTAACGCCATATTATTTGGTACATAATAAGTTTTAAAATAAGTATGTATTGCCTCCATAGAGGGGTTTTTTAAATGCTCAGGTTTACCAATTGTAGATTGAGTTCCATAAGGATGGTTTGGATATAATCCTTCTAAGACAGCAAAATATTGCTTTCTTCCATCACTATCTTGACCTCTATTAAATTCTTCAAAAACAGCTTCTAACTCTGTATGAAACAAACGCAAAACAAGCTTACTAAAACGCTCACTTTCTAAATTTAACCATTTGCCTAATTCATTTGCTGGAATTTTATTTACATACACTGTTTGTTCATTAGATGTAAATGCATTTGTTCCTTCTGCTCCTAGAGAGCTGACCATTTTATCGTATTCATTGGCGATAGAAATTTTAGATGCCTCTTGAGAAACATTGTCTATTTCCTTATAAATGGTAGTTTTCTTTTCAGGATCATTCTCAGCTTTGTGTGCTTCGTATAAATTTGAAATCTTTTTCAAGTATACCTCTTCCTTCTCAAAGTCTTGAGTGCCTATATTATCGGTTCCCTTAAATACCATGTGCTCTAAATAATGTGCTAACCCTGTATTGTCTGACGGATCGTATTTAGAACCTGCTCTTACCGCAATAAGCGTTTGAATTTTAGGTTCTTCATTATTTTGGCTTAAGTATACTTTTAACCCATTCTCTAAAGTATATAAACGCAAACCGGTTGGATCATTTTCTACCGTCTCATATGCAAATCCGTTTGTGTCTATTTTAGCCTTTGTTTCGTAGCTTTTTTCAGCATCTGTTGTACAACTTAAAGTCGTTACCAATAATAAACTCATCAGTACTAATTTCATTTTTTTCATAGTTTTAGTTTTTAATTTAAATGTAAAAATCCGTTGAATTTACAAATTCAACGGATCATATACACTTAGTTTTCAAAAATTTAACAGTTTTAACCCATTTTTCTTAAGAATTCTTTAGAACATTTGCAACCATTTCCCCAATTTTAGCTGGTGAACTCACAACGTGTACTCCACATTCTGATAAAATTTTCATTTTTGCTTGTGCTGTATCATCAGCACCGCCAACAATAGCTCCTGCATGTCCCATTGTTCTTCCTGCTGGTGCTGTTTGTCCTGCAATAAAACCAATAACTGGTTTTCTATTTCCATCTGCTTTAATCCATTGTGCAGCTTCTGCTTCTAGGTTTCCACCAATTTCACCAATCATAACAATTGCCTCAGTCTCATCATCATTCATTAACAATTCTACCGCTTCTTTTGTTGTAGTTCCAATAATAGGATCTCCTCCAATACCAATTGCAGTTGTAATACCATATCCTTGTTTTACAACCTGGTCAGCAGCTTCATAGGTTAAAGTTCCTGATTTGGAAACAATTCCAACAGTCCCTTTTTTGAAAATAAAACCTGGCATAATACCAACTTTTGCTTCATCTGGAGTTATTACTCCTGGACAGTTAGGACCAACTAATCTGCACTCTTTAGTATCAATATAAGCTTTTACTTTTACCATGTCTGCAGTAGGAATTCCTTCAGTAATACATATGATTACTTGAATACCTGCTTCTGCAGCCTCCATAATTGCATCTGCAGCAAAAGCTGGTGGTACAAAAATAATTGAAGTATCTGCTCCAACCTTCTCTACAGCATCTAAAACTGTATTAAAAACTGGTTTTCCCAAATGTTCTTGACCTCCTTTTCCTGGAGTTACACCTCCAACAACATTCGTTCCATAATCAATCATTTGACCTGCATGAAAAGTACCTTCACTACCTGTAAAACCTTGAACTATAATTTTTGATTTTTTATTTACTAAAACACTCATTGGTTTGATATTTTATTATGTTGCGCAAAAATAGTTTATTGATTGTTTCTAAAAAAGTATTTTAAGAATTCTTTCTATCTTTCAAAAAACGTTTTATTTCTGCCATTTCTTTTAATTTTGCTCTTGATTCTGAAATTGGAGTTCCAAAATAACTTTTTCCTCCAGCTACAGATTTTGTAACCCCGGTTTGCCCTAAAATTATAGCTCCTTTTCCTATTGTAATTCCGCTATTAGTGCCCACTTGACCCCAAATAGTTACTTCATCTTCAATAATTACACAACCAGCAATTCCTGTTTGTGACGCAATTAAACATTTTTCACCAATTATTGTGTCGTGTCCAACATGCACTTGATTGTCAATTTTTGTGCCCGCTCCAATAATGGTATCTCCCGTAACTCCTCTGTCAATTGTACAAGAAGCACCTAAATCTACGTCATCTTTTAAAACGACTCTTCCTCCAGAAATTAATTGATCAAAACCAGTAGGTCTGTTCTTATAATAAAAGGCATCTGCCCCTAAAACGGTATTCGCATGAATATGAACATTATTTCCAATTACAGAATTGTCATAAATAGTCACATTCGGGTGAATTACACAGTTGTTGCCAATAGTAACATTGTTACCAATAAAAACATTTGGTTGAATTATAGTGCCTTGACCAATAGTTGCGCTCTCAGAAACGCTTTTTTTAGAGGTCCTAAAAGGGTTGAAATGTTTTGTTATTTTATTAAAATCTCGAAAAGGATCTTCAGAAATTAACAAGGTCTTACCATCTGGACAGGTTACTTGCTTATTGATTAATATAGTAGTCGCAGCTGAATTTAATGCTTTGTCATAGTATTTTGGATGATCTACAAAAACGATATCTCCTTTTTCTACAACATGAATTTCATTAATTCCTAGAATTTCAAAATTTTCATCACCAATAAATGGCACGTTTACTAGCTTTGCTATTTCTCTAAGAGTTTGTGGTTTCTTAAATTTCATTATTTGCTTTTGGATCTTCACTTTTGACTCTAAGCTTTTCTCTCTTAGCGGAAGGCTAAGAGAGAAAAACAAATAGCTCTTTTACTCTTTAATACGTTCTTGATATGTTCCTTTCGTAGTCTCCACTTTAATTTTATCTCCTTCATTAATAAATAAAGGCACATTTACAATCGCACCACTCTCTACAGTTGCAGGTTTGGTAGCATTGGTTGCTGTATTTCCTTTTACACCTGGTTCGGCGTGGGTTACCTCTAAAACAACACTTGCTGGCAAATCAACAGAAAGTGGCATATCATCTTCAGCATTAATTATAATGGTTACAATTTCTCCTTCTTTCATTAATTGCGGAGCATCTAAAGCATTTTTTTGCAATTGGATTTGAGTGTAATCTTTTTCATTCATAAAATGATAGGTTTCGCCTTCATTGTATAAATATTGAAACTTATGAGTTTCTACTCGAATGTCTTCAATTTTTCTACCTGCAGGAAACGTATTATCTACTACTTTTCCGTTGGTAACACTTTTTAATTTAGTTCTTACAAAAGCAGGTCCTTTTCCTGGTTTTACATGTAAAAATTCGATGACTTTATAAATGTCATTGTTATATTTTATACACAATCCGTTTCTAATATCTGATGTTGTTGCCATT
>JBLIKQ010000139.1:0-5245 GCA_047635475.1 Porticoccaceae bacterium
TCACAGGATTCCCCATTATCAACGCCGGAATCAATAATGAAAAAGTTTCGTTTAATGGATAGTTATATGGCCCTAGACACAAAACAATACCTAGTGGACCTCTACGAATCATCGCGTTAACACCTTGCACTTTAGAAAAATGAGCACTGCGAGCATTCAATTCTTTGTAACTTTCAATAGTATCGTAAATATAATCTACGGTTCTGTCAAATTCTTTTTCAGAATCTCCAAGAGACTTGCCAATCTCCCACATCAAAAGTTTCACAACCTCTTGACGAGTCGCTTTCATTTGCGTGACGAAATTTTCCATGCATTTGATACGATCCACCACTTTCATAGTTGGCCATAATCCCTGTCCTTTGTTGTATGCAGCAGAAGCTGCCTCAACCGCTTCCATAGCTTCTGTTTCTCCCATAAAAGGGATAGAACCCAATATGGTAGGTGCATATTTTTCTGTTGATGAAATAGTGGAAAATACTGGTGAAGTTTGCCCTTCCCACTTTTTTAACTCACCATTCACTAAATAAGTATCTTGATTTAAAAGCTCTTTTATTTGGAATTCTTCTGGTATTGCATTCATCTTTTTGGTTGTTTTATTTTTTGCTGTTAAAATATACATCGAGATTATACCTTGGTCTTTTATGGCGAAACGACGTCACCACTCCATCCCATGATTCCTCCTGTTAGGTTAAAGGCATTTTCAATACCTAAGCTATTCATTATCTCACATGCTTTCTCGCTTCTGGCTCCAGAACGACAATATACATAGTAGTTTTTATTTTTATCTAATGCTTCAATAGCTTCGACAAAAGCTTGTGCTTTGTGGATGTCAAAATTTATTGCAGTTGCTATAATTCCTTCATTAAACTCGTCTTCCGTTCTTACGTCTAATATCACAGCGTCTTGATCTTCTTCAAGCTGAATAGCCCAATCCTCTTGTATTAAGTTCATATTGTTTTTTTTTTAAAATTACGATTTTTCCTAAAGCAACAAACCTATTTTTAATGAATTATGGAATATTTGAAAGAAAACGATTTCGTGACCTTTTAAAAATCAACAAAATATAAGAGAAGCTATTAAATATCTAAAGTTTAATTCATTAAATCTATGAATAATAAAATAAAAACGCCTTTTATCTAATTCTATTACGAATTTATTATTCAATCTAATATCCCCTAAAATTTCTTCTTAATTTAGCGTAATTTTACAGTACTTAAGCTGGCCTTGTAATAAATAAGGCCAGCTAATTAGAATCAAAAAAAACACCGTAATGCAGGATTCTGACGATTTAAAAAAAATATTCTCTTCATTTTCTGACGAACTTTTAACTGAGCTTGAAAACAACGCCACTAGACAATCGTATAAGGCTGGCGACATAATTATGCGCACAGGTCAGTATATTAACAATACACTTTTAATCTTAAATGGCCAAATCAAGATTTATCGTCAGGGAGAAAATGGCGGTGAATTTTTAATGTATTATTTGCAGCCTGGCCAGGCCTGTGCAGTCTCTATGATATGTGCCACAAAGAGTCAAACGAGCATGATTATGGCCAAAGTAGTTGAGGATGTTGATTTGATAATGATTCCGCTTACTTTAATGGAAAAATGGATGATGGAGCACCGCAGTTGGTATGAGTTTGTCCTTTTTACCTATCGCACCAGATTTGAAGAAGTGTTAGAAGTTATTGATAATATTGCCTTCAGGGCCATGGACGAGCGATTAGAGTTTTACCTAAAACGTCATGCGGATGCTTGCGATTGTGAAGATTTAAAATTATCGCATCAAGAAATTGCAACAGAGCTAAACACCTCTAGAGAAGTGATATCCCGTTTGCTAAAAAAAATGGAACAACGTGGAATTGTTAAATTACATCGCAATCACATTGAACTTTTGACTTAAAAATTCTATCGTGTGATAAATGTTACTGTTTGTAAACTAAATACAAACAAGCTTTGCACAAAATTTTACACATGGAGTATTTTGGCTATTTTGCATCAGTTATTATCGGTCTTTCTTTAGGTTAAATAGGTGCTGGCGGCTCTATTATTGCCGTTCCCATTTTAGTGTATCTTTTTAAAGTATTTCCAGAACTAGCAACTACTTACTCCCTTTTTATAGTTGGGATAACTGCTATGATGGGTTCTTTTAGCCACTACAGATGAAGGAATTTAAAAATTAAATCTGCTTTAGTGTTTGCTTTCCCTTCTGTAATATCTGTCCTTTTGATCCGAAAAGTTATTCTTCCTATCATTCCCGACACAATATTTTCAATGGATAGTTTTGATATCACCAAGAATTTTTTGATCATCTTGGTCTTTGCTTTGCTTATGATTACCGCCTCCATATCCATGATAAAAAAATCAAAACAAATCGATGAGGAAAAATAATTTAAATACCCAGTACTCGCCGTGATTGGTTTTTTAGTCGGTTTCATAATCGGTTTCTTAGGCGCTGGCGGAGGGTTTTTAATCATTCCAGCTCTATTATTTTTTGCCAACTTATCAATGAAACAGGCCGTTGGAACCTCATTATTTATTATCTTTATTAACTCAGTTATAGGCTTTAGTGGCGATTTATTTGGTGGCGTAAAGTTAGATCTTACACTTCTACTAACTATTACAGCGATAGCAATGCTAGGACAAATTATTGGAATCAAATTATCAAAAAAAATAGATGGCGCAAAGCTAAAACCCGCTTTTGGCTGGTTTGTATTGTTAATGGGAATCTATATTATCGCCAAAGAAATTCTCTTTAAATAAATCATTTAGTGTAACATAAGTCACCGTTAAATTAAAATACAAGAAGTACCTTTGTAGTAGAACTAAAAAAAATATCATGCAAATAGAACAAATATATACCGGATGTTTAGCACAAGGTGCTTACTACATAACTTCAAATGGTGAAGCTGCGATAATTGACCCACTTAGAGAAACTCAGCCCTACCTTGAGCGCTTAAAGCGCGACGATGTAAAATTAAAATATATTTTCGAAACCCATTTTCATGCTGACTTTGTTTCGGGCCACGTTGATTTGAGCGAAAAAACTGGAGCACCTATTGTTTATGGACCAAATGCAAATCCTGAATTTAATGCAATTATTGCAACTAACGGTCAGGATTTTACAATTGGTACTATAACCATTAGAACCTTGCACACTCCTGGACATACAATGGAAAGCACAACCTATTTATTGATTGATGAAAACGGAAAAGAGTATGCGATTTTCTCTGGTGACACTTTATTCATTGGCGATGTAGGAAGACCTGATTTGGCTCAAAAAGCTGCTTCGATGACGCAAGAACAGTTAGCAGGAATATTATTCGATTCGTTAAGAACGAAGATAATGATTTTGCCAGATGATGTTCTCGTATATCCAGCTCATGGGGCCGGCAGTGCCTGCGGAAAAAATATGAGTAAGGAAACTGTAGGTACTATTGGTAACCAAAAAGAAACTAATTATGCTTTGCGAGCTGACATGACCGAAGAAGAGTTTATCAAAGAAGTGACTGATGGACTATTACCTCCACCCGCTTATTTTGGAATGAATGTGGCTATGAATAAACAAGGCTACGAAAGCTTCGAAACCGTTTTAAACAATGGAATGAGAGCTATAAATGTAAAAGATTTTGAAACTGTTGCTGAGGATACAGGCGCTTTAATCTTAGATACCAGAGGCAATGGAGACTTTGCAAAGGGATTTATTCCTCAATCCATAAACATTGGTATTAATGGTGACTTTGCCCCCTGGGTAGGTGCACTGATTGCCGATGTAAAACAACCTATCATTCTTGTTACCGAAATAGGTCAGGAAGAAGAATCTGTTACTCGATTAAGTCGTGTAGGATTTGATAATCTAATAGGCCATTTAGAAGGCGGTTTTGAAACTTGGAAAAAAGCAGAAAAAGAAACTGATATTGTAAACAGAATAACTGCAACGGAATTTACCAAAGAAGTAAAAATCGGCGAAAGCAAAGTAATTGATATTCGCAAAGACAGCGAGTATGCTGCGGAACATGTAGATGAAGCCTTTAGCAAGCCTTTAGCGAATATTAATGAGTGGATTAAGGATATCGACAATAAAGAGCCATTTTTTATTCATTGCGCAGGAGGCTACCGCAGCATGATTGCAGCTTCTATATTACAAGCACGCGGTTTTAGAAATTTTATAGAAATTGAAGGTGGATTTAACGCCATTGCGAAAACTGAAATATCTAGAACCGATTTTGTTTGTCAGAGCAAAATACTTTAATTTGTATTTATTATATTGGTAAACAGATATTTATATCGTGAATTTAATATTAGATTGTAAATTACATTATTAAATTTGTTTGTTACAGATAAAATACTTGTTCAATCAACAAAGTCATGAGAAGTATAATGGCGGGTTTTATCGCCCTCTTACATTTTACCAATTTCATTAGCGGCACTTTAGCTGTAGTTATGGGGGCATCTGCAATAATATTTCTAGTTACAAGTTTTGTTATTTTTTGTCATTTATATGCCCCCATTTGGCATCGACACAAGGAAAAATAAACAACAGCGAACTAATAAGCAAAGAGTAAGATAATAGTGAATATTCAAAGAAAATTAAGCATGAATAACGATCAATATTGCGCGGAATCTAGTGATAAAGCTCTATACCAAGACTATTGGGATACACAATACAAGGCTAAATCGACTGGATGGGATTTAGGTCAGATATCCCCGCCAATTAAAGAATATATCGACACATTAAACAATAAAAATTACAGTATATTGATTCCAGGTTGCGGGAATACCTATGAAGCAGAATATCTATTGCAAGAAGGTTTCACTAATATAACCGTTATAGATATTGCACCTACTTTGGTCGAAGAGCTAAAACAAAAATTTGCAGATAACTCAAGTATAAAAATCATTCAAGGAGATTTTTTTGAGCATAAGGGCAAGTACGATTTAATCATTGAACAAACTTTTTTCTGCGCCTTGCCCCCAACTATGCGTCAAAAGTATGTTTGGAAAATGCACCAGCTTTTAGTCGAAGACGGAATACTGGAAGGACTATTGTTCAATAGATCCTTTGAAGCAGGCCCTCCTTTTGGCGGAAGCCAACAAGAATACGAAAAGCTTTTCGGCAGTGCCTTTATACTTTTAAAAATGCACGTGGCGCCAAATTCGGTGGTACCAAGAGCTAATTCTGAACTATTTTTTGAATTTAAGAAAAACAGTAGTGTAAAAGTCAACTTGTATCAATTTGAAGGGA
>JBLIKQ010000140.1:0-5203 GCA_047635475.1 Porticoccaceae bacterium
ATATGGACCAAATAAAAATACTTTGGGTTGATGATGAGATTGATTACCTAAAACCCCACATACTTTTCTTAGAGAAAAAAAACTACAGCGTGACCACCTGCAATAACGGTCGTGACGCAATTGATATATTTGAAAATGAAAATTTTGACATCGTGTTTCTGGACGAGAACATGCCGGGTATTAGCGGCCTAGAAACGCTGTCTGAAATGAAAGAAAAAAAATCGGCTATTCCCATGATTATGATAACTAAAAGTGAGGAGGAATACATTATGGAAGAAGCCATAGGCTCCAAAATTGCCGATTATCTAATCAAACCAGTCAACCCAAACCAGATTCTGTTGAGTCTGAAAAAGAATCTGGACCATTCCCGTTTGATTTCGCAAAAAACAACTTTGGATTACCAAAAAGAGTTTCGTAAAATTTCTATGGAAATGGCAATGGTGAATTCCTATGAAGATTGGATAGAACTGTACAAAAAATTAATTTTCTGGGAGCTCAATCTGGAAAGCATCAACGATCACGGTATGATCCAAATTCTAGAATCACAAAAAGCGGAGGCTAACTCCCAATTCGGTAAATTTATCGAACGTAATTATGAGGATTGGTTTTTACCTAAAGCGAACAAACCAGTCCAGTCACATACCTTGTTTAGAGAACTAGTGGTTCCTGAAATCGTAAAAAAAGACAAACCCATTCTTTTTGTTGTCATCGATAATTTACGTTATGACCAATGGAAAGTTTTTGAAAGCGAGGTCGCCAATTATTATAAACTAGAGAAGGAAGTGCCCTACTATGCCATTTTACCTACGGCCACACAATACGCCCGAAACGCAATTTTCTCTGGTTTGACTCCGCTAGAAATGGAGAAACAGTTTCCTCAATATTGGAAAAACGATCCAGAAGAAGGAGGTAAAAATCTATATGAAGCAGAGTTTTTGTCGGCGCAATTGAAACGCTTGGGACTGAATCTCAAGGAAGATTATTTTAAAATCACCAATTTAACAGCAGGAAAAAAACTGGTTGACAACTTCAAAGGACTAAAGGACAATGACCTAGTAACGATAGTTTACAACTTTGTGGATATGCTGTCGCACGCCAAAACCGAAATGGATGTGGTGAAAGAATTGGCTTCAGACGACAAGGCCTATCGATCATTGACATTGAGTTGGTTTAAGAACTCTCCTCTTTTGGAAATCATCCAACAGGCACAAAAACTAGGTTTCAAGTTGATCTTAACAACTGACCACGGTACTATTAACGTCAAAAACCCTTCAAAAGTGGTTGGTGATAAAAACACTAGTCTCAATTTGAGATACAAAACTGGACGCAGCTTAACATATGAGCAAAAAGATGTCTATGCAGTAAAAGAACCAAAAAAAATTGGTTTACCTAGCATTAATATGAGTAGTTCTTATATTTTTGCAAAAAACGATTTGTTTCTGGCTTATGTCAACAATTACAACCATTATGTGAGTTATTTTAAGAATACCTATCAGCATGGCGGTATTTCACTGGAAGAAATGATTATTCCTTGTTTGATTTTTAATCCGAAGTAGATAAAAAAAGTCTAAAAGTTTAAATTGTTTAAGGTTGTTTAAGGTTTAATCAATTGAAAATACTAAAACAATCAGGCATACCTAGAGTTAGATTCTAATTAGTATTACCAGAAAACAGCTCATATTTCAAAATTTATAATTATTTTACCCATGGAATTTATTTTTTCATTAGATGAAATCGAAGATGTAGCTCGAAGTGTAGTTGCTCAAAACCCTGAAAAAGTTATTCTTTTTTATGGCGAAATGGGTGTGGGAAAAACCACTTTCATAAAAGAATTAGCTAAAGAACTGGGGGTGACAGAAGCTACAAGCAGCCCAACCTTTTCTTTAGTTAATGAATACCAATCTATTTATAATCAAGTAGTTTATCATTTTGATTTTTATAGATTAAAGAAAGAAACTGAAGCTCTGGACATGGGAGTTGAGGAGTACTTATATTCAGGTAGCTGGTGTTTTATCGAATGGGCGGAACAAATTCCAAATCTTATCCCAGAGTCATATTCAGTTATATCTATCAAAGAACTTCCTGACGGAAGACGTGCTTTAGAATTAAGTTAAATTATAGCTGTTTATTTTATGAAATTAGAGAATATTGTCACTATTATCCCTTTCTCAGCGGAGTTGACAGAGCCCATAAAAACCCTAAATATTGAATGGCTCAAAAAGTATTTTAAAATTGAGCCCAAAGACGAAAAAATTCTTTCTAATCCAAAAGAGGAAATAATCGATAAAGGCGGAATGATTTTTTATGCGAAATACAAAGAGGAAATTGTAGGCACCATATCCTTGATAAAAATGACTGATGCCACATTTGAGCTCAGTAAAATGGCAGTTACTGATGGTGTTCAGGGATTAGGAATAGGTAATAAACTGCTACAGCATTGTATTGAAGCCGCGCAAGAGTCAGGTATTCAAAAAATAATCCTATACTCCAATAGAAGATTAAAGACAGCTATCCATTTGTATGAGAAATTTGGTTTTGAAGAAGTTTTTTTAGAAGATGGCGTTTATGAGCGCGCAGATATTAAAATGGAAAAGATTATTTCCTGATTTTTATCATTTTGTTATTCGTCTTTCTATACATAAAAAGCGTTTTTTTTTAATCTTTTTGCGTATTTTTACCTCAAAATCTTTATAATAAAAATGTCAATATCATTTACGCCTTTCACAAAACAACAGTTATTGCCTCAAGAAGAAAAATTAGAGGTAGCGAGAAAAAAAAGCGAGCTTTTTATTGGTATTCCTAATGAGACCAGCTATCAAGAACGCCGTATTTGTCTTACTCCGGATGCTGTAAATTCATTAAGTTTTAATGGGCATCGCGTCATGATTGAAGCGGGAGCTGGCGAAAGCTCTAGCTATTCAGACAAAGAATATAGTGAAGCAGGCGCGGAAATAACCAATGATACTGCAAAAGTCTTTAGCTGTCCAATGATTTTAAAAGTGGGACCTCCCACCCTTGCAGAAATCCAAATGATGAACAGTCACACCATTTTAATATCGTCCATTCAATTAAAAACCACACGGAAAGCATATTTTGAAGCCCTAAGCAAGAAGAAGATTACTGCCTTGGCCTTTGAGTACATAAAAGATGAAGACGGCACCTACCCAGCGGTGCGCTCGTCTAGTGAAATTGCCGGAACCGCTTCCATATTGATCGCTGCTGAATTGATGATCACTAACGAATTCGGAAAAGGTTTGCTCTTTGGTAATATTACTGGAGTCCCTCCTACTGATGTGGTAATTTTGGGGGCTGGAACCGTGGGTGAATTTGCAGCAAAAACAGCTCTGGGATTAGGCGCAAACGTAAAAGTTTTCGATAATTCCATTACCAAGCTTCGCCATTTGCAAAACAACCTTAATCAGCGAATTTTCACTTCTACTATTCAACCCAAATCTTTACTAAAAGCACTTAGACGTTGCGATGTAGCAATTGGGGCTCTGAGTGGTATAGATCGCTGCCCAGTAGTGGTTACTGAAACAATGGTGGAACATATGAAAGGTGGAGCGGTAATCGTCGATGTAAGTATTGATACTGGCGGCTGCTTTGAAACTTCAGAAGTGACCTCCCATGAACAACCAACATTCATAAAAAACAATGTAGTCCATTATTGCGTCCCTAATATTCCTTCTCGTTATTCAAAAACAGCTTCTCTTGCGATTAGCAATATAATTAGTCCTTATCTTATGCAAGTAGCCGAAGACGGTGGTTTAGAAAGCGCCATTCGATGCGACATGGGGTTAAAAAACGGAGTTTACCTTTATCATGGTATTTTGACGAGTAAAGTCATTGGAGATTGGTTCGATTTACCTAATAACGATATCAATTTAATTGTGTTTTAAGTAAACTTTCATTTACCTTAGCGAAAAAGAAATTCATGAAGTTTGCACAACGTTTTGCCTACTATTTAGTGGGATTAGTAATAGGTCTGTTTTTTGTAGCTATCGTTTTTAGCGGAAAAGATACCCGATGTAATTATTTTCCGAATTCCCGAGTTTTAAACGATTTAAGAAACAAACCTTTTCATTATTCCGAAAAAGCCTCTAAAGTCTTGGCCGAAAAATGGATTGACACAATTGATATAAAAAACACTTTACAGTTCGGTGATGTTGACTTCGACAAAAGCGAAACTGACTTCAAAAAAGCGAAAATGTATATAATTGAAGGCAAAACGATAAATAATCAGGAAATTATCCTTAAAGTGAGCAATAGATCTGATAAAGCCACTTTAGAAGAGATTATAAAAAAATAATATTACCCTGATTTGGGCGCGCCAGTAATAAAAAAAAGGGGCTAATTATCAGTACGGTAATTAGCCCCTTTTTTCATTATTTTCGGGCTATTCGCGCTACTTCGGTAGCAAGCTACTATCCCTCACGCAGACGCTAAACAACTAAAAGATTTTTAAAACCAAGAAATTTCTATTTTTCCCTGTTGTTTTAAATAGGCGTTTGCTTTGCTAAAATGTTTATTGCCAAACCATTTTCCCTGATTAGCACTCATAGGAGAAGGATGACCTGACTCTAAAACCAAATGTTTAATTCGGTCAATTTTACTCCCTTTTTTATGTGCAAACGCACCCCAAAGCAAGAAAACAATACCTTCTTTTTCTTCTGAAATCTTTTGAATAACGGCATCGGTAAAGACATTCCATTTCAGATGTTTGTGGCTGTTTGGACTATCTTTTCTCACGCTAAGCGAAGCATTCAAAAGCAAAACACCCTGTTTTGCCCACTGTTCAAGATTGCCGGAACTAGGTTGAAAAATAGAATTTAAATCCTCATTAATTTCCTTAAAAATATTTCGTAACGAAGGCGGAATCTTTACACCATCATTTACTGAAAAACACAGCCCATTCGCCTCCCCTTCCCCGTGATAGGGATCCTGACCGATTATGACCATCTTCAAAATGGAAAAATCACAATGGTCGAAAGCTGATAAAATCAAGTTCTTAGGCGGGAAACAAATGTTTTCCTGATACTCGATCTCTAAACTTTTTGTTAAATCTAGGAAATACGGCTTTTGAATTTCATCTGATAAAATGGATTTCCACTTAGTGTTAAGTTTGATTTGCATACTACAAATATAAGTTAAGATATCTAAGAGTTCCTCACCACATTAAACAAACTATAAAAAAATTAGCATT
>JBLIKQ010000141.1:0-5195 GCA_047635475.1 Porticoccaceae bacterium
AGATTTTCAATTATTTCTATTGGAAAGCATTGATATTAAACAACTTATAGTCAAAATATTTCAAAATAAAATTCAAAAAGCCTATCTGTATCACCCTGATGAGAAGGAGATTATGAAGACTTTAAAATCGAAAATTCCGGTGAATAAGGCTGGAGGAGGCTTAGTTTACAATAAAAAGGGGGAGGTTTTATTTATTTTTAGGAATGGAAAATGGGATTTACCTAAGGGTGGAACTGAGAAAGGGGAGGATATTGAAGGTACTGCAATGCGCGAAGTTGAAGAAGAAACAGGCGTAAACCAATTGCGCATTACGAGTAAGTTGCAGAAAACCTATCATGTTTTTAAACGCAACGGCGTTTTCAAACTAAAAATAACCCATTGGTTTGAAATGCAGTCCGATTTTGAAGGAATTCCGCAAGGTCAATTAGAAGAAGGGATAGAAAAAGTGGCTTGGTTTAGCCATGATCAGATACCAGAAGCCTTAAAAAATTCCTATGAAAACATAAAATTACTTTTTGAAAAAGAAAAAAACTTACATCCGTAAAGTATTTTTTTTTTAGCGCTTTACTATAAAAAGGGACTAATAATCAATTTGATTATTAGTCCCTTTTTATTTATTAGCATAAATAAATTTAAAAATAAATAAAGGTGAGCCATGTTTGACCCTCTGGTAGTTATGTGGAAGAAAAAAACGTTTTTGCTAGAAATTATTTAATTCAATAATCTGTAAATGGGATACTGCAAATGTGCTTTTTCGTAATAAACTGAATTTTTGTAAATCCAATCTAATTGCTCTGTGGGATTCTTAGCAAAATCGGGATCGGTTAGTTTTTTATATTCTAAAGCAGTTTTAAGTTTTTCGTTATCTTTTATTAATTGGGCAGCCGTATCCTCAAAAACGTAGTCAGAATAGCCTTCTTTCTGTTGAAGCATAGTGTCGAAATAATTCCAATTAAAAAAAGAATCCACACTTTCTGGCTCTAGGGTTGCTAATAAATATTTTACCCCTTTTTGATTTGTTGAAAACATATAATCCCCTTTGGCAAAAGCCACTTTACCTCTATTTATACTCACTTTTGTGTCCCTATGTAAATAATGCCCCTCATAAGCTGAATTGGCCGTTTTGTAATCTTGAATCTTATAGTTTTCTACCTCAAGAAGTGTGTCATTTTTAAGTAGTGAGTACTCTAAATTATTGATTTTAAGTAAATCGATAACGTTCCAAAATGCTTTTGGGATAATATACGATTTTGGAATCGTAATTTCTTTCACTGATTTGTATTCTTTTAGATATTGGATATGCTTTTTGAAAGGTTTTGTTCTGTCGTAATATAACCTGCTGCCTGTGGTAGCCAAGCTTTTTTTATGTCCTGCCTCAAATCCTGAAAATGAAAAAAGAGATACTTTTGTGGTGTCAATTTCCCATTTAGTGGTGTATGATTTTCCAGGCGCATATTGTGATTCGTTTTGTAACCGCAGTGTTTTTATTTTTTGAAAATGTGCATCGGTGTAATTCATTGTTGCCAGCATATATTCATATGTTGCTTTCACGCGATCGGCATATTTTTTTAGCATATGCGTTTCCACTACAAACCCTATTGTATTAAATAGGGAAGTGTATCCTGTGGAATATCTCGGACTGTCAAAAAACTGTGCAAAACCATTGTCTGGTGTTTCGTTAAATGCATTCACGTAGGGCGTGATTTCAAGATTCTTTTGTTTCAAGTCGTTAACTATTGCGGGCATCATTTCTAAATCCATATATTTTCCCAATACAGTTCCAAGTTGGTTTTGCTGGGTCATGATGTAGGTGATTTTATATTGGTAATCGGCCCCATTGCTCACATGATTGTCAATAAAAACATCAGGGTTTAGCAGCTGGAAAATTTCATAAAAACTTTTTGTATTTCTAGTGTCTGCTTTGATGAAATCTCGATTCAAATCGTAGTTTCTTGCATTACCCCTAAATCCGTAGCTTTCGGGGCCATCCTGATTTGCTCTAGTTGTTGAATTTCGATTTAAAGCGCCACCGATGTTATATATTGGAATCGCTGCTATCAGTGTGCTTTTAGGTACTCTAATTTTGGATAAAGCCAAATCCCGAAATAGCTGCATTGTAGCATCTATTCCATCCGGCTCGCCAGGATGGATGCCGTTATTGATGAGTAGGACAGCCTTGTTTTTTTGTTTTAAATCGAATTTTTTATCAGGATCAAATAGTATCAAGTGCAGTCGTTCTCCACTATCTGTTAACCCCATTTCTTGAATTTTTATTGAAGGAAAATCTTTTGCCAAAAGCGAGTAGTAGGCAATGGTTTCTTTGTACGTTGCCGATTGATTTCTGTTTCCTTTTTCGAAAATAGTCTTGTAATTGGCGTCTTTTTGTGCAAAAAGTGCTGTAGAAAACAGCAGTAAAGTAATAGTAATTAATCTCATATGTAATTTATTTATCGGCTAAGCCAAATGTAATATTTTTTTTATGCCAATATGAAAAGGAATCTCAACAACAGTATTTATAAAAAGGAAAACCATGACAGAATACTAAAAAATCAGCATTTAGTGCTTTTTTTAAGTACTTTTGCAAAATGAACAAGAAACACCATTCCAACAATATACTATTGAATTTAGGCATCGAAAGCCTGAACGAAATGCAGGAAGTTGCGCAAGATGCCATCCTGAATGATAATAATGTACTACTGCTTTCCCCAACAGGTTCTGGGAAAACCCTAGCCTTTTTATTACCGATTTTAGAAATGCTGCAGCCTGAAATTCAGTCTGTTCAATGCTTAATTCTAGTTCCCTCAAGAGAACTTGGATTGCAAATTGAGCAGGTTTGGAAAAAAATGGGTACAGATTATAAAGTAAATGTGTGCTACGGTGGACACTCCATAGATACAGAAATTAAGAATTTAAGCAATCCGCCAGCTGTTTTAGTAGGTACTCCTGGACGTATCGCCGACCATATAGATAAAGGGACTTTTAGAACTGATAAAATACAAACGTTAATTTTAGATGAATTTGATAAATCACTGCAATTAGGATTCCATGAGCAGATGTCATTCATCATAGGAAAATTGACCAAACTGAATAAAAGAGTTTTGGTTTCGGCTACCTCGGATATTGAGATTCCTAGATATACCAGAGTGGTAAATCCGACAATTTTAGATTTTATTCCTGAAAATGTGAAGGAGACCAATCTTTCGATGAGGATGGTTGTTTCCAAAGAGAAAGATAAAATAGGAAGCTTGTTCAACTTGATTTGTTCTTTGAAATCGGAGTCGGCTATCGTTTTTTGCAATCATCGTGATGCGGCAGAACGGATCAGTGATACTTTAAACGAAAAAGGGATTTATTCTACCTATTATCACGGTGGTATGGACCAGGATGAGCGCGAACGCGCTTTAATCCAGTTTCGGAACGGAAGCGTAAGTTATTTAATCACAACTGATTTAGCTGCTCGTGGACTGGATATCCCGGAAATGAACCACGTTATTCATTATCATTTGCCATCAAAAGAAGATGAATTCACTCATAGAAACGGTAGAACGGCGCGTATGTTAGCCTCCGGAACGGCTTATATAGTTGCTCACGAAAGCGAGAAAAAATCGGATTATATCGATTATGGTATGAAAGTATTCGCTGTAGATAATGCTATTACTTTGCCAAGACCTCCTCATTTTCAGACGATTTATATTAGTGGTGGAAAGAAAAACAAAATAAATAAAATAGATATTGTAGGTTTCTTTTCTCAAAAAGGAAAATTGGAAAAGGGTGATTTGGGATTAATTGAAGTAAAGGACTTTATCTCTTTTGCCGCCGTGAAATTCAATAAAGTCAAAGACTTGTTACAAAATATTAAGGACGAAAAAATGAAAGGTAAAAAGTTTAAAATTGAAGTTGCTAGAAAAGTCATTAAGAAAGAGGAAGAGTAGCGATTACTGGTTAGTGGTCAGAAAAAGGATTGATCAGTGATTAGTTCAAAGTATAAAATCGTTAACAGTAAATCTATTTTACCGTTAACGATTTTTTTATTCCTTTTCTGATTTTTTTTTTTAATTACAATTCAAAGTCTGAACACTAAAAAAATGATCACTGACCATAATATACTGAATTCTAGAGTTTCTTAACGTATTGTGTAATGATTACAATGGTTTGTCCGTCTACTTTTCCTTCAATGTATTCGGCATTATCGTGGTCCAGCCTGATGTTTCGGACAGAGGTTCCTTGTTTAGCGACAATACTAGATCCTTTTACTTTTAGATCTTTAATCAAGACTACTGAATCTCCTACTTCTAGAATTACACCGTTCACATCTCTGTGTATTACTTTATTCTCATCGTCTTCTCCTTCACCAGTTGCTTGAGCCCAGGCTAGCGTATCTTCGTCAAAATACATTTGGTCAATCAATTCTTGTGGCCAACCCGCAGAACGAAGACGACTCAACATTCGCCATGCGACGACTTGTACCGCAGTATTCTCATTCCACATACTGTCATTTAAACATCTCCAATGATTTAGATCTTCAGTACCTGTATTTTCGATTTGGTCAATACAAGTGCTACATACCATCAATGCTTCATCGATTCCACCTTTTTTAGTTGGCAAAACTTCGTATACTTTTAGGTTTTCAGTTGCAGTACATAATTCACATTTTGACCCACTACGTTTGCTTAATTCTCTTTCTGTGCTCATTTGAAATTTATTTTGATTTTGAGAAAATACAGCCATTAAGCAGTTTCTGCAAGTTTAGTATTTAGTCCTCTAGAAAATAGAGATCTTGTCTGTAAAAAGTTGTAAGCGGATTACTTATTGAATCTAACGGCTTTGGGAACTAGCATTTGGTATTCCCCACCATTGCGGATGACGTCCCTGACGATACTGGAGCTGATATAGGAGGTTCTTGCAGCTGTTAGCAAGAATACAGTTTCTATTTTTGATAAACGTCTGTTAGTATGAGCGATGGCTTTTTCGAATTCAAAATCGGCGGGATTGCGCAATCCACGTAATATGAAATCGGATTTTGTTCTATGGCACAAATCAATCGTCAGTCCTTCGTATGTAATCACCCTGACTTTGGGTTCGTCTTTAAAAGTTTCTTCGATAAATCGTTTTCTCTCTTCCAATGTGAACATATATTTTTTTTCGGCGTTTACTCCAATAGCGATTACAACTTGATCAAAAAGGGAAACTCCTCT
>JBLIKQ010000142.1:0-5192 GCA_047635475.1 Porticoccaceae bacterium
GTGTCAATGAAAAGGAAGTGGAATCATCGAGCATTAAAATCTCCGGATTGGTTTGTAAGAATTTCAGTTTTAATTATTCTCGTACCGATTCTTCACAAAGTTTGGAAGATTACTTCATCAAGGAAAACTTGATTTGTATCTCTGATGTAGACACAAGAGCATTGGTCAGTTATATAAGGGATAATGGCGCAATGAATGCTGCCATTTGTACAGATGGATCTTCTGTTGAGGAATTAAAAGTTGCATTGGCTAAGGTTCCAGACATGAAAGGTCTTGAACTGGCTTCGAAAGTCTCTACTAAGGAACCTTATTTTTTTGGCGAAGATAATGCTACTTATAAAGTTTCTGCATTAGATTTGGGAATTAAAACAAATATCTTGCGCAATCTTGCAAAAAGAGATTGTTACATCAAGGTATTTCCTTTCGATTCATCTTATCAGGATTTGGCTTCATTTAATCCTGATGGTTATTTCTTGTCAAATGGACCCGGTGATCCAGAGCCGCTATCAAGTGCTATTCAAGTCGCTAAGGAAATTATAGAAAATAATAAACCATTATTCGGAATTTGTTTGGGGCATCAGGTAATTGGTTTGGCAAATGGTGTTTCTACATATAAAATGTTCAACGGGCATAGAGGAATAAATCATCCCGTAAAAAACCTTATTACTGGAAAGGGAGAAATCACTTCTCAAAACCATGGTTTTGCTGTAAATAAAGAAGAATTGGACAACAATCCAGATCTTGAGATTACACATCTTCATCTTAACGACGGAACTGTTGCTGGTATGCGCATGAAAAATAAAAATTGTTTCTCTGTGCAATATCATCCGGAAGCAAGCCCCGGTCCGCACGATTCAGCTTATTTGTTTGATCAATTTATTGAGAATATAAAGAGATAAATACAATTCTGTTGTAGTTTTATTGAATAGAATACGATAAGATTAGGGTCTGACTTTTTAATAAAGTCAGACCCTTTTTTATGAAGTTTTTACAAATTACATCCCAAAAGGATCGGTTTCCTGTATTTGGCTACTGTCCGGCTGAATGTGCAGTGGAAGTAAGGCGGTTGTTCGATCGAGATAAATGGATGCATCATGTTTCTTTGGTATAATAGTAGGGACATAATTTCCATATCTTTCTTGTGCCGGATTATAAACGATACCAACTGTCCGATGATAGATGTAGTCTGACAGATATTGCTCTTCAAGAATAGAATGCATTAATAGTAATCTGTTTTGACCAATACTATTGAAGGAATGTTCCCAACTTCCTTGCATTGCCTCTGATACTTTGATTTTTCTCATATCATCTCCCCAATTTCGACCTGTTACCAAGCCTCTTTGTTGGATCCAAAACCTACTGCTATATCACCGTTAATAATTGGCCTACATTTACCATCCCTTCTGATGTCATGTTTGTGGCGCAAGCATCGCGGATATGATTGTTGGGTTCCCAAATAATTATTTTGGATTCAGTACTATGGAAATTGATGCGCCTTTTTATTGTGGAGAGCATATGTTCATCACGGATATGCCAAGAGGCTGCCCCTCTTTTTATAATAGCACGATAATGTTTTTCGGCGTTTCTTGTGACATATGCATTTTGCTTCGTGCTCATTACTTTTTCAGCATCTGAATTGTATTAGGGTAGATTTTTTCATGTTTCAATAAGCAATGCGAGGATTTCCTTTTTCGTATAATATAGATATCGAGCTAGAGGCCCTCGCTAGGATTGACCTTCGTTTTGTGAGTAGGGTTCAAAGCATTCCTATGCTTTCTGTACAGTTTCTATTGCTGTGGGGTCATTTTTCTCTAAGTATTCAAATTGAGTTCATTGATTCACTAAAACTATAAACGTCTAAGCCATAAAAGCCGATTTTTTATCAGTAGATAATTAGTCGTTATAAATTTTTAGCCAATCTATAAATGCTACTGTTTCCCAATTGGCCCAGATTCAAGTAGGCCATCTTTTAAAATTATTTATAACATCGTCAATGTCTTTTTTGGAGTTTCGGTATCCTTTAGCGTATCGATTTATACGACAGCAGTCTGGTCAATCGGCTTCAACGCCAACGAATTAAAAACCCTTTTCTTGAATCAGATGTTGTATTATTTTAGCTCTCTATGTATAATATTTATATGTTTTATAAGATGCTTCGCAAAGCAGAACATATTTGGTATCCCCTACATAATCCATTAATGCATCTAGGTCTTCTAGATTTTTTAATGGCGATGCGTTATTCTTTAATAACTCCACAATTTGAGTCAAATTCGTCGTAGTGCTTTATGTGTCTAATATTCCCATCTGACGTTGTCTCTATATAAAAGTTAGCCTCCAAAAAAGAATTTGAATCGTATTTACCTACATAAATGAACTATAAATAATTGATATTTAGTATATTATATATACAATTGTGTATTAAAAATCAAACTGAAACTTGTTTACTTGGTTTATGTCAGTATTCTTAGTTTGAATTCATTTTTTAATGAAAAACGAAATAATCCAACGTATTTTATTTAAAATATGCTAATTATCTTTTATTTAAAAAAAATTATAACGTTTTCGTTAATAACATTCATTATTTTCATAAAATCATTTCAAAAGATAGGATACATTTGTATAATTAAAATTCTAAATAAAGTAATATGAGTATTATTATCAAAATTCACGCAAGACAAATTTTTGATTCGAGAGGAAATCCTACTATTGAAGTAGATGTAATTACTGACAATGGTGTTTTAGGAAGAGCAGCAGTTCCATCTGGCGCTTCAACTGGAGAACATGAAGCTGTAGAATTACGTGATGGGGGCAAAGCTTTTTTAGGAAAAGGAGTTTTGAATGCAGTGAAAAATGTTAATACTGTTATTGCTGAAGAGTTATTGGGAACCTCAGTTTTCGAACAAAATTTAATCGATCAGACAATGATTGAGTTGGATGGTACTCCGAACAAGTCTAAATTAGGTGCCAATGCAATTTTAGGGGTTTCTCTTGCAGTTGCTAAGGCTGCCGCTAATGAATTAGGCTTGCCATTGTACAGATACGTTGGTGGAGTTTCTGCAAACACTTTACCGGTTCCAATGATGAATATCATCAATGGTGGCTCTCACTCTGATGCGCCAATCGCATTTCAGGAGTTTATGATCTTTCCAGTAAAAGCAACTTCTTTTACACATGCAATGCAAATGGGAACTGAGATTTTTCATAGTCTTAAAAAAGTGTTACACGATAGAGGGTTGAGTACAGCAGTTGGTGATGAAGGTGGTTTTGCACCTACTTTAGCTGGTGGAACGGAAGACGCTTTAGATACTATCAAAAAAGCTGTGGAAATTGCAGGATACACTTTTGGAGATGAAATCATGATCGCTTTAGATTGCGCTGCTGCAGAATTTTATATTGATGGAAAATACGATTACTCTAAATTTGAAGGTGTAACGGGTAAAATAAGATCTTCTGCCGAACAAGTGGAGTATTTAGCTGAATTGGCTGCTAAATACCCAATCATCTCTATTGAGGATGGTATGGATGAAAATGACTGGGAAGGATGGAAAATGCTAACTGATAAAATCGGAGACAAAGTACAACTAGTTGGTGATGATTTGTTCGTTACAAATGTAGAGCGTTTGTCTACTGGTATAGAAAAAGGGATCGCAAATTCTATTCTTATCAAAGTAAATCAAATTGGTACATTGACTGAGACAATTGCAGCTGTAAATATGGCTAAAAATGCAGGTTATACTTCAGTAATGTCGCACCGTTCTGGAGAAACTGAAGACAACACAATTGCTGATTTAGCTGTGGCTTTGAATTGTGGGCAAATAAAAACAGGTTCAGCATCTCGTTCTGATCGTATGGCAAAGTACAATCAATTGTTACGAATAGAAGAGGAATTAGGAAACACTGCTTATTTTCCTGGTAAAAATGCATTTAAAATAAAATAACACTTCAATTTTATAGTTTAAGAAGCCATTCGTGTTAAACGAATGGCTTTTTTATTGAATTTAACAATAACAGTGACAATTTCTCTTTTTAATTCATGTTATTATTCTTAGATTTGGTAGATTATTAAATATAAAGATTTATTTTCAAAGTATTATGTCAAAAACAGCAACAATAGAGATTGATGGTAAGAAATATGAGTTTCCGATAATTGAAGGAAGTGAAAACGAAGAAGCTATCGATATTAAAAAATTAAGAGAATTAACTGGGATAATCACTCTTGACCCAGGTTACAAGAATTCAGGTTCTTGTACGAGTAAAATTACGTTTTTGGACGGGGAACTTGGGATTCTGCGTTATCGAGGATATTCAATTGAAGATTTAGCGGAGAAAGCTAATTTTTTAGAAACTTCATATCTTTTAGTTTTTGGAGAGTTACCAACTGTAGATCAGTTGCAACAATTTGAAAATGACATTAGAAAACATACTTTAGTCAATGAAGAAATGAAAGGCATTATTGATGGTTTTCCCAAAACAGCGCACCCTATGGGCGTTTTAGCAGCATTGACAAGTGCTTTAACAGCATTTAATCCTAAATCGGTAAATGTTGATAATGAAAAAGAAATGTATCAGGCGGTTTGTAAGACTATGGGTAAATTCTTGGTTATTGCAACTTGGACATATCGAAAAAGTATGGGCTATCCTTTGAACTATTACGATAACACAAAAGGCTATGTCGAAAACTTCATGGAATTAATGTTTAAATTACCAACGGAGCCTTATAAAGCAAGTCCAATAGTAATTGAAGCTTTGGAGAAACTATTTATTCTCCATGCTGACCATGAGCAAAACTGCTCTACGTCAACCGTGAGGATGGTAGGTTCTTCTCACGCGGGATTATTTGCATCTATATCTGCAGGAGTTTCTGCACTTTGGGGGCCTCTACATGGCGGTGCTAACCAGGCTGTTCTTGAAATGTTAGAAGAAATTTACAAGAATGGTGGAGATACAGAGGCGTATATGGCTAAAGCCAAAGATAAAGATGATCCATTCCGTTTAATGGGATTTGGGCATCGAGTGTATAAAAGTTTTGATCCAAGAGCGCAAATCATAAAGAAAGCGGCAGATGAGGTTTTAGCAACTTTAGGAGTAGATGACCCTATTTTGGCCATAGCCAAAAAATTAGAGGTCGCGGCCTTAGAAGATTCGTATTTCAAATCAAGAGATTTATATCCAAATGTAGATTTCTATTCTGG
>JBLIKQ010000143.1:0-5103 GCA_047635475.1 Porticoccaceae bacterium
ACCTAAAGGACATCCAGATCCAATATATTCAAAATGGAATTGGTCGATTTGCCGTTATTTTAAAGGAAACTAATGAATTCATCGGCTGGGCAGGGCTGAAATTTAATACGAATGCAATAAACGATCGTCTCAATTTTTACGACATAGGATATCGATTGATTGAGAGACACTGGGGCAAAGGATATGGTTACGAAGCAGCTAAGGCTTGGCTAGACCATGGTTTTAATCAATTGAATATCCAAAAAATATCTGCCTACGCAGATATCGAAAATAAGGTATCTATAAAAATCTTAGAAAAAATAGGGCTTCAAGCAGTTTCGGAATTTGATGACGATGGAATACCAAGTATTTGGTTAGAATTCACGAAAACAGACTACTTAAAATGAAGACAATAAAAATAACAGGCGTCACAGAACATTTTAATTTGCCTTGGCATTTAGCCATAAAAAATAAGGAATTTGAAAAGCAAAACATAGATTTACAATGGACGGATGTCCCAGAAGGAACAGGAAAAATGTGCCAGATGCTGCGCAATGGAGAAACGGATATTGCAGTAATCCTAACAGAGGGAATTGTTAAGGATATAGTTGCGGGAAACTCTAGCAAAATCGTTCAGGTTTATGTCGAATCCCCTTTGATATGGGGAATCCATGTGGCCGCTAATTCAAAGTATAAATCCCTAGCCGATTTAGAAAATACGAAAGTTGCCATTTCTCGTTTGGGTTCAGGATCTCAGCTAATGGCTTATGTAAACGCCGATAATCAAACTTGGAGGACGGATAATCTTCAATTTGAAATTATTAATACAATTGACGGAGCAGTGGAAGCCCTCACAAAGGGAACTGCTGATTATTTTATGTGGGAACGTTTCATGACCAAGCCTTTAGTGGATAAAGGTATCTTCCGAAGAATTGCTGATTGCCCTACTCCCTGGCCCTGTTTTGTAATCGCAGTTCGGGATACAATTTTAAAAAAACATCCTGAAATCATTAAGACGATGCTCGAAGTGATTAATAAAAAAACCGAAAGCTTTAAGGACATTCCCGATATTGATAAAATATTAGCAACAAAATTTAATCAAAAAATTGGGGATATTCAGGAATGGTTGTCGCTGACAGAATGGTCGCAAAAACCATTAGATAAGCATATGTTAAACAAAGTTCAAAATCAGCTGTTTCAACTTAAGATCATCGATAAAAAAGTTACTTTTGATGAAATTGTAAAGGCAATCTAGTTTCTATATTCTTTTGTTTTCTATGATAAACAGTAAAAAAAAATCTTTTCAAAATATTATACAAAAACTTCAGGTTAAAAAACCCTGGGATGATGTCATTATTTTTGTCTTGAATATTTTAATTGCTGTTCCTGTTTTTATAATTGCGCACCAGAATTTAATAGAACTTAACTGGTTTTATAACATAGACAGAATCCTCATTTTTTTACTAATAATAGTAATTATACAGTTAATATTAAGACTGTTACGAACGGTAATAATTGTTTGTATGATCTTGTATGTATTGCTTTTATTTTATGGTACAGCTTCCGGGAATTATGGGTTCAATAGCGTTTATGAAGACTATGCCTCTATGATTTACACGATGTCTGACAACCCTTTCCCTCAGGATATAATTATAGCAAAACTGCTTCCTTTTCCAAACAAATCAAAAATTCTTAACGCGATTGAGTATCAAAATCCTAAAGTTAGAAACTTTGCTATTATGGCCACTTCAAAGAATTTCAAAAATATAAAAGGCTATTCTGATTACAGAACAATTATACAATGCTTTGCCGTTTTTAAAGAAATAAACAGTCGGTGGAATTACGTAAGTGACCCAAAAGATTCTGACTATATAGCTGTGGCTAGTGAATCATTAGTTTATTTTTCTGGGGATTGCGATGACCATTCTATTTTAATGGCTGCCAGCGTAAGGGCTATTGGTGGTACTCCAAGACTTATTCACACTAAAGGCCATGTTTATCCAGAAATATTAATTGGGTCTCTAAATGATCTAGAAACCGTAAATTATTTGATCAAAAATGTTTTGTTTGTAAACGAAAGCTACAAAAAACAGCTTCATTACCATATAGACGAACGCGGACAAGTGTGGCTCAATCTTGACTATACGGCTAAATACCCAGGAGGGCCATTTATGTCAGAAGAAATCTTAGGTGCTTTGACGTTAAATTAGTGGACTTTAAGAATTTAAATCAAAAAAACTCCCCGATTTCTTGAGAAGTTTTGTAGGCAACATAGATTTAAAATCAAATCAAACGCTTGATTTTTTGACGCTTATCGTTGCGATATGAAATAAAAAATGACCTAAAAATGAATTTAAGGTCATAGATACTACTGTGGGCGATATAGATTTAAAATCGAATCAATTAATTGAATTTATGATAGTTATCGGTTCGATATGAAATAATAAATAACCTTAAAAATGAATTTAAGATTATTGGTGCTACTATGAACGATAATGATTTATTTTCAAATCAAATCTTAGAATTTCTCGAAAATTTAGTTGAAAAAATTCCGTAAAAAAAATCTACATTTCTTCCTAGCTTTTCTTCTATACCCCATTTCTTGTATTTCATATCCCAAAAGTATTATTGGAAATTTAAATTATCATTCCGAACTATTAAGGAGGTAAACTAGTTATGATCACACTAATTTAATGGCACTCGAAAAAGTAAACGGGGAACACAGTTTAATTATATTTGTATACAACATCAAACGCTCTATCAATATACTCGGCGTGTCTGATTTAATAACCAAAGACAAAAAATGGAACTCCCCCTACAAAGTAAAAGCTTGTTTTGTCTGCATAACTAATCATTTTCGGCTTTATAGAGATAGTATTAAACAGGAGCTACAATTTTCTACCTAAAAAACAGCTTGCTATAGCACCAATATATTGGAATTTATTAGTACATATCATTTGTAAAATTACGAGAAAAAAGGGAATTTTTTCAAAGCCTGCCGTCCCGCTAGTAGGCGATAGTCTGGCTAAATAAAGCAATTATTTTCGGATTATCACTAATTTTCCAAACACAAAACAATCTTCACGTTAAGCCCGATTCCCAACTATTGCTTACTAGCTGTAGTTCGTTCGGTTGCTCTAAAAGGCAAAAATTCTTTTAAAAAAGATTTTCAGCTTTATCTCTGTATTTTTTTCGCATTTGGAGTTTTCGCTTTACCATTTTCTGTCTCTCTGAATAATGCTCAATTTAATTGTAAATAAAGTAAATTTTGAGGTTTGATGATTTTTTGACGGCTCAATTTTCCACTTTCAAATTTTTGTAGGTAAGTTTTTATTTCAGATTTCCATTTCTGTCGGCAAGCTATAATTGTAAAATTTCCTGTTTTCGCCTAGCTTTTTGCGACATATTTTTAATTTTTTTTTTAATTCTTTGTAAGGTAGTACAATCAGATATTTTCGTCCGCACAAGTAACGCAATACGTTTTGCGTATGGCCTGTTGTACTTAGTTTTCGTCATTTTATCCATCGAATTCAAACCATAGTCTTTCAATTATGGGAAATGCAAATCTTTGGCGTATCAAAAACTATCAACTATAAAAGGGCAAATAGCTGAAATTTTTATAAATACTTTTAGTAATTAGTATGACAGTTAATTGTTAAAGACATCAGATCTAAACACTAAGTTAACACCTACAACTAACAACAATACTGCAAATGATTTTTTCAATGTTGTTGAAGGTAATTTGTGCGCAAAATGTGCTCCGATACGTGCGGTAAAAAAGCTTGTTAAACTCACACAGATAAACGCATATATGTGCACAAAACCAAATACGCCATCCGGTAATCCTTCTTTTATACTGGCATCTACAAATTGTCCAAAGACAAGAAATCCAATAGCACCAGCAAGAGAGATAGGTAAGCCACATGCGGCCGATGTACCTACAGCATTCTTGATTTTTAAACCAAAGTAACTCAAAAAAGGAACGGTTAATGTGCCTCCGCCAATACCAAATATTGCAGAAACTATACCGATAAAACTACCCAGACCAAATTGTCCAACAGACGATGGTAATTTGCTTAAGTCGTCTGTTTCTAGGTCTTTGTTTTTCATAAACAACATACTTATTCCCACCAAAAACGCACCTACGCCAATTATGGCCTTAAGCGAATTGCCGTGAATTAACGAAGCAACCCCAGCACCAATCAATGAGCCGATTATCAGTCCTGGCGTCATACGTTTCCAAACAGTCCAATTTACTCCACCTTTACTATTATGTGCACTGAGGGAACTAATAGAAGTAACAATTATAGTGGCAAGAGAGGTGCCAACACAAATATGCGTAAGTGCAGCTTCTGGTATGCCTTGTGCTGTAAAAATGTAAATTAATATGGGTACAATTATTAAACCGCCACCAATTCCGAATAATCCTGCAAGTATTCCAGCAAATCCGCCAGCAATTAGATAGTATAGAATATATATATCCATAAACAAATTAAATTTTGATAGTTTTTTTTATTATGCCCAACACAAATATAAATACAAGAGTTCCAACTTTATGCAGAACACTTGCATTTAACCGTATAGTATCGAAACAATTTTCGATTGAAAACATTTTTACTATAACCCCAGTTCTTTTCTAATTATTTCTGCACCAGCACTTAACGCATTTAATTTGCCTCTTGCTATATTTCGAGATAATGGAGCCATACCACAGTTTGTAGATGGGTAAAGATTTTCAACATCAACAAAATCAAGTACCTTACGCAGTGTAGCGGCTACCTCAGTGGGTGTTTCAATCGCTTTGGTTGCCACATCAATGGCGCCAACCATTACTTTTTTACCACGAACAAGCTCAATTAAATCAAACGGTACACAGGAGCCATGACATTCTAATGAAACAATGTCAACGTTAGACTTTTGGATTTTTGGAAAAATTTCTTCGTATTGACGCCACTCTGAACCTAATGTTTTTTTCCAATCAGTATTCGCTTTTATACCATAGCCGTAGCAAATATGCACGGCAGTTTGGCAATGCAAACCTTCCATAGCTCTTTCCAAAGTTGCCATTCCCCAATCATTTACTTCCTCAAAGAAAACATTAAATGCAGGTTCATCAAACTGAAT
>JBLIKQ010000144.1:0-5049 GCA_047635475.1 Porticoccaceae bacterium
ACCAATGCTGGAAAACCACTTTCTGTCGCGCACCACGATTTACTGGGTGATATAGAAATGAACTTTACAGATAGGGTAAATCCAAATGTAAACGTCGTTTTTTTGTGTTTGGGACACGGTAAGTCTATTTCATTTCTAGAACAAAATCAATTTGCAAGTCATACCAAAATTATCGATTTAGGAAATGACTTCCGATTAACAGAAAACAAAGAATTCAGCGAAAAATCTTTTGTTTACGGTCTGCCTGAACTGAATAAAAAAAATATAGAAAAGGCACAATACATCGCCAATCCAGGATGTTTTGCAACGGCTATTCAACTAGCATTATTACCGCTTGCAGCTAATGGATTATTGAAAAACGATGTGCATATCAATGCGACTACGGGAAGTACGGGTGCCGGAGTTTCCCTTTCTGAAACTACACATTTTAGTTGGAGATCAAATAACATGTCACATTACAAAGCCTTTGAACACCAACATTTAGGGGAAATAAATCAAAGCATCAATCAATTGCAATCCGATTATGCAAACGAATTGATTTTTGTACCCAATAGAGGTGATTTTGCTAGGGGAATCTTTGCTACTCTTTATACAGCTGTAGAGGAAAGTTTGGATGCTGTGCTTGCTAAATACCAAGATTTTTATAAAAACCAGCCTTTTGTTACGGTTACAACAACCAATATTAATATGAAACAAGTGGTGCAAACAAATAAATGTATCATTAGTTTAATGAAAAAAGGCAATCGGCTATTGATTACTTCAATAATCGATAATCTAGTAAAAGGTGCTTCAGGACAAGCTGTCCAAAACATGAATTTAATGTTTGGACTGGATGAAACAACAGGATTACACTTGAAACCGAGCGGATTCTAAAACAATTAAAAGATTGAAGGATTAAAAAATTTAAAAAACTAAGCAAATCTGAAAATTTAGAATTCATTTAAGTACAACAATGAATCTTTAAATATTTCAATTTTATATCTTTAAATAATAAAAAAATGAACTTATTTGACGTTTACCCATTATACCCTATTACACCTGTAAAAGCATTAGATTGTATCATTACAGACGATAAAGGAATTGAATATTTAGACCTATACTCTGGACACGGAGTGATTTCTATTGGTCATACGCAACCGGATTACGTTGCCAAAATTAAGGAGCAGTTAGACAATATTAGTTTTTACTCGAATGCAATTCAGAACCCACTACAAGTAGAACTGGCTGAAAAACTAGGGAAACTTTCAGGTTACGCGGACTACAGCTTATTTATGTGCAGTTCTGGGGCTGAAGCGAATGAAAATGCGCTGAAAATGGCTTCATTCCACACTAATAAATCCAGAGTAGTCTCATTTCATAATGCTTTTCATGGTCGTACTTCTGCCGCGGTAGCAACGACCGATAATAAAAAGATTATAGCACCTATTAATGCGCAGCAAATAGTTACATTCTTACCATTGAACGAAATTGATTTGGTGGAAACCGAATTAAAAAAAGGAGATGTTGCTTGTGTGATTATTGAACCTATTCAAGGTGTAGGCGGTTTAGACCAGGGAACTACCGAGTTTTTTCAAGCTTTAGCAAAGGTCTGCAAAGCTAATGACGTAGTTTTAATTCTTGATGAAGTTCAATCTGGTTTTGGAAGAAGTGGGAAGTTTTTTGCACATCAATATCATGACATCAAACCAGATATTATTTGTATGGCAAAAGGTATGGGTAACGGTTTTCCAATTGGTGGTATTTTAATTGCTCCTTCTTTTGAAGCGAGTTATGGTTTATTAGGAACTACTTTTGGTGGAAGCCATCTAGCTTGTGCTGCAAGTATTGCTGTTTTAGACATAATTGAAAGCCAAAGATTAATGGATAATGTTAAAACAGTAGAAGCATATTTTATGGAAGCTATCAAAATCATTCCTGAAATCGTAAAGGTAAAAGGACGAGGGTTGATGCTTGGTGTAGAATTTGATTTTGATGTGAGTGCCTTAAGAAAAAAAATGATTGTTGAAAAGCACATTTTTACCGGTGGATCCAGCAATAAAAATTTAATAAGGATTTTACCACCGTTGACAATTACAACTGATGCAATTGATACTTTTATCGTTGCGCTGCAAGAATCACTGGCAGAATTGAAATAGTTTTCAAACAGATAAGTTATCTAAGCTCTATAACTTATCTGTTTAGATCTTTTTCAATAAAAAACAAGATAAAAATGATGAACACTTTATTATCCATAGAAAAAAGAAATACTGTTTTAAATAGAATGGCTGTCCTTCTTGAACAAGAAAGAGCTAGTCTTAAAACAATCAATCAAAAGGATTTAAACAATTATTCTGGTGGTGATTTGGCTATGGAAAAACGTTTACTGGTAGATGACGACAAGATTAACGGAATGATTTTGTCGCTACAGCAATTGGCAAGTCAGAAAGATCCCGTTGGTCAAATCCGTTTTACTTTCACGCATAATAATGGACTCAAAATAAACAATAAGACCGCCGCTTTTGGAACTATCCTAATCATTTATGAATCCCGTCCTGATGTAACCGTTGAGGCTGGAGGAATCGCTTTCAAATCGGGTAATAAAATTTTATTGAAAGGCGGCAAAGAATCACTGCTATCAAATCAAAAGATAGTGAGTCTTTGGCATCAAGCCTTAACAGATACAGACGTTGACAATTCGTGGGTAGAATACCTAAATTATGATAGAACCGAAACTCAGACATTTTTAGAAAAACCAACGCAAAAAGTAGACTTAATTGTTCCCCGTGGCGGCGAAAATTTAATCAATTTCGTAAAGAAGCATGCTACTTGCCCAGTAATAGTAAGCGGTAGAGGAAATAATTTTGTGTACGTAAACAAGGAAGCTAATTTAGATCAAGCTATGGCTATCATAATTAACGGAAAAACCTCAAACATATCAGTTTGTAATGCTTTAGATAAAGTATTGATTGATACTAATATTCCAAATTGGGAGATCTTCGCAAAGCAATTAGTAACCGAATTGCAACTCCGTCACGTTACTGTTGTGGGTGACGCTGCGGTTTCAAGCACAACGCAAATTCCTTGTATCGAAAACGATTTGATTTGGTACGATGAATTCCTAGATTATAAAATTGTTATTGGAGCAACCAATTCAGATCAAGAAGCAATCGAGAAAATAAACAAGTATTGTGGTGGTCATTCTGCCTCCATAATTACAAAAAATGAGGCTGCAGCCCAGCAATTCATGGAAAACGTAGACACCGCGGCAGTTTATCACAATTCATCCACACGGTTTACTGATGGGGGTCAGTTTGGACTAGGGGGTGAATTGGCAATCAGCACCGATAAATTGCACCAAAGAGGGCCAATTGGTTTGCAACATCTCGTTACAAATAAATGGTATATTTATGGTGATGGGCAGATTAGATAAATAAGTCCGAAAGTCGAAAGTCTTAAAGTCGAAAGATTGAAAACATAAGAATTTAGAATATTAACACAATACTTGGCGAACTTGACGCTTATCAACGTTTCTTTTAAAAATTAACTTTGCGCACTTTGCGGTTAAAAATTATGGCAAAAAAAAGAGTACTACTAAAAATTGGAACCAATACACTAACTAAGGAAACTAATCATATTTCCAGAGGAAAGATTGAGGATATTGGGATGCAAATTGCTGCTTTAAACGATGAATACGAGTTTGTAATTGTAAGTTCTGGCGCCATCGCTGCGGCAAAACAATTCGTGAAATTGGAAAGTAAGGATAAAGAAATAATGGTCAAACAGGCGTTAGCCTCTATTGGCCAACCTCATTTGATGCGGATATTTCACGAAAATTTTAGCGATTTAGGATTATTAACTTCACAATGCTTATTATCATATTCCGACTTTGAAAAAGAGCAATCCAAGATTAACATCGTGAACACCATCAACGTATTAATCGAAAACAATTACATACCGATAATTAATGAAAATGACACGGTGGCAACGGACGAAATCCAGTTTGGAGACAACGATAAGTTAGCGGCGTTGACGGCTGTTTTATTAAAAGTGGATATTTTGATAATTGCGACGAATACCAACGGGATTTACACGAAATCATCCATTTACAATGAGATTCCAGAAACCATTTCATTAGTAACTGATTTGCAATTAATGCAACATGAAGTCGGTGATTCAAAATCATCTCTAGGAACTGGCGGAATGCAGTCAAAAATTGAGGCAGCAGCCATTGCGAAAGCAGCCAATATAGAAACTTGGGTTGTCAATGGATTGAAAGATAATTTTATTTTAAATGCCATAGAGAATAGCATTCCCTTTACAAAAATTATATAAAATGTTTATGTGTTTACTACTTTCTTCGACTAAACAAATAAACGATTAAACTATAAATCTATGAACTACATATCCATACAAAATATAGATTCACTCGACACTTGGGTGAAACAAGCTTTAAAAATAAAAAAGAAGCCTCTAAAAAATAAAAAGCTAGGAAAAAATAAAACCTTAGGGATGCTGTTTTTTAATCCCAGTCTGAGAACTCGTTTGAGCAGCCAGAAAGCAGCATTGAACCTTGGCATGAATGTCATGGTGATGAATTTTACTAATGAAGGATGGACTTTAGAATTTGAAAACGGTGCCATTATGAATCAGGGCGCTTCCGAACATATCAAAGAAGCCGCTGAAGTGGTTTCGCAATATTGTGATATTATAGCCGTAAGGGCTTTCGCCGGATTGGTCGATAAGGAAAAAGACAATTCCGAAACTGTTTTAGCAGGTTTTCTAAAGTTTGCAACCGTGCCAATTGTCAATATGGAAGGCTGTACAGGACATCCATTGCAAGCACTTGCTGATGCGATAACCATGGAAGAACACAAACCACAATATAGACCAAAGGTGGTTTTGTCCTGGGCGCCACACCCTAAAGCTTTGCCACAAGCGGTAGCCAATTCTTTTGTTGAAATGATGCAGTTACAAAATGCAGACTTTGTCATAACACATCCCGAAGGCTACGAATTGAATCCTGAAATTACAAAAAACTCCGTTATCGAATACGACCAAAACAAGGCTTTT
>JBLIKQ010000145.1:0-5042 GCA_047635475.1 Porticoccaceae bacterium
TTAAATTAGGACAAGTGCAACAGAAAGTATGTACAGGTAATGCTGTAGTGAAACCAGGTAAACTCTATGCGGTGAAATATCAAGTATATCAGCATTTAAGGGCGTCTCGTCCGTTGTTGAAGGGTAGGTAGTTTGAGCTTACGAGTAATTGTAAGCCTAGATAAATGATAAGGCTCCGATTTTTTCGGAGACAGAATCCGGCTTATAGGTCTGTTTTTTTTATTTTAATAAAATAAGTATTGTAAAATTTAGAAGATAACCATAAAGAAATTAAGTTCCATTAAGTTCTCTAGTTTAATTTTGTGAGCTTCTTGATGTTTTACTTTTTACTTTAAATGCTAAGTTATGAAAACAAGGATAGGGATTTTAGGTTTAGGTGGCGTGGGTGGTTATTTTGGTGGACTTTTAGCAAAAGCCTATGCCCAGTCGGACCATATTGAAATAGTCTTTATCGCTCGTGGAGAAACTCAAAAAGTAATATCAGAATCTGGCTTGAAAATCGTTACTGATGAAACTGAAACTATTGCATTTCCAAGTATTGTTTCAAATGACCCTAATGTTATTGGAAAATTGGATTACCTTATATGCGCCACAAAAACGTATGATATTGAAGACAGTCTTCTTTCTATAAATAAATGCATAAATAAAAACACCATTTTTGTTCCCTTGTACAATGGCGTGGACGCAGCGGACCGAATCAGTGATTTATTTCCTGACAATGAAGTATTACAAGGTTGTGTCTATATCGTTTCTATGATTGATTCTCCAGGAGTAATAAAGAAAGTGGGCCCTTATGAAAAATTATTTTTTGGATCCAGAACAGCCTCCATTTATAAATTGAATGCACTGCAATCCATATTTCAAAAAGCGAGCGTAGATAGTAAACTTGTCGAGGCTATTGAAGAAACAGTTTGGGAAAAATTCATATTTATTTCAGCATTGGCATCAGCCACTTCCTATTTGGATCAGAATATTGGTGAGATTTTGGAAAGCGAATCTAGTCGAAAATTTTATTTTGCTTTACTTAACGAAATTACCATGATTGCAGCAATAAAAGGATTGGAACTGCCCAATGATATCATTATGCAAACCATTCTAAAACTCGAGAAAATGCCTAATCTGGCTACCTCCTCTATGCACCGTGATGTAATAGCAGGACGAAAGTTTGAACTCGGATCTCTGACTGCGTTTGTCGTAAATGAAGGGTTGAAGTATGAAATGGAAACGCCAATGTATCAACTGGTACTGGACAAATTGACCAATATTAACGAAACTGTTTAGTCTTTAAGTTTAAATTAATTATAATACTGTATTTCAGTTGCATTAGAAAACCTCCGTTTTTATATGAGAATGCCTTTTTTAGTACTAAGCATATGGTACGTAAATGCAATTAATCCTCTTCGCTATCGTTTTGCATTAAGTTATCATCAAATTCTTCTTCGCCTTTGGGTAACTCGAAAAAACTAAAAATCGAGCCACCATAACTCTTCTTGAAAGAAAAGTGCATCATGTGATCGAGTTTGGTATATTTAGAATGTTCAATAACCATCATTCCATCCTCATTGAGTGTGTTTTTTTCGAAAACGAGTAAAACAATTTTCTCAAATGTGGCTTGGTCTAAAGCATAAGGAGGGTCTGCAAAAATAATATCAAAAGTGGCATTGTTTCTTTCTAAAAATTTAAAAACATCGCTTTTAGTTGCTGCAATATTAAAATCATATTCCGTGGCGATTTGCTTGATGAACTTTACACAACCAAAATCGCCGTCTACTGAAGTAATTGGCGAACTGCCTCTTGAGGCAAATTCGTAGCTTATGTTTCCTGTACCGGAAAACAAGTCCAAAACCTTAAGTCCTTCAAAATTAAAATGATTATTCAATACATTGAATAACGCCTCTTTAGACATATCTGTAGTGGGGCGAACGGGTAGTCCTTTGGGTGGAGAAATGCGTCTTCCTTTGTATTTTCCTGAAATTATTCTCATGAGTTGAAAAGTATAAAATGTTTTCTGTTTTCGGCCTCAGAAAAATAATTGTTCCATCGCAAAGCTTCCACGTCGATTAGTGAAACCTTACGGATGTATTTGTATGCTATCTTGAAAAAGTCACTTTCCGAATCAATATCTCCTATTAATTCCAGAGAAAATTTCTCCGGATTCAAGTTCAATTGTTCTGCAGTAAACAAGACGTAATATATAAAGTCTTCTGCTGTCTCATAATCAAAAGAGTTATATAACAACATTTTTTGATTTTCTATTACTATGATTTCAAAATGGTCCTGACTAAAGTGAACAGTCATTTGTTTGTCATCAATATTTTTGGAAGCATCCAAAAGAATAGATACCAGAATACTATTGACATGTTTATAATCGAAAGTACCAAACTGGTCTATAAAAAAATTGTTCATGTTGACATAAGGAATATAAACTGAATTAATTTCATAATTACTAATTTCATCAAATGCAAAAAAATCAGTTTCAAAAACCTTTGTATTGTATTGCAAATAACTTCCTATGAAATTCTCGTCGAAAAGAGCAGAAGGGACAAATGTAGACAGATTGTTATTGTGTAAAACAAGTACATCGTCATATTCCTCATTTAATTCAGGATAATCCCTGAAAGCATTCGAAAACAAATCCTCTATTTTTATTCCTTCATGAAAGCTATCAAATTGCACTTCATTGAAGGAGATAATTGTATTATTTAGGGTGTCAAAACAACAAAATGAAAGCCCTGTCAAGGAAACCTGAATGGATAGTTTTTTATATTTCTTTTCTGTAATATTTGTATTTTGTGTAGACATAAACTGATTTGTAATCCATTCTTTGCATACAATTCAGAAGGGACTTAGTGCGATCACAAACTTACACTATTTTTTTATTCTAATGGCATTTAATGTGGTTCCCTCAATTTTGATTCCTATATTTGAGGTTCAATTTATAGTAATATTTTCCTAATGAATTCCTCACTGTTTTATAGCCTTTTACGAAATAGTTTTCCTTTTACTCCCACCTATAAACAGGATATTTTTTTTCAAAAAATAGCTATATTTTTGACTGAACCAGATAACGAAGCGATTTTTGTACTTAAAGGATACGCCGGAACCGGAAAAACAACAGTGATTTCGACCATCGTAAATAACCTTATAAGCGTAAATAGAAAATATGTTTTGTTGGCTCCAACAGGTCGTGCAGCTAAAGTAATTGCTAATTATTCCGAGAAACCCGCTTTTACGATTCATAAAAAAATCTATTTCCCCAAGAAATCTTCGGGCGGTGGTGTTTCATTTAACTTACAACAAAACAAACATAAAAACACTATTTTTATAGTCGACGAAGCTTCGATGATATCGGACAGCAATTCGGATTCTAAAATGTATGAAAGCAGTTCTTTGCTAGATGATTTGATTTCATACGTCTATTCAGGAACCAATTGCAAAATGATTCTGTTGGGCGATACCGCACAGTTGCCTCCAGTTAATTTAGACATCAGCCCAGCATTGGAAATCCAAACATTAGGCTTGAATTACAATAAAGAAATAGAACATATAGAACTCGACGAAGTCATGCGTCAGGAAGAAGATTCTGGGATTTTGCATAATGCTACCGAACTGAGAGAATTGCTGAAGGATCCCTTCATTACCGACTTCCAGTTTGACGTCAAGAAGTTCAAAGACATTATTCGCTTGATTGACGGATACGATATCCAAGATGCGATAAATTCGGCCTACAGTAATTATAGTATCGAAGACACAGCTTTTATAGTTCGTTCCAATAAAAGAGCGAATCAATATAATGAGCAAATAAGAACTAAAATTCTCGATAAGGAAAGCGAACTATCAACAGGTGATTTCTTGATGGTAGTAAAGAATAATTATTTCTGGCTAAAAGATTCTGATGAAGCTGGATTTATTGCTAATGGTGATATTATAGAAGTTCTAGAAATCTTTACTATCAAGGAATTGTATGGTTTTAAGTTTGCCAAAGTTAAAATGCGAATGGTCGATTATCCAAAACAGATTCCGATTGAAACCATCTTATTACTGGATACTATAAAAAGCGAATCTCCATCTTTGACCTACGAAGAGTCTAACCGTTTGTATCAGGAAGTATTGAAAGATTATGAGGGAGAAACCAAATACAAACAATTCCAGAAAGTAAAAGCCAATGAATATTTTAATGGGCTTCAAGTGAAATTCTCTTATGCCATTACTTGTCACAAATCCCAAGGTGGACAGTGGAATACTGTTTTTATAGAACAGCCGTATTTGCCTAACGGCATAGACAGGGATTACATACGTTGGCTTTATACCGCAATGACTAGAGCTAAAAATAAATTATATTTGATAGGCTTTAAGGACGAAAATTTCGTGGAATAATTCTAATAAATGAGGGTTTGTAACCGCTTGTCGATTTTGAAAAACAAAGTCAAGCCTTTCAAATGGCCATTGCTACGCCAAAAGATTATTTTCTTTTGATTTGTACTTTTGGTCTAAAAGATAAATCAGACGGTTTAAGTTTATTAATGATATATTAGCGGCCGGTTTCTTGAGTGTGAATTCTGCGAGATGTTTTTAGATTGTAGTCTATTTAGTTTTTTCAAGTATAAATTCTAACGTATCAACGTATGCGCCGTCGATTCCGTTTTTGACTTCAAAAGTCTGGTAAGAGGGCACGGCCTTCAGCTGTAAACTTTCTAATTGTAGAGAATCAATTTTTGCAATATATTGGTCTGATTGTAGACCTAAATAACTAAAATAACCATCTGGTTCTGAAAGAATGCTAGTGACTAATTTACCATGTAGATCATATATATTCACTTTTATACCCCCAGTGCCTTTAAGGAGCTCTTTTTCTTGTATGTAGAGCATTCCAGAAACTTCTCCTACAACTTCAACTGGAATTTCAATTATTTTTATCTGATTTGGATTTAGCGTGCAATTTAAAGTTTTGTTTTTTATACGCCAAGCAATGGATTTAATTTCGGTAGTATTAAGTTCAATATAATTTTCAACATAAGGATCTAATCCCGTTATAATAGTGC
>JBLIKQ010000146.1:0-4991 GCA_047635475.1 Porticoccaceae bacterium
CTTTCTTAACTTATTCATTTTAATTTCTGTTTTTGATATCATCATCAATTTCAACTTCTGATACTTTGCCGTATTTTTCAGCTATTTTCTTTATATCCTCAGACTTTCCTACTAGCACAAATTGCAATTTATCTTTAGGGAAATATTTACCTATAATTTGATTGGCTTTAGCCAAATCAAGGCCATCCACATTTTTATCAAAATTATCGATAAATGATTTGTCAAAATTATACCAAAACATTTGCGACAATAAGCTGGATAATTGTCCCGTTGTTTCATAACGTGGAGGAAACTGTCCTTTTACATAACTTTTTGCCGAACTTAATGACTTTTCGTCAAGGCCATTGCGGTGCAATTTATCGAGAACTTCCAAGGCTTTGTCAATAGCGGCTTCAGTTGTTTTGACTGCGGTAAACGTGCTGATGACAAATGAGCCACCATTATTTAAAGCATTAAACCTGCTACTAGCTCCATACGTTAGTCCGGAATTTACCCTAAGTTCATCATTGAGCATTGAGGTAAAACGACCTCCAAATAGCGTATTGACAACTTCAATAGCTATATAATCAGGATTATTTCGACTAATTCCAGCTGATCCAATATAAAATGTAGTTTCCTTCGCATCCCCTTTGTTTACTAAAAGCACTTGGTTCTCTTTGGGAATATTGATTGATTTTGATGCAGGGTTTTCTTTTTCTCCGACTGACTTCTCCCAACCGGAGAACAATTTGGTTAACGCCATTTTCATATCTTTACTAACGAAATCACCAACAACACTGATTGCAGCAGCATTTGGTTTATAATTTGCAGTATAAAAGCCTTTTAAATCGTTTACTGTCAGTTTACTTACCGTAGCCTTGTTTCCATTAATCACATTTCCATATGCATGATTCCCGTATAAAAGTGTATCAAAATAGGGTCCTATAACTGATCTTGGACTCTCTTTTTGCTGTTCTAACTGAACTAAAAGGCGACTTTTTTCTTTTTCAAACTCGGCAGTGTCAAAAACAGGACTAAGCAATAGTTCTTTTATGATTGCCAATACTTTATCTCTATCTTTAGCAGCGAACTTAGATGAAATACCTGAGAACTCTTTTGATGCATAGGTGTCCACACTGGCACCTATAAAATCTAATTCTTCGTCAATCTTTTCCTTTGTGAAATTTTTAGTTCCGTGTTTAAGTGCGTTAGCCGTAAGTGATGCCAAACCTGCGCTATCATAATCATAAATTGCACCTGCAGGTAATATAGCCGATACACTAATAACAGGTACGTCATGTTGCTCCATTAGGTATACAGTCAGACCGTTTTCTAATTTAAAGCTACTATAATCTGGTAATTTAAAGCTCTGAGCCGAAACGGTAATACTAGTAATCATAAGTAGGCTGATTATCAGTAGTTTGTGCTTGATTCCTTCCATAATTCTATTCTTCTACATTTGTTTTTAAAATACCTACCGTTCTGTTGCTTTTTATAAAATACTTGTTGGCAACTTTCTGCACCGCTGCAGTCGTAATTTTATTGTAATTAGCTGGAGCATCAAACATTTTTCTGTAATCTCCAAAAAACACTTCGTAAGTACCGATGTTATTAGATTTTCCGTTGATGGTTTCCACTTGGTTGTAAAATTCCATTAATTTTTGGTTTTTTATTTTCTGAAGTTCCGTTTCACTAATTCCTTCCGTTTTTATCTTTTCAATCTCTACATAAATCGCTTCCTCTAAATCGGTTGCTTTCACATTCTTATTGGCAACGGCATACAAATTGAAAAGATTCGGATCAAAACTGTCGCCAAAATCAGTAAATACCTGTGTAGCTAATTGCTTTTGGTCAACTAATGAAGAATATAGTCTCGAGGAATTCCCACTTGAAAGCACAGAGCTAAGAATATTCAACGCATAGTAGTCCTCATTTTTTGATTCAGGAGTGTGGTAGCCAATCATAAGGTAAGGAGTTGCCACTTCTTTTTTTACCGTAATTCTTCGCTCACCGGTTTGCTTTGGTTCAACAATGTGAACTTTAGGGGGCGCATTTTGGGCTGGAATTGGTTCAAGATATTTTTTAGCAAATTCCTTGACTTTTTCCATCTTTATGGCTCCAGATACAACCACCACACAGTTGTTTGGTGCATAATATGTTTTAAAATAGCGTTCTAAATCTTGCTGTGTCCAGTTTTTCATGTCATCTTCATAACCTATGACAGGCCAATGATACGGATGCTCCTGAAATGCAGTTGCCTGAAGGGATTGTGATAAAAGTCGCCAAGGAGAATTTTCAAGACCTGTACGACGTTCGCTTAAAACAACGCCTCGCTCGCTTTCTACCATTGTAGAATCAATGCTCAAGCTGGAAATCCTGTCACCCTCAAGATCAAATATAACTTCTGAAGCTGAGGCTGGAAACCAGTTAGTGTATACTGTTACGTTTTCAGTAGTATAGGCATTATTAGCACCTCCATTAAATTCCATAGTCCGGTCAAAGAGTTTTGGACCATACTTTTTTGCTCCATTAAACATCATATGTTCAAAAAAATGAGAGAGACCTGTAATACCTTGATATTCATTTCGGCTTCCCACCTTATAGAACAAATACATATTTGCATTTGGGATAGAAAAGTCTTCCACTACTAGAAACTTCATTCCGTTTGTTAAGCTAAACGTTTTTACATCATCTGCTTTCATTTGCGCTTGACCCATAAAGGGTAACAAAAGAAAAAGATGGAACATTATTTTTTTCATCGGTAAATAAATTAATTACCGCTAAATCTAATACATTTAATTTAATATTTTCACTTTTATAACATTGATATTTAGCGAAAAGCATATTAATAAAGCTTTTGCTACTAAAAACAATCATTTTAAAAAAAACTAAAAACTAAGCTGTCCTACAGCATCCTTCTTGCCTTTTCAAGATCTTCGAGCGTATCAATTCCGATTCCGACATGGGTGGTTTCAATCATTTTAATTCGCCTTCCAAATTCCAAGTAACGTAATTGCTCTAGTTTCTCGGATGCTTCTAATGACTTCATTGGTAAACTATAAAAATCAGACAAGGCTTGTTTGCGAAAAGCATAGATTCCAATGTGTTGCATATAGCGCACTCCTACATTTTCCTCCCTTGGATAAGGGATAACGGAACGTGAAAAATACAATGCAAATCCATTTTGATCCGTAACGACTTTCACATTATTGGGATTGTTGATTTCGTTTTCGTCCTTGATTTCTCGCATTAAAGAAGCCAAATCGATTTGCTTGGCAGAATCTTTCCTGAAGGTCTCGATCAGTTTGGCTAGAGGTTCCTCATTGATAAAAGGTTCATCCCCTTGCACATTGACCACAATGTCAACATCCAGATTTTCAATTGCTTCCGCAATGCGGTCACTACCCGATTCATGTTCTTTGACACTCCGGATTACTTTGCCTCCATGCGAAACTATCTCGTCATATATCAAATCTGAATCCGTTACTACAAAAACATCGTCAAACAACCGAGTGCTTAATGCAGCTTCATAAGTTCTTAAAATCACAGTTTTGCCTCCCAAATCCTGCATGAGTTTGGCCGGAAATCTTGTGGAAGCATAACGGGCGGGAATGACAGCTATTATTTTCATTATATTTAAATGCTAATTTGCTAAGTTAAGTAGTATTTTTTTGTTTTACTAAAATTGATGTTAATCCTATTATTTTATGAAATATGAATTCTCTGTTTCTTATCCAACAAGAAAAAAAGCAGCTTAGACATGTCTTAGTTTTTAAGGTCGTTAAATAAAAACACACAAGTTTTAGCATATTATTATTATTCAATAAAAGTATATCTATGTTGCTAAATAAAAACTAAATTGAATTATATTTACCATTTTTAATTATTTATGAACCAGCCCTAAAAGCTATTGTTTACTTCATTAGTACATGTAAAAAATAAATAAATTTAACGGCTGAGTTCTGAACAACATTCGCTAATTTCAGCTTCAAAAAACTTAATAAAATTCAAAAAATTAGTCCTCAAAAGAATAACATGTACTTATGACAACGATTAATGCCCTTATTATCGCAGAAGCAAATGACGTTACAAAAAAAATAAAAAAGTTTGAGGAGGAAAATTTTATGATTCTCAAGATAGTTAGTAATACTACTTCTATAATCAAAGGAATCAATAGTATAAAAACACATAAACCAGATCTCGTTTTCTTAAGTATTTCATTTAAAGAAGATACTTTTTTCAAAAAGTTTTCGCAATTAGAGCAGAACTTACCAAAACTAATATTTATTTCTGACCACAAAGAAGATGCTTTAATTGCATTTAAACAAGATGCAATTGATTTCATTTTAAAACCATTTGAGTGCAACGACCTTATTTTTTCAGTTTATAAAGCAATAAAACAAATTAAAATGGAACGCTCCTACCAAAACTATAAAATTAATACAATAGATATTTTAAACTCTTCAAGTCAGCGACATGATTTTGTTGCCGTTTCCTCCTTAGATAATATTGAACTCATCCCAATGAAAGATATTATGTACTGCCAAGCCGACGGAAAATACACTGCTTTTTTTCTCCTGAACGGCAAAAAAGTTGTGTCCAGTAAAAATTTAAAGGAATACAATTCAATTCTCGATTCTAATCTTTTTTTTAGAATTCACCACTCCCATACAATTAACCTACATCACGTTGTGAAGATCTTAAAAAAGGATGGCTATTACTGCGAACTTCCTAATGGAATCTTTTTACCTGTGGCAAAAAGACGACAAGAAGATTTTCATAAATTTATTAAAATCAAAGACTAACAAATAATAAAGTTATTTCTTTATGTATCATATCTTTCTTTTTCATCATGCCTAAAAACTAAAAATATGAAAACCAAAATGCAACAAAAATTCAAAAAAGTGATAATCATTGATGATGACCTTTTAGTACATTACATTTACTCTCGAGTAATTGTCAATAATAACTTGAGTAAAATAATAGTAGCGTTTGCCTTAGCGAGCGACGCG
>JBLIKQ010000147.1:0-4954 GCA_047635475.1 Porticoccaceae bacterium
TCGCGTCAACACCTATTATCTTACGAATACTATCATTTCCACTTTTGATATAAATCAAAGGAACTTCAATCCAAAATTGTGCATATTGAGACATTGATAAAAATACCTGATCGGAATTCATGCCCTTGTAATCATTAGAATGGCTAACCTTTCTTAGTAATTCAGAAGAGAACGTATTGATAGGTTTCATTCTTCCTCCAGCATCTTGAATAACTAATCGTCCAAATTTGGACGCATGTGCTTCAGTAACTTTAAATTTGTTGAGCAAAGAATCTATTTGTTTTTCAGTGGGACCTACTCTTGTGTGGTTACCGTTTTCTACATGGTCTTCATGACCTCCACCGGCATCATGCTCATGATTGTGTGTTTGTGCAAAACCATTTAAACTCAGCAACAAAACTAAAACGGTGATCAGTTTTGATTTTTTATCTTTTACCACTTCCAGTTTTCGTCTTAAATCCGCAAAACGAGAATACTTGGTAAACATGATGCTCATCATGGCAAAAAACAACATAAAATATCCTGCATATGTTATTGCCGTACCCCAAAAGTCATGGTTTACTGACAATACAGTACCCTTTTCATCTGGGTCAAAAGAGGCTTGAAAAAAACGATATCCTTGATAATCTAATACATTATTCATAAATATTCTGGCATCGAGAACTTCTGCAGAGTCTTGCACGGTGACTTTACTTTCAAACGAAGAGTAGCTTTTTTCCGTTCCTGGATATTTCGTAGCTATAAAATCGTTTAGTTTGATTTTGAAAGGTAAAACATAGGCTTTACTACCATAGAAAAAAGTATAATCTATCGCTCCTATCTTTACTGTTTCGAATTGTCCCACTTTTCCTTTTGACCCGACAACAGTAACTTCTTTTTCTTGACCATCCGCTTTTACTTTCAGTACTAAAGCGTCCTCATCACTTTTAGCCTTAAAATCGTTGTTTGATTCGTACGCAATTACCCCTCTTAGTGCTGGATCAGGAAACACAAATCGTTTTTCTCCAATGGTGTAAAGTGACCGCATCATTAACGGTTGTACAATATCCTTGGTCACTTTTCCTTGTAATTTATCAGCCATTCGCATAAAACTGCCTTCAAAAGGTGTATTGATCGTATATTCAGTTCCGGTTGTATTTATATTAATAGCACCCTCGGTTGGTTTATTTAAAGCATACAAGACATTGTGAATATTTTGAACTTCTCCTTCTTTTATAAAATGTTCCTCACGACCTCCATCTCCAGCTTCCACTAGTTTTATATACAAGGCTCCTTTGTCATCTGCTTTTACATATTCTTTTGCTCCCATGATAAAATTCTCGTATTCCACTTCAAAAGGAGTATCGGCAAATTTATCAGAAATAGAAAAGTCATTATTAGTCACCGGAGATAGCAGTAAATTTTTCTCAAAAACCCTTCTTTTCATTTCTCCTTTATACTCTCCATCTATAAATACTGTTAGAAAAGTTTTGTCTGAATAAAACTGATTTTCAGCAGCTCCTTCCCGTATAGGCATCATTCCTTCATAACTGATATATCGGGTTACAAATGCCCCCAAAAGGATAAAAATAAAAGACATATGAAGAAGTAATGTAGCCCATTTTTCTTTTTTTAATAACTGGTATCTTTTTATATTTCCAATGAAATTAATCATAAAAAATACGTGAATCGCCTCAAACCACCATGAGTTATAGACTAAAATTCGCGCTGTATCTGTATTATATTTACTTTCGATAAAAGTTCCTGCACCCATTGCTACTGCATAAGTCACGAAAAGGAGAGCCATTAAACGGGTAGAAAATAAAAAGGAAAAATATTTTTTGTTCATTTTTAAATAATTACGTTTTTTAAAACTGCCACAAAAGTACTTAAAAATGTTGACTTCTATATTTGTACAATAGTTAATTTAATCAGAAATTAAAGCTCTAAACTGCAAAGCAATGCTAGTATTTATTAGTTTATTTATCAAAAATGTATATTCCGAATAGTTGCAAACTCTTTAAAAAAAAATGCTAATTTTGTCTTATGGTTAAAGTAATTATAATAGGCTCAGGAAATGTCGCACAACATCTCATTGTCGCTTTCCAAAAAATCCAAACAGTAGGCAGTGAAATTGAATTGGTACAAGTTTTTTCTAGGAAAAAAGAAGCATTATTGCATCTACTCGATTCTGATGAAATTGTAACTGATTTTAGTGCCATTTTAGCTGCCGATGTATACATTATTGCCGTTTCTGACGATGCTATTTCCAGTATTTCTGATCAATTAGCTTTCAAAAATAGTTTGGTTGTCCACAGCTCGGGCAGTGTTGCTCTAGACTCTTTAAATAATAGCAATCGCAGAGGCGTTTTTTATCCACTACAGACTTTTACCAAAAACAAGGAAGTTGATTTTAAGAATATCCCCATTTGTTTAGAAAGCGAAAATAGCGCTGATTTTCGATTATTAGAAAAAGTGGCTAAATCAATTTCAGATAAAGTTTTTGCGATTAACTCTAAACAAAGAAAAGCTTTACATGTTGCGGCAGTTTTTGTGAATAATTTCACTAACCATTTATATCAGATAGGAAATGAAATTTGCAAAGAGCACCAGGTTCCTTTTGATATTTTAAAGCCTTTAATTCTGGAGACGGCTCAAAAAACAGTAACACTTTCTCCAGAAGATGCCCAAACGGGACCAGCAATACGAAATGATAAGAAAACAATTGAGGCGCATCAATTGTTTTTAAAAAACAGCAATCAATCAAATATTTATAAAATACTAACACAATCAATACAAGACAATGGCAAAAAGTTATAAAGAATTAATGAACGACATCACTACTTTTATTTTTGATGTTGACGGCGTACTTACAGACAGTTCCGTTATTGTAACTACCGAAGGCGAAATTCTGAGAACAATGAATATTCGCGACGGTTATGCCATGAAAGCAGCTGTAGAAAGCGGATATAACGTATGTATTATTTCTGGCGGCAGTAACGAAGGAATCCGCATAAGATTAAGAAATTTAGGTATCACAGACATTCATTTAGGAACACCAGACAAAGTGGAAACATTTAAAGAATATACAGAATTATATAGTATTAATCCTGAGCAAGTACTTTATATGGGTGACGATATTCCGGATTATCATGTAATGAAATTAGTAGGTTTGTCTAGCTGCCCTCAAGACGCTTGTCCAGAAATCAAAGCTATTTCGAACTATATTTCACATAAAAATGGAGGAAAAGGTGCAGCTCGTGATGTTATAGAGCAGGTGATGAAAGTCCAAGGTAAATGGATGTCCCATTTTGACGGAAAGCTTGATTAATTAACTCTCAATAGTTTCAAAATAATGTAAAATCACAACCTTGTAATGTAAACTAATGACGGACTTCCTCAAACTTATCCGATATCAAAACCTACTGATGCTGGCTTTCATGCAATTGATTTTCCGCTACGGCTTCTTGAAATTGCAAAATATCCCTTTGGCTTTAGCCGAATGGCAATACGGATTATTAGTTTTAAGTACTGTTTTATTAGCAGCAGCAGGTTATGTAATTAATGATATTTTTGATCAGGATACTGACATGGAAAACAAACCAAAAGACGTCATTATAGGAAAGAAAATTACTGAAGCAAAAGCATACAACATCTATTTCGCATTAAACATTACGGGGGTAGGAATCGGTTTTTATTTATCGAATGTTATTTTAAAACCGGGTTTTGCCGCTATTTTCATCCTAATTGCGGCTATACTATATATTTATGCAACAAGCTTAAAGCAAATACTGCTTCTGGGCAACATAATCATTGCTTTATTGCTTTCATTTAGCGTTCTAATCATTGGTATATTTGATTTATATCCCGTCGTTGATCAAGCCAATCAGCCGATAATGGCTAATCTTTTTTCTATACTTCTGGACTTTGCACTATTTGCGTTTATGATTAATTTTATCCGAGAAATCGTAAAGGATTTGGAAGATCACAAAGGAGACGAAAATCAAGGAATGAAAACGATAGCAATAGTTCTAGGAATAGATAAAACATCAAAATTAGTCTCCGTTCTAGGACTAATACCCATCGCATTACTTCTTATTTATATCAACAATTATTTTGTGGCCAATAATTTATTCGCAACTACAATTTACGCTTTTGTTTTTTTAGTGGGACCATTACTCTTTTTCAGTATTAAAATTTGGTCTGCCAAAACCAAAAAAGAGTTCAGCAACTTCAGTTTACTACTAAAATGGATGCTGTTTTTCGGAATAATATCCATCTTCATCATTAATCTAAATATAAAATACAATGCTTAAAAATAAATTAAAACAATACAAACTAATACTTGCGTCTGGTTCACCAAGAAGGCAGCAATTCTTTAAAGATTTAGAGTTAGACTTTGAAATAAGACTAAAAGAAATAGAAGAAATTTATCCGGCTGAATTAAAAGCGGCAGAAATAACAAATTATTTGGCTGAATTAAAAGGCAGTGCTTTTGAAGGAGAATTAAAAGAAAATGAGATTCTCATCACAAGTGACACCATCGTTTGGCACAATCAAAAAGCATTGGGTAAGCCAAAAGACAAACAAGATGCCTTTGAAATTTTAAAGTCATTATCGAATACTACTCACGAGGTAATTACATCGGTTTGTTTTAAGACTAATTTAAAAACGGATTTACTGCACGAAATAACCAAAGTCACTTTCAACGAACTAAGTGACGAAACTATACTTTATTATATTGACAATTTTAACCCATACGATAAAGCGGGAGCTTACGGAATTCAGGAATGGATAGGGTTTATAGCTGTTTCAAAAATTGAAGGTTCTTATGCCAATGTTATGGGATTACCTGTAGACAAAGTATACGATCATTTAAGTAAATTAGACTAAAAGGAAAAAGATGGGTTTTATTAATGACTTTATACAGGAAGCGGTTGCAACTGGGATTTTAATGATTTTAGTAGTAACTTCT
>JBLIKQ010000148.1:0-4946 GCA_047635475.1 Porticoccaceae bacterium
CAGAAGTAGACAGATTGCGGATAGATGAAGTTCGCAATCGGGTTTATTCAGAAACGGAAACTGTTGAATTTATTCAAGATTACCACTTACTCATAGAAAAATATACTACAAATAATCCCGTAGTTTTAGCATGTACGGAATTGTCAGTCTTTAACCCTAAGAACAACAACAAAAATATTTTGGATATGGCACAACTTCAAATTACTGAAGCTGTAAAAACTGTCCTATAAAATAATGCCTATTTAACTATTTTAAATGCAATAATCAGGACAATATATTGAAAAACAGTGATTCAACTCTAGGATAAAAACTGAATTTAGATCAGCTAGTTTAAACTTTTTTTAGATTGAAACAAGGCAATAAATATAGAGGGAAACGGTTTAAGCAAATGGAATCTGGCTCTATATTGCTTTTGAAACCACATTGTTCATGCTGGCCAAAAGCACCTAGTTTATTTAGGAAGCCATGGTTTTACACTAAACGGCAAAAAATTGGCAATTAATTATCATAAGGCACTCTTTTATCGGGCTGCTTTTATTTAATTTTAGACTTTATATTAAAATAACGATCAAGGAATTTTAAAAATATAAACAATGGCAAGTACTACAATCATAAATCCCGCAACCGGAAAAAAAATAGCAGAATACGACCGAATATCAATAAACGAGGCTAAAGATAAAATTGCTCAGTCAAAAATAACATATGACAACTGGAAGAATACAACATTTGCAGAGCGTTCATTAATGACGCACAAATTGGCCGAAATTCTAGACGAAAACAAGGAAGCCTATGCACAACTGGCCACTAGAGAAATGGGGAAAACGATAACTCAGTCTCGCAAAGAAATCGAAAAATGTGCTTGGATCTGTCGTTACTATGCGGATAACGCCAAATATTTGTTGGCTAACGAAACCGTTAAGACGGAGGCTTCAAAAAGTTATGTGACTTTTCAACCTATTGGAGTGATATTGGCGGTGATGCCTTGGAATTTTCCGTTTTTTCAGGTCATCAGATTCGCGGTTCCAGCATTAATGGCGGGTAATACTGCGGTTTTAAAACATGCCTCAAATGTCCAAGGCTGTGCTTTTGCACTAGAAGACGCTTTTATAAAAGCAGGTTTTCCAGAACGCACTTTTACCAACCTGAATATCGAATCAAAACTAGTAAAAGACATTATCGAAGATAAGAATATAGTTGCCGTAACTCTTACGGGAAGTGAACCAGCAGGTCGCTCAGTCGCTTCGATTGCAGGACAAAACTTGAAGAAAACGGTTATGGAACTAGGAGGTAGCGATGCCTATATTATTCTCGATGATGCCGATTTAGAGCAAGCTACTGATTTGGCCACTTTTGGACGATTGCAAAACAACGGGCAAACCTGCATTGCCGCTAAGAGATTTGTAATACTTGATATAATTTATGACGAGTTCTTGGTTTTATTTACGAAAAAAATGAAAGCGGCAAAAATGGGCAAACCCACAGATGAAGATACTTACTATGGTCCTATGGCTAGAAGAGACCTCCGTGATGAACTTCACGAACAGGTACTAAAAACTATCGCTCAAGGCGGCCGATTAGTTTTGGGAGGTGAAATCCCGCACGGAAAAGGCGCCTATTATCCTGCCACAATTTTGGCCGATTTAGAGCCAGGAATGGAGGGTTTTGACAATGAGCTATTTGGACCCGTAGCGTCTGTGATTCGAGCAAGAGACGATGCACACGCAATTGAATTAGCTAATAATTCTGTCTTTGGTTTGGGTTCTGGGGTGTTCACAGGAAATAGCGAAAGAGGGGAAAAGCTTGCCTTGCAGCTTGAGGCAGGAAGTAGTTTTGTAAATAAATTAGTGGTCTCTGACCCAAGACTGCCTTTTGGCGGGGTCAAAAACAGTGGTTACGGTAGGGAACTTGCTGCGTATGGAATTCGTGAATTTGTAAACACAAAAACCATTTGGATAAAGTAAACGAAAGTTTTTTGAAACGACCATTATTATCATTTTGCTTCACAGGCTGAGCATGTTTTGTAATTACTTTCATTGAAGAATATTGAGTTTTTGAAATCGTTTTCCCTTTTATCAGACAACGAAGGTAAATGTTGCTTGACTTTAAGCTAGCATAAAACTTCAGCAGCTGTTACTTGAAGATAATATTTTTATTCTTTAAAGCAGCTTTAAAAAAGTATAATGGATTACTCTTTGTTCGAAGTAACTACATTTTCGATAGGTATTTCTACTAAAATTAAAGACTGTAAAGGGGTATTTATTTAAAAAAAAACGAATTATTGCTGTGTTGAATTTAAAGATTACTTTTACTGTGGGTAATTATAATGCTCCTCAAAGCAGAAGCCTTTTTAATAAATAAGATAGTATAAATCGGAATGTTTTTTTTCGATTATTAAAATAATAAAATGGAAATTAATAATTCAAGAGTTCTAATTACAGGAGGAAGTTCCGGAATCGGAAAAGAGACAGCAAAACAATTTATTGCCAGAGGTGCTAAAGTTGTAATTACAGGGAGAGATGAAAATAAACTAAAAAAAGTAGCTGATGAAATAGGAGCAATTCCATTATCTTTTGACATTAGTAATTTAAAATCAATACCGCAAAAAGCGATAGAGGCACTTGCTCTATTAGAGGGGAAAATTGATACTTTAGTAAATAATGCTGGCATTGGAGCTTTTCCAGCTCTAGGAGAAATTACGGAAAATGACTTACTAAGCGTTTACACCACTAACGTATTTGGCATGGCCTTGTTAACTCAAGAGTTCTTGCCACAATTTAAGGAGCAAAACTCAGGTAATATTATAAATATAGGAGGAACCGCTAGCCAACAAGGTTTTGCACAAGGTTCAGTTTTTGCTGCATCAAAATTTGCAGTTAGAGGCATGACACAGTCTTGGCAGGCTGAGTTACGAAAATATAATATTCGAGTAACTTTAGTAAATCCAAGTGAAGTTACAACCGCATTTACTTACAGATCACGAGAAAATCGCGACGAGCGCAAAGAACAATCTAATAAGCTAGGTTCAGCAGATATTGCACATACTATTATTTCGATTGTAGAAATGCGTAACAAAGGATTTATCCCTGAAGTAACTATTTGGGCAACGAATCCTTTTGAATAAAAATCGAGACATTTATTTAAAAGTAAAAAGACTTCTATCGAGCTAATAATCTCTAATTGTTAAGAATAGAGGGCGAATCAACTACTGGATTATCAGGTAGAAACTAGAGTAAAACCATGTTATTATACTATAGATCAAGAAGATAACATTTCACTTTAAGCTTTTCGAAGTCATTGATTTTTTAGAACAATTGTCAAAATGACAACAGAAATCGCATTTTGTGGTGGCTAAAGCTTCCATAAATAGTATTTAAAGGACTTGTATTTAACTCGCACTTATTTGATGCATAATCAAATGCAATTAATGAAGAAGAGCTAAGGAGTCCATATGAAACTATTTTTTTTTAACTATTATCAATTGGATAAAAACATTAAGGCCCTCCCTCAGATAAAGACTTAAATAAATGGATTATGAAGTAATATGACAAAAAAAGAAAGTAAAATAGGTTTAGGCGGCGGCTGCCATTGGTGCACCGAAGCTGTCTTTCAATCGCTGCTCGGTGTTATGAAAGTAGAACAAGGCTATGTGGCTTCGATAAGAGAAAACAGCTCGTTTTCTGAAGCTGTTATCGTGTATTTTAATTCGGATGAAATTTCTGTTATAACACTAATTGAAATTCATTTACATACTCATCAGAGCACCTCAAACCATTCTATGCGAAACAAATATCGATCTGCAGTTTATACATTTTCTGAAGTCCAAAAACAGGAAGTAGAGCAAATCATTGCAACATTTCAAAAGCTTTCAGAAAAGAAATTAATAACACAGGTGTTTCCTTTCCAAACTTTTAAAGCTTCAAGAGATGAAATAACCAATTACTATTATAATAATCCAAAGAAACCTTTCTGCGAGAGCTTTATAAACCCTAAACTAAAACTGTTATTAAATCAATTTTCAAGTGCAGTCAGTCACGAAAAATTAAAACATCTAAAATAAAATATAAACGTATTAATTGTATGTCAAAGACTAAAATAGGATTAGGTTTAGCGGCTTTAGGGAGGCCTGAATATATCAATATCAGGGATAACAATACTCATGATAAATCTCAAGAGGCTTTTATGGAAAATGCTTTTAGTGTTCTTAACTTTGCTTACCAACATGGCATTCGTTATTTTGACACAGCTCCTTCTTACGGAAAAGGAGAAGAGTTCTTAACGAACTGGAATTCTAAATATAAGCACGAGGATGTTAGCCTAAGCACAAAATGGGGTTATACTTATGTTGCAAATTGGGAATTAGGTTTTAGTGGAGCTCACGAAGTCAAAGAACATTCTTTAGAAAAACTGATAGAGCAATGGCAGGTTTCAAAAGAACTACAACCCCAGTTAAAAATATACCAAGTACATTCTGCTACCTTTGAAAGTGGTGTTTTGGAAAATAAAGAAGTTTTAAAACAACTTTACGAAATAAAGAATCAAACAAGCTTGCAAATAGGTATCACCACAAGTGGAACAAATCAAAGTGAAATTATTGAAGCAGCATTAAAAATTAAGGTTGAAAAGGAAGACTTGTTTGATAGTTATCAAGTGACATATAATATTTTTGAACAAGCTACACATCCCATTTTAAAGCATTTGCTTCAGCTCAATAAAACAGTTATTATTAAAGAGGCATTGGCAAACGGTCGTATATTTAAAAATGAAAATTTCAGCCATTATAAAAAGCTTTATGTGGTTATTGACTCTTTAGCTAAAAAATACCGGGTAGGCACAGATGCGATTGCACTGCGGTTTGTAATGGACAATTTGGAACCAACATATCTATTAAGTGGCGCATCAAGTACTGGACAACTTGAACAAAATATAAAAGCCTATAGTTTCAAGTT
>JBLIKQ010000149.1:0-4939 GCA_047635475.1 Porticoccaceae bacterium
TCCCTGTCCCTGTCTGAGCCAACGCAACCATATCTGTGTCTTTTTCCAATAATAGGGGAATCGCTTTCTCCTGTACTTCGGTCGGATTCTCAAATCCTAGATCTAAAATCGCCTTCAGTAACGATTCGCTCAATCCTAATTGTTCAAATTTGTTCATATGTATTTTTAAAATAGGCTGCAAAAGTACCCTAAATTATTGAGATAAACTAATGGTATTTGTAGTTTTAATGTTATTAATACATATTGATTATCAGAAAGTTATATTTATAATTGAATGCTAATTGGTTTAAATTTAGAATTCTGGATAGAAATTAGGTCCTGATGAATTTAATTTTGTTTAAAAAACTTTTAGAATTAAAGATTATTTCTCGCCTTTTAAAAAGCTGATCAGTTGTTTTGTTGCAATGGCTCGATGGCTAATTGTATTCTTTAGCGCTGAATCCATTTCCGCAAAGGTTTCCTGATAACCTTCTGGCTGGAAGATGGGGTCGTATCCAAACCCTTGATTGCCAGATTTTTCTACGGTAATTTTTCCAGGTGCAACTCCTGTAAAAAGATGCTGTTTGCCTTCTTTGTTTAAAGTAATTACCGTTTTAAATGCTGCCTTTCTATTAGTTTTACCATCTAAGGCATTTAGCAGTTTATTCATATTGCTTTCTGAATCACATTGTTCTCCTGCATACCTGGCAGAGTAAACTCCTGGCTCGCCATTTAATGCTTCTACTTCCAGCCCCGTATCATCAGCAAAACAATCGTAGCCGTATTTTTTTGTTACGTAATTGGCTTTTAGAATCGCATTTCCTTCAATAGTATTTGAAGTTTCTGGTATTTCTTCATGGCATCCTATGTCTTCGAGGCTTAATATCGTTATCGATTGGGGAAGAATTTGTTGAATTTCTTTAATTTTATTTTTATTGTTGGAAGCGAAAACTAATTGCATTATTTTCTTTTTTTTAAGTAAGGTGTACAAAGATACATTTTTTGTTACTTCCTAAATATTACAGATTAGATATCCAGTGACTATTGGCGTTATTGAGAAACTATCGTAAATAAGTAATTAAGAGTCAGCTTCTTCTGGTTTTAACAAGGGAAATAGAATCTTTAGTGACCGATTAGGACGTCAAGAGCTAATATTTCGCTGAGCATAATAAAGTGCTATCTATCAATTATATCTTTAAATAAGGCTTCGGTTTTCAATAGAATTATTCGCTAATAGAAGTTATTAGGTTGTCAGTTAATGAGGTGTGATTTGAAAAAGACAAACCGAAATCTAAGTTTGAAATTCTTATAAAAGGTCAACTTTTTTTGGGGAATTGATCTAATTATAGCGCAAGCGCACAAAAACATGCTTAATTCCTTTCTTGTCAGAATCTCTTTCGTCGATTTCAAGAATGTCAGTTAAAGATTTTAGCATGGGAGTCAATTTTGCAAAGCCATAATTTCTTGGGTCGAATTCTGGTTTTTTCTTGACAATAAGGTTTCCTACATCGCCAAGAAATGCCCAGCCACTATCATCAGAAATGTCGTCTATAGAGTCTTCAATAAGATCAATAGTTGGTTCGTCAATTTTGTTAAGGGGTTTTGGAGTTGGTTTTTCGACAGTTTTTGAGGGGCTCTTGTCAATTACTTTTTTTGTATCATTAGCTGATCCTCTTTTGGTCTTTTTCTTCTTAATAGCACCATCTAAAACCTCAATATAAATAAATCTGTCACAGGCTACTATGAAAGAGTTAGGGGTTTTTTGCTCGCCCATTCCAATGACTTTCATCCCAGATTCTCGAAGTCGTATCGCTAAGCGAGTAAAGTCACTGTCACTAGAAACGATGCAAAATCCATCTACTTTATCAGAGTATAATAAATCCATAGCATCAATAATCATCGCTGAATCAGAAGAGTTTTTACCTACCGTGTAGCTGTATTGCTGAATAGGAGTAATTGCGTGCTCTAATAAAACACCTTTCCAGCCGCCAGCATTTGGTTTTGTCCAATCGGCATAAATACGTTTGGTTGTAGGCGTGCCATATTTGGCAATTTCCTCCATCATTCCTTTTATGTTGCTATAAGGTACGTTGTCTGCGTCTATTAGAACGGCTAGTTTTAATTCTTTTGAGTTTTCAGCCATGTTTTTTTTTATTTTACTATTGATTTTGCCATAGGTATTGCAAACAAGTTCAAATATAGGTCTTTTTATATAGGTTTTTTTCGTTTTTTTCTATTTTTAGATATTTCAAAGTGCTAAAGCAACCAATTAAAAAAGCAACCACATGCTATGTAAGCGGACGTTAATTGTTAGATAACTATGATAAAAAGAAATATTGTATTCAAGCGAAAACTATAGGTAAATTAAATAAACAAATTTGAAATTAAGTACTAGCAAGCTTATTTTATAATTTACAAAAACAAAGTAGGGAGCGAAGTTGAATTAATTTTTTGGTACAAGTGAATATCCATAAAACAAGGATTATCAAATGAGATCAATACGTACATAATACATGTTCACTGATGTCAAGTTGAAGAGCTTGTAAAAGTAGGTAAATGATTTTAAGAGCGATAGGGTAATATAAAAGACCATAAAGAGACTTTAATAAAATCAGACTAAAGAGTCAGCTAGGTTTGCTAATTTAGTATTGAAGGTTCTTAAGTTTTCGGAGCTGTAGTTATCTTAGTTCCCCAAGAATGCAAACCTACTTTACTAGCTTCCTGTTCTTGTAAATCAAAAGACCTTTCGTGTCTTACAAAGTTCAAGATTATCAGCTATTGAGTGTTATTTTTAACGCTCTTGTAATATCTAAAAAATATTTAAGTTAGTTAACTCATTTAATTGCAGTGATGTGCTATACTAAGAGCATAAATAAATAGCTTGATTATAAAAAAAAACATTCATGTAAATATTTTTTTTTCATAACAGCGCTAATTGAAATAGGTTTACTTAATTTAGCCTTCAGAAAAGTTGTGTTAAAAATGTTAATTTTGAAAGGAGTAAGTCGAAAATCCTAAACAAGAGTAGACAAAATAACATCTAGATATGAAGAAAATCCTATTACTTATTGCCCTACTCTTCCTGTTTTTTTCTGTGAATGCTCAAACTGACATGAAAAAAACTGATATAGAAAAAAATGCGACAGAGAAAATAGAAATTGCGAATATCAAAAAAAATGCGATATCCATGAGTATTGGATTTCCAGGCATTGGGTTAGGGTATGCGAGATTAATAAACCACCATTTCTCAGCACGAGTAAAAGTATCAGGTCTAGAAGTTGATGTAGATGAAAAAAATGTAAATTTTAACGACAGGAAAGTAGATATCAATGGTAGGTTCACTACGAGAATTGTTGATTTGTGGTTAGATTATTTGCCTTTCAAGAAAAGTTCATTCAAATTAGTAACAGGATTGTCTTATTTGAGTAGTTGCAAGGGAAGTGCTCATTTTATTCCGGCTGGACCTGTTATGTATGGAGATATCGAATTAGGGAAAGGTGAAATTGGTGAAATCTATACCAAAGCTGATTGGTCAGGGATCACTCCCTATGTTGGCTTAGGTTTTGGGAGAGCAATTCCAAAAAATAATTTTGGTGTCTCATTTGAAGTTGGTGGCTATTTTGTTGGAAAATCTAAATTTGTTTTTGACGGTTCAAAAATGTTATCTCCTAATACTCAACGAGAAAAAGAGAGTAATGAAATTCGAAATTTTGTTGATCAATTTACAGTGATGCCTAGTTTTATGTTGCACTTGAGCTACAAACTATAATTTTATAATAAGTAATAAAGAGAAAAAATCATGAAAAAGATATTTATCATTCCGTTAGTAGCAATGCTAACAGCAGGATTTTTTTCCAGCTGCGATATCCAGACACCAAGTCTTGAATTGGCAATTTCGACAGATTTTATAACACATGTAGCTCAGGTAAATCTTGTAACTGATCTTTCAAACGAAGCCGCCGGTGGTCTTGTTGAGCAGTTTGATGGAGCTAAGTCTAAAATTACTATTACGGGAACAGATGCTGATAGAGTATATAATCTACTAGGAAAAAAAGAATTCAGCGTAACAGGAGGCGCTCTAGTGCTTTTATTAGAGCCTTCTGCTAATTTTAGTTCAAAGTCTTCATATAATATTAACGTACTAGTTGAGGCAGCAGGTTTTTTATCACGTAATGTGCCCGTGGTCTTTACGAAGGAGCAAAATAATGTGAGAGTACAAGTGGTACTAGTTGATAAAGCAAATTTACCTAGTGGAGTTAGTATCGCTGAAAGTTCAGGAACGGCATTGAGCGTGAGTACAGGTTTAGCTAAAGAAGTTAAATTAACAGCAAGTAATGCTTCGACTAGCGGAGTAACTACTGAAGTTACAGTGCCTGCTGGTATAAAAATGAAGGATAGTAATGGGACGCTTTTGTCAGGCAGATTAAAGGCGGAAGTTGTAAGCTTTTCTGGGGGTGGTTACGCAGGCCTATATTTTCCTGGTGGATTAGCTCAAGATAACGTAGTGATTGAAGATGGTTCAGAAGCTGCTGGGATGTTTTTGCCTGTAGGTTTTACTTCAATAAATATGACTATAGGATCTGAAAAAGTAAGAAAATTTGAAGCAGGAACAGTAGACATAAAAATGACTTTAAGTAAAATTAATTTTAATCCTGAAACGGGTCAGGCTTATAAAGGAGGAGATAATTTGGATATCTGGAGTTATGAGGAAAGTAATGGACAATGGAGATTTGAATCTCGTGGAATTGTAAAAATAGAGGCGGATGGTTCCCTTTATATTGATGTTATGGCGAGTCATTTAAGTGTTTTTGCCGCGAGTAGCTACGGACCAGTATGTGATGGAAGACAAATTACTTTCGATTGGCCTACTGCAGACCTTGGTGTAAATACTTATATTACTGTAGGTTTTTGGGATGATAATGGTTCTTTTTATACTTGGTATTATGGTAGTTATGAGGTT
>JBLIKQ010000150.1:0-4889 GCA_047635475.1 Porticoccaceae bacterium
TTTTTTTTATTTCCACTAAGAATTCTTTTACTAGCGTGTATACTTTTACTTTTAGGAATACGCTGATTATACTTTCAACCAATATTGAGGTACAAAGAGCTTAATCTAGATCTATTATTTATCAAACCCCATTGCAGCAGTACTAATAATTGTATTATGAAGAACAGCTGTGAAGGTAGACTATGTGAGTCAATAAAGAAATCCATTTTAAATATGCTAAATTCATCAAGTTAAAAGCCTTTGGGAGTTTTTAATTTTCCAACTGATTTAGCAACAATAGTAGCTATGGTTGAGTCACTTGTAACATTAACAACAGTCCTACACATATCTAACGGCCTATCAATTGCAAAAATAAGTGCTAATCCGGCCTCTGGAATCCCGGCCTGCCCAAGGACAATCACAAGCATCACCATACCAGCGCTTGGAACAGCTGCAGAGCCTATGGAAGCTAAGGTCGCCGTAACTACAATCATCAATTGTGTCTGAAAATCTAAAGCCTCAGGAAGCATTGCTTGAGCAATAAATATTGCTGCCACTGCCTGATACAAACTTGTTCCATCCATATTTACAGTTGCGCCTAATGGTAAAACGAAACTAGACACCTCTTCATCAACGCCAAGATTCTCAGTCACACATTCCATAGTAATTGGAAGTGTCGCAGCACTCGAGCTAGTAGAAAAAGCAAGAAGTTGAGCCGGAGCTATCGCTTTGAAAAATTTAATAGGATTTACTTTGGCAAAAATCATCAATAGTGTCGGATAAAACACAAAAGCCATAATAAACAGGCCTAACAGCACGGTTAAACCATAAATTCCTAACGCAGCTAAGGTAGAAAAGTCTGGTATTTCAGCCATCAAAGCGGCCATAAGAGCGAAAACACCGTACGGTGAGAAAAGCATAATAATGTCAATTATTTTCATTATCACTTCATTCATACCTTTAAAAAATTCTATAACAGGTTTCGATTTTTTTTCTTCGATTAATATCAGGCCAATACCAATAAGTATAACAAATAATATTACCTGTAACATACTGCCGTTATCACTTAAGGCCTTGAAAAAATTATCTGGAACAACATCTATTAAAGGTTGAAGCGGCCCACCGTTCTTGGCTTTGACCGCCAATTCTATTTTCTGAGAAGCATCTGTCGAAAAATTTTCAATCAAACTTTGCCTAGATTCCTCATTTATATATTTACCTGGCTTTATTAGATTGGCCAAAACTAAACCAATACTAACTGCTACTACTGTTGAACACAAATAAAATAAAACTGTTCTACTTCCCAGTTTAGAAAGTTTAGAAATATCTTTCAAATCTGCTAATCCAACTATAAGCGATACTACAATTAATGGAACCGCTATCATCTTAAGCAGATTAATGAAAATGGTGCCAAAAGGTTTAATCCAATCGATTACTAATCCATTTTGCTCCAAATTTTTCATTAATAATCCGAAAAGCAATCCTAATACCATTCCTATTAGAATTTTCCAGTGCATTGCAAGCTTTTTCATGTTTAAATTTCTATTATATTGAATAAACGGAACTTATTATAAATAAAAAAACCCTGAAATCAGGGGTTTTTTATTAAATTTAATCTGATAAAATCGTATCCATTTCATTTTTTTCTTCCCATTGCCCTACCACCGAAGTGGCTAATGCGTTCCCTAAAACATTAGTAGCGCTTCGAAACATATCACAAAAATGATCTATCGGTAATATTAATGCTATGCCTTCAATTGGAATATCAAACATGCCGCAAGTTGCCGCAACAACCACTAAACTCGCTCTTGGTACTCCTGCAATTCCTTTACTGGTAAGCATCAATACTAAAAGCATGGTCATTTGTGTTCCCACGTCCAATTGCACACCATAGGCTTGCGCAATAAAAATACTTGCGAAAGTCATGTACATCATACTCCCGTCAAGATTAAAAGAATAACCTAAAGGCAACATGAATGAAACGATCTTATCTTTAACTCCAAATCGTTCTAATTCTTCGGTCAATTTTGGAAAAACGGCTTCACTACTAGTTGTCCCAAAAGCGATAATTAAAGGACTGACAATTCTTTTCAACAAAACAGTCATTCTACTTTTAAGAAAAATATAACCAATACCAATCAAAATAACCCAAAGTGAAGAAATTCCAATTAAAAAAGAACCGAAAAACTTAAAATATGTGATAGCCAGCTCTTGAAAATCCCTAACGGCAAAAACACCCGCAATTGCTCCAAAAACACCAATTGGTGCAAAATTCATTACATAATTTACCATTTTCAAAATGATATGAGACATTTTATCTAAACCATTAACAACCGGTTTTACATAATCTCCGATAGCAGCAGCGGCCAAACCAAAGAAAATCGAAAAGACTACAATTTGCAAAATCTCATTAGTTGCCATAGCTTCAAAAATACTCTTTGGGACAATATGCTCGATGAAATTTTCGAAGGAAATACTTTTCGTTTTAGCTGCAACTTCTGTAGCTGATGTCAAATCAACATTCGATAAATTAAGTCCAACTCCAGGCTCTAATATGTTTACAAAAAACATTCCTAATAAGAGTGAAATAAAAGAAGCTGTAAAAAACCAACCCATAGCTTTTCCCCCAATTCTACCAACAGCACTAACGTTTCCAAGTTTAGCTATCCCCACAACTAGTGTAGTAAATACTAGTGGTGATATGATCATTTGCACCAATCTTATGAAAACGGTAGCAAGTATTTTGATTTTATTGCTAAATCCTAAAGCGGCTTCCTCTGATATTGTATTATGAATTATAATACCTAAAACACCACCTAATACCATCGCTATTAGTATTTGACTAGTTAGGTTAGCGAAAATTGATTTTTTCTTAATTTCTGGGGTTGTGGTCATTTACTTGATTAGTGGTTTATTGTTGCTTTTATTTACTGTAGGTTTTGTTTATCAAATAAAAATCGGCAAGAACTATGGCTGCCATAGCCTCAACAATAGGAACTGCGCGGGGCACCACACAAGGATCGTGACGTCCTTTACCTGACATTTCGGTTATGTTTCCTTTATTATCTAAAGACTCTTGTTTTTGCATAATAGTCGCCACAGGTTTAAATGCGACTCTGAAATAAATATCCATTCCGTTACTTATACCTCCTTGCATACCTCCAGAGAGATTCGTTTTTGTAGTACCGTCAGCATTGTATAAGTCGTTATGTTCACTTCCTTTCATTTTCGCACCGCAAAATCCACTCCCAAACTCAAATCCTTTTACTGCATTTATGGAAAGCATTGCTTTACCAAGTTCCGCATGAAGCTTATCGAAAACAGGCTCCCCTAATCCGATTGGCACATTTTGAATTACACAAGTTACCGTTCCTCCAACCGTATCTCCTTGCTTGCGTATTTCTCGAATGTATTCCTCCATGATGACCGCCGATTCTTCGTCAGGGCATCTTACAGGATTATTTTCTGTTTTAGAAAAATCTAACTCTTGATATGGTTTTTCTAAAAAAATAGGTCCTACGGAAGAAACATAAGCATTAATCGTAATCTCAGGCAAAATTTGTTTCGCAATTGCACCTGCAACTACTCTACTCGCAGTTTCACGAGCTGAACTACGGCCACCACCACGGTAATCACGTACTCCATATTTTTTCTCATAAACATAGTCCGCGTGACTGGGTCTATAATTATCTTTTATATGTGAATAATCATCTGATTTTTGATTGGTATTTGGAATAATAAATCCTATCGGGGTTCCTGTAGTTTTACCTTCGAAAATACCCGACAAAAACTGAACGTCATCCGGCTCTTTTCTCTGGGTTACAATAGCTGACTGACCGGGTTTTCTTCTTGACATTTCAAATTGAATTGCCTCTAGATCTATCTCTATTCCTGATGGACAACCATCTATTATTCCGCCTAAGGCTTCTCCATGTGATTCTCCAAAAGTTGTTATCCTAAATAGTGTCCCGTAGCTGTTTCCTGCCATGATAAATAATTTTGCACAAATATATGTTTTATGCCCTAAAATAAAAATTTTAAAATAGCATTATTTAACAAAATAGTAACGTAATAGCGTCCCTTTTGTTAATACTAAACACGAATTGATAACATTGTATTAAAATAAATCCCAGGAATCATTCCTTAATTTGTGAAACTTCAAATTTGAATCAATTGAAAAAAAGAAAAATTGAGTTAGTTGTAATTTCTGACGTACATCTCGGAACGTATGGTAGTCATGCCACAGAACTCAATAGGTATCTATGCTCCATTAAACCAAAAGTTTTAGTTTTGAATGGTGATATTATTGACATCTGGCAATTCAGAAAATCCTATTTCCCAAAAACACATTTAAAAGTCATACAAAAAATAATTAGCCTCGCAACCAAAGGAACTAAAGTCTACTACATCACGGGTAACCATGATGAAATGCTTCGCAAGTTTAGCGAGATGAATATGGGTAATTTTGCTTTAGTCGATAAATTGGTATTGGAACTTGATGACAAAAAAGCCTGGATTTTTCACGGCGACGTATTCGACGCCTCCGTCCAGCATGCGAAATGGATTGCCAAGATGGGTGGTTTGGGCTATGACTATCTAATAATGGCAAATCGTTTTGTAAATTGGTGTCTAAAAAAAATAGGCAAAGAGCCCTATTCCTTTTCAAAAAAAATAAAAGCGAGCGTGAAGAAAGCAGTAAAACACATTTCTGATTTTGAAGAAACTGCGACTGCAATTGCCATTGAGAAAAAATATGATTACGTCATATGTGGACACATTCACGAACCCAAAATCACAAAAAAAGAAACCAAAAATGGTTCTACCTTGTATCTAAATTCTGGAGATTGGGTTGAGAATCTAACTGCGCTAGAGTACAATAAGAAGCGATGGAAATTACACCGCTACCAAGA
>JBLIKQ010000151.1:0-4800 GCA_047635475.1 Porticoccaceae bacterium
ACCAGAAGCTTATTCTGATGAATATATAGAAACGTTAAATAGCAAGCCTGGTATTTTAGCTTTGGCATTCGAACAAAAAGCAGATAGTTTACAAGGGGTGCCTTTTGTAGTTTCCGGAGGAAGGTTTACCGAAATGTACTATTGGGATAGCTATTTTATTGGGGTTGGATTGATTATCGATAAGTAGTTGGAAAAAGCAAAGGCTATAGCTGAAAACTTTAAATATCAAATTGTCCATTACGGAAAAATATTAAATGCCAATCGGAGCTATTATTTGACTAGAACACAGCCACCATTGTATTTTTCTTTTTTGATTGAAATTGTAAAAAAAGAAGTTCCCGACTTAAAATGGTTGAAAAGCCACTTGGGAACGGTTATTTTAGAATACAATAGCGTATGGATGGTGCAAGGAAAACGATTAACTAACACTGGACTAAACCGCTATAAGTCCGATGGAGTGGGAATACTTTTTGAAGTAGAACCAGGACATTTTGATGATGTTTTGGAGCCATACGCAAATAAATACAATTTGCCTGTCAGAGAATTCGAAAAGCAATATCTGAATAGAACTTTAGTTGACGCAGAACTAGATGAGTACTTTGTTCATGATAGGAGTTTACGCCAAAGCGGTCATGATACGACAAACAGATTGATAAATAGCTGTGCAAACTTGAATTCGATAGATATAAATAGTTTTCTGTATAAATATGAGAAAGACATTGCTTATTTAATCAAGGAATATTTTGATAATGCTTTTCAAATGGATGATTTGCTGTACACTTTGGCAGAGTGTATTCAGAAAGCAAACTTCAGAAAGCAAAAGGTGAATGAATTATGTTGGAATGAAGCGTCAAGTATGTATTTTGATTACGATTTTGTAAATAAGAAACAACTTCCATTTGAAGCTGCAGCCACATTTTTTCCTTTATGGGCTCGAATGTGCACTGAGCATCAAGCTAAAAAGTTAGTGGAGATAGCTTTGCCTCAATTCATTAAAATAGGCGGAATTACGGGAAGCACAAAAGCGAGTACCGCTAATTTTCCAGAGGATGCACCGCAAAAACAATGGGATTATCCTTTTGGCTGGGCTCCTCATCAAATACTGCTTTGGGAAGGTCTAATCAATTATGGTTTTTTTGAAAAAGCGCAAGAAATGGTATATCGATGGCTGTGGTTAATCACTAATAATGCTGTCGAATATAATGGAACTATACCTGAAAAATTTGATTTGGAAACTAGCTCCCATAAAGTTTTTGCGGAGTATGGGAATGTGGGGACTGAATTTCATTATATTTCGAAGGAGGGGTTTGGTTGGGTAAATGCGTCCTATCAATATGGATTACAGATTTTGAATGACAATTTACAGTGCGAACTAAATAATATGACTACGCCAAAAAGTTTGTTTTAACATTTTTTTTAGTAAAATTTATCTTTTATAATATATTTGTTATAACTTTAAGGTCAAGCTAAATTTTTAAAGATGACTGTAAATCAATTGTTAAGTGTAAAGGGAAACGAAGTTCATTCAATAGTTTCAACAATCACTGTATATGATGCATTAAAAGTGATGGGTGAAAAAAATGTCGGTGCGGTTTTAGTAATTGAAGATAATGAACTTAAAGGGATTTTGTCTGAGAGGGATTATGCAAGAAAAATAGTATTGAAAAATAAATCTTCCAAAGATACATTTGTTAATGAAATTATGGAAAGAAATGTAGTTGCTGTATCACCTTCTGATGATCTAGATCATTGTATGGAATTGATTACAACAAAAAGAGTCAGGCATTTACCAGTTGTATTAGACGATGTGGTTGTTGGCGTTATTTCAATAGGAGATGTGGTAAAAGCTAAAATAGAAATTCAAAAAAACACAATAGAATATTTAGATTCTTATATCCATGGAACCAAAGCATAATTAAAAAAAAATATTTTTATAAATAGCTGCCAATTAGTGCAGCTATTTTTTTGTAAAATCGTTTTTTATAAAAGAATAGTATAAAAGTCTGCTTATTAAACCAAGTCTTATATCTTTGTAAGCTAGACAAAATCCAAATAAATGAACAAGAATAGTAAGAGAAGAGAAGCGTTATTATATCATGCAAAACCAATTCCAGGTAAAATACAAGTGGTTCCTACTAAGAAATATGCAACGCAAAGAGACTTGTCATTGGCATACACGCCAGGTGTAGCTGAGCCTTGTTTGGAAATTGCAAAAGATGTTAATAATGTTTATAAATATACTGCTAAAGGGAATTTAGTTGCTGTGATAACTAATGGAACTGCAGTTTTAGGACTAGGAGATATTGGTCCAGAAGCTTCAAAACCAGTTATGGAAGGGAAAGCGTTACTGTTTAAAATATTCGCAGATATTGATGTTTTTGATATAGAAATAGACCTTAAGGATATTGACAAATTTATAGAAACGGTAAAAGCGATTTCTCCAACATTTGGAGGGATAAATTTAGAGGATATCAAAGCTCCAGAGTCATTTGAAATTGAAAGAAGGTTGGTTGAGGAATTAGACATACCTGTTATGCATGATGATCAACATGGGACAGCGATTATTTCTTCAGCGGCTTTGTTAAATGCACTTGAATTAGCCGATAAAGAAATTCAAAATGCTAAAATAATTGTTTCAGGTGCTGGGTCTGCGGCAATGGCTTGCGCCAATTTGTATATTTTACTTGGTGTAACACCCGCTAACATAACTATGTTTGATAAGGATGGTGTTCTTTCAGAAGACAGAACAGATTTATCTTTGTTACAACAAAAATACTCTATTGGAAAAAAACAGACTACATTGGCTGAAGCCATAAAAAATGCGGATGTTTTTTTAGGCCTTTCTGCCGGGAATGTACTTTCTGCTGAAATGCTACTTACAATGGCTGATAATCCTATAGTTTTTGCAATGGCTAATCCCGTTCCAGAAATTGATTATCACTTAGCTATAGCGACTCGAACAGATATTATTATGGCTACGGGAAGATCGGATTATCCTAACCAGGTTAATAATGTTCTTGGGTTTCCATATATATTTCGTGGTGCATTGGACGTTCGTGCAACTAAAATTAATGAAGCCATGAAAATGGCGGCGGTTAGGGCTCTTGCTGCTCTGGCTAAAGAACACGTTCCTGAACAGGTAAACATTGCTTACGGCGCTACTAAACTTATCTTTGGACGCGATTATATTATACCTTCTCCATTCGATCCAAGATTAATCACCGTCGTTGCACCTGCAGTAGCAAAAGCCGCAATGGATTCTGGAGTGGCATTAAATCCTATTACAGATTGGAATAAATATGAAGAAGAACTATATGACCGCTTGGGTAACGATAATAAGATGGTTCGGTTGGTTACTAACAGAGCCAAAATGGATCCTAAAAGAATCGTTTTTGCTGAAGCAGATCATTTAGACGTTCTTAAAGCAGCCCAAATTGTTCTCGAAGAAGGTACTTGTTTGCCAATTTTATTAGGGAACATGGAAATTATTTTGGAACTAAAAAAAGAGTTGGGATTTGAAACTGAGGTTCCAATTATTGACACCAAAACTGATGAAGAGGGCGCACGAAGAAATAGATTTGCAAATATTTACTGGGAGTCCAGAAAAAGACGTGGGATCTCTTTATTAGATGCCCAAAAATTAATGCGAGAAAGAAATTATTTCGCTGCAATGATGGTGAACGAGGGAGAAGCCGACGGGTTAGTTACTGGGTATACCAGAAGTTATTCGTCCGTTGTAAAGCCTATTTTACAGCTTATAAACAGAGCTCCGGGCGCTTCTATAGTAGCGACCACAAACATGATGATGACTGCGCGAGGACCAATGTTTTTATCTGATACCGCCATAAATATAAATCCAACAGCTCTTGAATTAGCCAAAATCGCAATTATGACTGCTAAAACAGCAAGGATGTTTGGCGTTGAACCTGTGATAGCTATGGTGTCATTTTCTAACTTTGGCTCTTCCACTGATGAAAATGCCACTAAAATAAGAGAAGCTGTTGCCTATTTACATGAACATCATCCGGATATGATTGTTGACGGAGAAGTTCAGGCTGATTTTGCCTTAAACCAAGAGATGTTAAAGGAAAAGTTTCCGTTTTCTAAATTAGCAGGTAAAAAAGTAAATACTTTGATTTTCCCGAATCTTGATTCGGCAAACATTACTTATAAATTGTTAAAGGAATTAAATAAGGTAGATTCAATAGGACCAATAATGATGGGAATGGGTAAACCTGTTCATATATTTCAGTTAGGTGCAACTGTGGAAGAAATGGTTAATATGGCTACCATCGCCGTTATTGATGCCCAGGAAAAACAAAAGAAAAAAAAATAAAATAAATAGGATTAAAAAAGTTCTTTGTAAGCGCAAAGAACTTTTTTATTCTTAAAAATAAGATAGATACCATTAAGTATGATAGAACATTTACAAGGAAAATTGGTTGAAAAAACACCAACCCAAGTTATTATAGATTGTGGAGGTGTGGGCTATCAAGTAAATATATCTTTGCATACCTATTCATTGCTTCCCAACGCCGACTTTATTAAACTATTCACTCATCTTCAAATAAAAGAAGATGCACATACGCTGTTTGGGTTTATGGAGAAATCAGAAAGGGAGATTTTTAAAATGTTGTTATCAGTTTCGGGTATTGGAGCAAGCATAGCGAGAACAATGCTTTCTTCTTTAGACCCTAAGCAAATTACAAATGCGATTGCATCTGGGGATGTGGTCACCATACAATCCATAAAAGGAATTGGAAGTAAAACGGCGCAAAGAGTAATACTTGACTTGAAAGA
>JBLIKQ010000152.1:0-4796 GCA_047635475.1 Porticoccaceae bacterium
AGATAAATTCTTGGTTTTAAATGTATATTTGCATAATAAAATGCAGAAAAAATGCTCGAAAAAATAATTGCTTTTAGTCTTAAAAACAAACTTATTGTCTTATTGTTCACCTTAGGCATTTTTGGATTTGGAGTTTACTCCATATTTCATATATCTATTGGTGCAGTCCCGGATGTCACTAACAATCAGGTACAAGTAATAACAACTTCACGAAACCTTTCCACGCAAGATATCGAGCAATACATCACCTATCCGGTAGAAATTGAAATGGCTAACCTACCTGGTGTGGAAGAAATTCGTTCTGTCTCAAAATTTGGATTGTCAGTGGTAACTATTGTGTTTGATGATGAATTAGGAACCTATTTGCCTAGACAATTAATTGCAGAGAAGATCAAGTCAGCTTCAGATAAAATTCCAGCTGGCTTTGGAACTCCAGAGATGGGCCCAATAACTACAGGTCTTGGAGAAATTTATCAGTACACTTTGGAGGTGGAACCTGAATTTAAAAATCAATATTCTGTCACCGATTTAAGAACGATACAAGATTGGGTAATTAAGCGACAACTTTCAGGAATAAAGGGAGTTGTTGAGATTAATACTTGGGGAGGGTTTTTGAAACAGTATGAAATTGCGATAAATCCATCACGTTTAAAAGCAATGAATATATCGGCTATCGATGTTTTCACGGCACTTGAAAAAAACAATAGTATTGCTGGCGGTGCTTATATTGAAAAAGCCAACCAAAGTTATTTTATACGTGCTGAAGGAAAAGTAAAATCGCTGCAAGACATTGAAAATATAGTTGTTAAAAGTGTCAATGGACTGCCTATTTATGTCAAAAATGTGGCTGATGTCCGATTTGGTAGCGCTAACCGTTTTGGCGCCATAACCGGTAACGGAGAAGGTGAAAAGGTACTTGGGCAAGTGATGATGCTTAAGGGGGCTAATTCTAAGCAAGTAATTACCGATGTAAAAGACAGAATTGCACTAATCCAAAAGTCATTGCCGGAAGGTGTTTATATTAATGGGTTTTTGGAACGTAGCGATTTAGTGGCTAAAACTACCTTTACTATTGCCGAGAATCTTATCCTCGGTTGTTTAATTGTGATTTTTGTAGTGGTATTATTATTAGGAAATTGGCGTTCCGGATTGGTTGTAGCCTCCGTAATTCCGTTATGTTTACTTTTTGCTATTTCATTGATGAATATTTTTGGCATAGATGCAAATTTAATGAGTTTAGGAGCTATTGACTTTGGAATAATAATAGACGGGGCTGTAATCATAGTAGAATTTATTGCTTTTCAAATAGCCAGTAAAGCAGCTCAATTAGGTCCGCTTTCAAAAGAAGACAGACAGGTAGAAATTGACCAGATAACATATAAGAGCGCTTCAAAAATGATGAATTCGGCTATTTTTGGTCAGTTGATTATTCTGATCGTTTTTATTCCAATCTTTTCTCTTTCTGGCATCGAAGGAAAAATGTTTAAACCCATGGCTATGACGTTTAGTTTTGCGCTTGTGGGCGCAATGATATTTTGCTTTACCTATGTTCCGGTTGTTTCATCCCTATTTCTGAGACCAACGATAGAAAATCCAAAATCATTTTCAAGTAGATTAATACGTAAGCTGAAATCCTGGTATCTTCCTGTTATCAGATGGGCGTTAAGTAATACTAAAAAAGTGATGTATGGAGCTGTAGGATTACTATTAATGGCGGCAGCTTTATTTACGACTATGGGAGGAGAGTTTATTCCAACACTGGATGAAGGAGATTTTGTTATTCAGCCTGTACTAAAAACGGGGACAACATTGACTAAAACGATAGCTACAACTACTAAGATTGAGCAAATTGTCCTAAAAAATTTTCCAGAAGTTGATCAAGTTGTAAGCAGGATAGGTGCGGCAGAAGTTCCTACCGATCCTATGAGTATGGAAGAAAGCGATGTAATTGTAAAGCTAAAACCAAAATCGGAATGGGTTTCTGCTTCTAGCAAAGATGAGCTAGCGGATAAAATAAAAGTAGCTATCGAAAAAGAAATTCCAAATATGGAAATCGAATTTACGCAACCTATAGAAATGCGCTTCAACGAGTTAATATCAGGTACGAGATCAGATGTGGCTGTAAAATTGTTTGGTGAAGATCTAAATGTTTTAGCCAGGAAAGGCCAGGAAATTAAAAAGGCAATTCAAAAAGTAGAAGGAGCATCTGATGTTATTGTTGAAAAGACAGAAGGATTGCCTCAAATGATCATAAAATATGACCGTTCTAAAATTGCTCGGTATGGTTTGAATATTTCTGATTTAAACGATATGATTACTCTTGCATTTGCTGGTAAAACGATAGGCAATGTATTCGAGGGTGAAAAACGTTTTGATATGGTTATTCGTTTAGATAAAGCTAATCGGACTGATATAAACGATTTAAAAAATCTTTACATTGCTAGTCCTTCAGGAGAACAAATTCCTTTACAGGAATTAGCAAATATAGAGTACACAGAAGGGCCCGCTAAAATATCTAGGGACAACACAAATAGAAGAGTTGTAGTAGGGATAAATGTTAGAAACAGAGATTTGCAAAGTGTAGTAACTGATATTCAAAAAATTGTAGATACCGAAATCAAACTGCCTACGGGCTATTATGTTGAATACGGGGGACAATTTGAAAACTTACAAAGCGCAAAAGCTAGACTGATGATTGCGGTCCCACTAGCCTTATTCTTAATATTTATTTTACTGTATTTTGCTTTTGGCTCTATAAAAGAAGCCTTAATGGTTTACTCCGCCATACCATTATCTGCAGTTGGAGGGGTACTATTTTTATGGATGAGAGGTTTGCCTTTTAGCATTTCGGCCGGAGTAGGGTTTATAGCATTGTTTGGTATCGCAGTTCTGAATGGAATAGTGTTGATTGAATATTTTAAAGAATTAAAGCATCAGGGTATGAAGAACATTGATGAACTTATTTTAAAAGGAACTACAGATAGATTGCGTCCCGTATTATTGACGGCAGCAGCGGCTGCACTCGGTTTTTTACCGATGGCCATTTCATCATCTGCTGGTGCAGAGGTACAACGACCTCTGGCAACAGTAGTAATAGGAGGATTGTTTACAGCAACTATTTTAACGATGGTTGTATTACCAGCTCTTTATAAATATTTTGACGGAAAAGAATTCAAAAAAGCCAAATTTAAAAAACATCGAAGCACAACTTATGCAATCTTACTAGTGTTAAGTACTTCATTTGCCTTTTCACAAAATACAAATACAGAATTAGATAGTCTGATAGCAAGTGCTGGTAATAATAATAAAGGTTTAAAAGCATCTCAATTACAGGTAGATAAATATCAGGCGAACATAAATAGTGCGTTTACATTTGAAAAAACTAACATTTATTATAATTCTGATCCAAACAATCTGGCCTCAAATAATAAACAGCTGAATGTCTTTGGAGTACAACAACGCTTTTCATTTCCAACGGTATATCTAGCCCAGAAAAAGCTGAATTCAACCGAATACGAAAAGGAAAAAGACCTCTATGAAATTCAGAAAATCAAACTTTCATTAGAAATTTCCAAAGTGTATTATCAGATTGTGTTTCTACAAAATAAAGAGAAAGTATATTTTTATTTGGACAGTCTGTATCAAAATTTTTCAAAAGCGAGTGATAGACGTTTCGAATTAGGCGAAACTAATTATCTCGAAAAAATAACGGCTCAAGCTAAGTTTAGACAAATAAAAATGAAGCTTTCCCAAATTGGTAATGATAAAGAAGCACATTATGATTTATTACATTCGTTAGTTCAAAAGGATGAAAAAATCGTTGTCTCAAACAATTCATTAATACCGCTACTATTTGTAACTAATGAATTAAGTAAAAATATTCATATATCTTATTTAGAGAGTATTACAGATAATTATAAAAGCCAGATTAAGCTTCAGAAGCAACATTGGCTACCTGATTTGAATATGGAGTATTTTAGAGGGTCAAATAAGGGCTTGTCACAATCCTTAAATGGTTTTCAGGTTGGCATTGGGGTTCCAATTTTATTCTCAGGGAATGTTTCTAAATCAAAAGTTGCGCAACTCGAATTACAAAGCTGGGAGCAACAAAAGCAAAATGAAGAGCAAAAGCGGGAACAGTTCGTAAACCAAAAAAAGGATGAATTAGCAAAATATCAGGAAGCTATCAACTACTATAATCAATACGGTAAAAAGTTGTCTGATGAAATCATCAAGGTGGGGAACCTAAGTTATAAACAGGGTGAAATTGACTTTTTTCAATACATTCAAAGTTTAGAAAATGCAACTGACATTCAAGTAGAGTATCTAGACAATGTGCTTCAATTTAATAAAACTCAACTGGATTCACAATATCTTAATTTCTAAAAAATTTAAAATGAATAAATCTATATACCTACTAGCCTTGTCAATTGTTTTGTTTTCCTGTAAGGATACTCAAACAGAAGAAACGCCAGTTAAATACGATAATTTAATTAGCGTTACAACTGCTCAATTTAAATCGTCCGCAATGGAAATCACCAATCCAACGGAACAAAACTTCGACATAACCGTAAAAACTTCCGGCAAAATAGATGTTCCGCCTCAAAACAGAGCCCAAGTAACCACTTTTGTTGGTGGTAACGTCAAGGCTACAAGATTATTGGTTGGGGATAAGGTTACTAAAGGACAGGCTTTACTGACGTTAGAAAACACGGACTTTCTGGACATTCAAAAAGAGTATTTGGAAGTAGCAGAACAAATTAATTATTTAAAATCAGAGTACGAACGCCAGAAAA
>JBLIKQ010000153.1:0-4759 GCA_047635475.1 Porticoccaceae bacterium
GTCACTCTTTTAAAGACCAAGTAATCTTTGAAGAGATAGAAATAACCAAAGCAGACGGCCTGCCTTATACTATCTATACACCTTATAAAAATAAGTGGTTAGCGAAATATGAGTCAATGATGCCAGTAGAGGAATTTGATACCAAAGTTGCGTTTTTTAATTTTTATAAAGGCGATTTTGATTTTCCAACTTTGGAACAGATAGGCTTTGAAGAAAGCCCTATCAAAGTTAAGCCGCATAATTTAAAATTCATTGCTGACTATCAAGATATAAGAGATTATCCTGCTTTGGACCAAACGTCATACCTGTCACCTCACTTGCGTTATGGAACAGTGAGTATTCGGAAATTAGTTAATTGGGCATTTCATAAAAATGATGTTTTTTTAAGTGAACTGATTTGGAAAGAGTTTTTTATGCAAATTATGTTCAGCTTCCCCAGAGTAGTCACTCACAACTTTAAGTCTGCTTATGACGGAATTCAGTGGCGCAATGATGAGGAAGACTTTAAGCGATGGTGTAGCGGAACTACAGGATATCCGATGGTTGATGCAGGGATTCGACAGCTCAATGAAACTGGTTATATGCACAACAGAGTCCGGATGGTGGTTGCAAGTTTTTTATGTAAGCACTTGTTAATACAATGGCAGCGGGGAGAAGCATATTTTGCCGAAAAACTACTTGATTATGATATGTCTGCAAATGTGGGGAACTGGCAGTGGGCAGCGGGAACTGGTTGTGATGCAGCACCTTATTTTAGAGTTTTTAATCCAGAGATTCAGCAAAAGAAATTTGATAAAAACGGAGACTATATCAGGCAATGGATTAAAGAATTTGATTTGGGATATGGAGAGCCAATCGTGGAGCATGCTATGGCGAGAAACAGAGCTATTGCTACTTATAAAGAAGGGATTCTTAAATGATTTTTTTTGAAACATATGGTCTATCTAATTCTTTTATACACCTTATGCAATGCATAGTGAGAATTAATATAAACTATTAATTTTTCAAGTCGCATTTTTGCTATTGATGCTTAATTTATTTGTATTATCTGTTTCAAACTATTTAATTAATCTTTGCAACATTCCGTTAAAAAGAAAGCCATGAAATGGAAGCACGGAGTACCAATACAGTTTACCCCAAACGCCTTGTGGCTTAAATGTGGCAGATTGATACAAAACGTTGTTTATGATTTTGAATTCCAACCAAGCTTCTCCGGGTAGTTTCATCTCGGCAAATAAAATTAGTTTTCCCTCCTCTTTATTAGCATACAATACACGCCAAAAATCTAGAGCGTCACCAGCATGAATTTCTCTTTTATTGGTTCGCCCTCTTCGGGAACCTACGCCACCAGATAATTTGTCTATAAAACCCCGCAAGTTCCATAGCCAATCCCCGTAATACCAGCCCGTATCTCCACCAATAGACCAGATTTTGTTCAATGTAAATTCTCTATCTATTATTGACATTTTTCTTCTATCAATGAAGCAATCTTTTTTTGGGACTTTCAGATATTCAGACATGTTGGTGTTAAAGCGCCCGCTAACGAGCGAGTCTTTCCAGCTAGATGCTACTTTATCCTCATTCACCTTAATTAAAGCTCGTGACAAAGCTTTTTCGTAGGTCATGGGTTTTACCGATAATAATTCATTGATTCGGTTGTTTCTACATACTACTTCGACTTTCATGCTGCTTACCAAAGCAGATGCTAATTTATAGGATGTTGATGTTACGAAATACAACCAGTAGGAAGATAATTTTGGCGTCATTATAGGTACGGTAAAAATCCATCTTTTTAGGTTTTTTGCTTTTGCATAACCTAATAGCATTTCTTTGTAGCTAAGAATGTCTGGTCCCCCAATGTCGAAGTTTTGATTGTATGTTAGAGGGTTAAGCAATGACTTCGACAAAAAATCCAACACATCATTTATGGCGATGGGTTGGCATTTTGTATTTAACCATTTAGGAGTAATCATTAGAGGGAGTTTGTTGACTAGGTCCCTAATGATTTCGAAGGAAGCACTTCCAGAACCAACGATAATACCTGCTCGTAGGGCAGTTATCGCATAAGTACCTGAACTTAAGATGTCTTCTACTTTTTTTCTGGAAGACAAATGTTTTGATAGAGATTTATCATTAACGATTCCAGTCAGGTATATAACTTGTTTTGCTTTCGTTTGATTGACTCGTTGCACGAAGTTTGTAGCTGAAATGCTTTCTAATTCATCATAATTATTTGATGAGCTAGACATAGAGTGGATGAGGTAGTAAGCTGCATCTATATCTGTTGGTATAGCTGCTAGCGTTTCTTCTTCAAGAAAATCTACTTCTACTACTTCAATATTATTTTCAAATTCTTTTGGAGTGTAAAACCTATTTTTATCCCTTACACAACAGATAACTTCGTGACCTTGTGCTACCAAAATTGGTAATAGTCGTTTCCCGATGTAACCTGTTGCGCCTGTTAAGAGAATTTTCATAGTTATGTTTTAGTAAATCACTAAAGTTAACTAAATTTATTTGAAATTAGGCTGATAAATTCTTTTCTAGTTTTGTCCTGTTCGAACGCACCATTAAAAGAAGATGTAGTAGTTACTGAATTTTGCTTTTGAATGCCTCGCATTTGCATACACATATGTTGTGCTTCGATAACAACAGCAACACCGAGTGGGTTGAGCGCTTCTTGAATGCAGTCCTTTATTTGATCCGTTAATCTTTCTTGTACTTGCATTCTTCTTGCAAAAGCATCTACTATTCGTGGTATTTTGCTTAGTCCTACTATTTGTCCGTTCGGAATATATGCTACGTGTGCTTTTCCAAAAAAAGGCAACATATGATGTTCACACATAGAGTATACCTCGATATCTTTTACTACGATCATTTGTTTGTGATCTTCTGTAAATAGTGCTGACTTTAATATTTCTAGTGGGTCTAATCCGTATCCGTGGGTTAGGTATTGCATTGCTTTTGCAACCCGCTCTGGCGTTTTTTCAAGTCCTTCTCTATCTACATCTTCTCCTAAATCAGCTATTATTGTTCTGTAATTGTCAGCGAGCGATGCTGTTAATTCTTCATCATATTGCTCAATTTTTTCGTAACTTCTTGTTTGCTTGGTTATCATTTGAGATTGGGTTATATTATGTTTTTAAAGTTTAAATGAAACGATACCATAATCCATTTCAAAAACTTGTCCAGATATGGATTTTGCTTTTTCTGATATTAGGAAATCAGCCATTTCTGCTACTTCTTCTGCTTTTAAATAATTTTTCATTGGGTGACGTTCCACCATATTTTCTTTCATTCGATCATTTCTCAAAATACCTGCCGAGAGTGATGTCTCAGTAATAGTGGGAGCAATCGCATTTACCCGGACTACTGATGCTAATTCTGCTCCCAACGATTTTACTAATCCTTCTATACCTGCTTTTGCTGTTGCAATACTTGCATGGAAAGGCATTCCCAACTTAGCGGCAACTGTACTAAACAATACTATAGAAGGGTCAATTCCTTTTTTTATAACTGGTAGGTATTTCTGAATCGTTTTAACCGCACCTATAACATTGATCTCAAAATCATTCCTAAAATCTTCAATACTTAAGCTTCCGATGGGTTTTAAATTGATGGAACCAGGGCAATAAATTAATGTGTCGATATTTTCTATTTGTGGAAGAGGATCCTGTAAGACATCCAATGAATAATGAGTTAGGTTAGGATGAGACACCTCTGGGGGGTTTCTACTAATATTATGTACCAAATTCTTCTCTAACTGCTGTAACAAAATCGCATTTCCAATTCCTTTGCTTCCGCCTATAATTACAATATTTTTCATATTTTTTATTTAATCGGGTTATATAATCTATCTCTTCGAAATTTTATTGTTGTTGATTTGTCTTTGCATGCTACATTTAAATCTTCCTTCTGCAAAGTTTCTTAATTTCTCGTGTTTTGTTTTTCTTCCCTGAACTCGTTTACGCCACATTCTGAAGCTCGACGGTTTCATTTCCAGACGCATTAGATCAATAACTTCCTGCTCTTTTAAACCAAACTGCAATAATATGGACTCGAATGTGGTTCTGTCTTCCCAAGCCATTTCTATAATGCGGTCTTTTTCTAAATCTGTAAGTTCTTTTTTCAATTAGTTTTGGTATTTTTTATATTGATTAACAACAATTTTGGCTTTCAAATCAAACATTAGATTATATAATCCAAAAAAGGTTCTGTTCATATAGATAAAATGCTTTGAACCACGATTTCCATTCATTTTTCTTAGATTAGTGTCTTTTGTAAAACGCTCTCCCAATTTGCCTATGTCCTCAAAAAAGGTCTCGTCAGAAAAATCAAAGGACTCTTCCTGAAATGGTTTGGTAAAGAGCGAAAGTAGGTCATAGAACAACTCCGTGAAGTAGCTGATTTCTTGTTTTGTATCATCAGGACGTAAAATTTCTAATTCTAATAATTTCGAATTAAATATTTTGGGGTCATTAATTATTTTTTTGTCAATCAATTCAAAATAGGGATTGTAAAAGTCGTTTGGAATCTGCTTCATGCAACCAAAATCTAAGGCTACTAATCTGTCCTCTTTATCAACCAAGAAGTTTCCGGGATGAGGATCAGCGTGAACTTTTTTAAGAACATGGATTTGGTACATATAAAAATCCCAGAGGGCTTGGCCAACTTTACGAGCCTTTTCTCTATCAGTATTGATTTTTGTAAATTCTGAAAGATGTAGTCCTGTCATCCAATCCATCGTGATAATCTTTTC
>JBLIKQ010000154.1:0-4745 GCA_047635475.1 Porticoccaceae bacterium
CTTTTTCATGCGATTTGGCAAGTCTTGCAAAACCAATGATTTTTTCTGTTGTGTTTTCAAAGATGTTACGTAAGTCTTATGTTAGATAGTAAGCTTTTTCAATGTCAGGAGATAATTCAAATAATAATAGTGCTCTTTCTGTCTAGTTTTTAGACGACTTTAATTTTTTTTTGTGTAAAAAATACTTGTATCTAGGCTAAACTGTTTTTTCTTGACATTGCTGTTTTTCTTTCCTGCTCTTTCAAACGGCTATAGCATCCGTTCTCATCTGCTCTCTTGTGGATTGTCTTGAGTGGCTTTCATTTTTTTCTCGATCTAATACGTTTTAAATCTCTCATTAATACTGAGGGATCGCCTACAGCTGACCTAATAATCAAATGCACATGACTTGGCATAATACAATAAGCATAAATCTCCATCCCGTTGTTTTTTCGGCAATGGTTTAACGATTCTATCATTAATTAAAAATAAAGATCACTTGTAAATACATCTTTTCAATTGACAATAGCGAAATTTACAAAATAAGCATCGCTTTTTTCGTGAAATTTATAATTCCTACTTATTTATCTTTTGGTAAATATAAATATTCCTTAAAAAAAATTACAATACTAAAAAAGTTGTAGTTTGTATTCTATGCTCTGCTTTCGTTTGTGCTACGAACTTGAAGCTCGCGCTGTCCTTTGAACTTATTGCTGCTCGAACCAGCTGGGGAATAAAATATTGAAGCCCAATTGTTCCGTTTTTGATATAAGTCTCGAAAGGGTATACATCTTAGCTTTCTATCGTATTAAATGTGTTCTAAAAATTTTGAATATCTAAAGTCTCAAATATTGCTTCTTGGGGGGTCTTTTGGGAAATTTATCTTTAGTCCAACTACTTTTGTGAGACTTAATATTGTGACAAGTAATAGTACTGTCTTATACATTGCGAGTATGTATTGAACTTGAAGGCTATGTTTTGGTATCACAGCGGCTTTCGAAATTAAATTAAGCTCTAAATTTCGGATTTGCTAAATCATCGCAAATACAAAACTAACTTTTCATTAAGCCTATTTTCCAAATCCCTTGCGGTAGCTAGTAGCAAGCGTCTTTCTTATTTATTAATAATGATTTTGAATGCTGCTTTTGAAATAAAATTTGTTATTTAGGAACAATGATTGGTAATATTTTAAATAAATAACCTCCTCATTATTTTTTAAATTACTAATTACTAATACTTTGTAATAGTTTTTTATATAGCAAAAACTCAAAAAAATCCATAATTGATTGAAGACAATATTTTGAGGTAATAATTTTTTTTCGATTTTTGTTGACGATTTAAATGTATATCCCAAATCGTTCAATTTCTCTCTCAAAGTTTCTTCTGGCAAATTTCTACAAAGAACACGATTAAACATCTTTTTGGTATAATTGCTGCACCAATTGCAAATAAGAAAATAAGCATAATCATAAATATATCAAATATATCAAAAGTATTTTCCATTACAAAGTTCGGTTTTTAAAACGATTGCTAATTTGTATATAGTCAGGTCTTTATAAGGATTATCACTCCTGAATCTAGTCGCTATTTCTAACAAACGCTAGCATTTGTCTATTCTCAGATATAAGCAAATTTAGTGTTTCTTTAGATTTATACAGTATTTTCTTTAAAATTGTTCGGGTTGGGAATCAAAAATCTCCCAATTTTCCGACTTTCTAAAATATCAAAACACTAAACTTATTTATCCGTGAGTTTTTCCTTAAAAAAATCAATAGTCCGTGTCCAGGATAAAGTTGCGGCTGCCTCATCGTATCTGGGAGTAGTATTGTTGTGAAAACCATGATTCACTCCGGGATAGAAATAGGCGGTATGTTCGACTTTGTTCTTTTTGAGTATGGCTTCAAAAGCGGGCCAACCCTCATTTACTCGAGCATCTAAACCGGCATACTGTGCCATGATGGGCGTTTTTATTTGTTCGGCTTCCGCTGCAGTGGGTTGTCCTCCGTAATAGGGAACTGAGGCGCATAAATCTGGAATTTTGACCGCCATCATATTGGCAATCCAACCGCCAAAACAAAATCCCACTACACCAATATGTCCATTACAGTCTTCGTGCGATTTCAGGTAGTCGTAAGCCGCAATAAAGTCTTCGAGCATTTCTTCACGGCTGCGTTTTTTTTGTAACTCCCTGCCGTCATCATCATTTCCGGGATAACCTCCCAGTGGCGATAAAGCATCTGGAGCCAAAGTGATGAATCCTTCCAAGGCAGCTCTTCGTCCCACATCTTCGATATACGGATTTAGTCCGCGGTTTTCATGTACCACGATGATTCCCGGTAGTTTCTTTTTGGTCCCCGTAGGTTGCGATAAAAGTCCTTTGATTTTTCCTCCGCCTTTAGGCGAATCGTAGCTTATAAATTCTGATCTCAGCCTTGGGTCATTCGGTTTTATCAAAATGGAGTCCAGATAATTAGGTGTTATAAAGCTAAGTAGTGAAGGAAGTGTGAGCGTTCCTACCGCAAACAGTGATAACTTCTCTATGAATTGCCTTCTTTCAATTTTATTATGTGCGTAGTCATCATATAAGTCAAATACTTCCTGACTGATATCTCCTTTGGTGAGTTTTTTCATAGCGGTTGTTTTGATTAAATAAATTTATCTTAAAAATAAGACTTTGGTGCCAATTAGGATTAAAAAGAATTCTCACTAAATAGTTTTAAATAATGCTAATCTGCTACTTATATCTATTCCATTAGCATTAATGACCCCATAGTTTCTATACCGTCAAACAAATTTTGAAGTCGAATGTTTTCATTTTCTGCATGCTGGTTGTTATCATGATTCGCTATTGGAACGGAAATGGTATTTGTTTTTAGATATTTTTCAAATAAATATAACGGTAGACTTCCTCCCATTGTAGGTTGCAGTACAACCTGATCTTTTGTTGTCGCTTCAACTGCAGAAATGACCTTTTTAACAATTGGTAAATCCATGGAAGTACGTTGCGCATTTATTCCGTTTTTATCGCGAATAATTTTTATAATTTTTGGGTATAAGGTTCTTTCTTCATCTGTAGGTTCGTTGCTTGTGACAAAGTAACCTTGTTCTATTATATGATCAATTACTTTCTGCTGTTGTCTTTCCCAATCGTTTCCTAGTACTAACCTAAGATCTATTACAGCGGTAGCAGTAGTTGGAATTTGATTTGAAGCCATTTTGCCTACGTTGCCACTTTGTATTCCATTTATGTTTAAAGAGGGCAGATTGATCGATTCGCTTAATGTTTTATCTCGCATTTCAGCACTATTTATACCGAGCTCCGTTTTCATCTGTTCGTCAACAGAAGGTACTGCCAATAATGCTTTATTCTCTGAAGGTGTTAATGGTATTACATCATCATAAAAACCTTTTATTGTCACGAGACCATTATTATCTTTCATTGAAGCTAATAGCTGCGCAAGCATCATCGCGGGATTTGGAGCCCAATTACCATAATGTCCACTATGTAATGGTCTTTTTGAGGCATATACTGTGAGATCAAGGTTTGCGTCTCCTCGAACACCAAAATAAATCTGTTTTTTCCCTGACTGATGTATTGGTCCGTCACATATTATCCATAAATCGGATTGTAAAAGGGCTGCATTTTTTTGCAGGATTTCGTTAAGGTGGGTTGAACCCTTTTCCTCTTCTCCTTCAAAAAAGAATTTAAGATTATATTTAGGTTTTAACTCACTTTTATTAATGGTCTCGTAAGCATTTATAATAGCAGCAACTCCTGCCTTGTCATCCGAAGCACTTCTAGTATATATTCTCCACTCGTTATTGTATTTTCCATCTAAAGGGAAAGGAATATTAATGCCCTTTTTATCAATAGCAGCTGTATATAATTTAGGAATAAAAGGACTCAGGTTTTGATTCCATTGTATAGGATTTACAGGTTGGCCGTCGTAATGGGCATAGAAAATTAAAGTTTGCTTTGCACCCGATATAAGGACTTCACCGTAGACGGCTGGAGGAATATTTTCAGTTTTGCCATATAGTAACTGCACGTTTTTGATGCCTTTTCGATTCATCATTGACATAATGAAATCAGCATTTTTACGAAGGCCTAATGGCTCTGATGCTACATTGGGTAAACTTAAAAATTCTGCAAATTCAGTAATAATTCCGTTTGCATTTTTTTGGGTGTATTTTTTTATTTTTAAACTTTCTATTGATTGCGCGCCAACTAGTTGTGTAGTCAAAACCAAGAGTGAAATAATTAGATTAAGCTTTGTCATATACAAATAGGGTTAGTTACGTATTTAAAAATAAAATGGTAATAGGAATTAGACAGATCTACTCTAAATTTAATCTATTTTTTTTTGGAAGATTAAGCTCCTGCCAGATTTAAAATCAAAGAATATTTTATTTGTAGCCTTTTAGTTCTGCAAAAACTAAAAACAATTCTTACTTGAAATTAGTAATTTGATTACAAAGTTCGCATTTATTTCTTTTAATCATTTCCTTACAGGATAACAATCAATTCGTTGGTTTTAATTTTCTAAATTTATTCTCATATGAGAATGTTTAATCCCCACTTCTACAAATGGTTCATCGTATATTTCGAATCCTAAATTCAAATAAAAAGGCACCGCATTCTCTCTGGAATGACACACGACCTCTTGAATCCCTTTGGACTTGCAGAAAGACAGCAATTCATTGACCAGTAATTTACCGACTCCGTTTCCCTGCTGATTGGTTTCCACCGCCATTTGCATTAATTG
>JBLIKQ010000155.1:0-4656 GCA_047635475.1 Porticoccaceae bacterium
CAATTGAATGATCTATGTCCCCGCTTCTCGTTCCCATAATAAGTCCGTTGGAAGGCGCAAAACCAAGACTGTGATCAATACTTTTGCCATCTTTAATGGCTGTAATACTACAACCATTGCCCAAATGAATTGATATTAACCTAGAACCATTTTCCAAATAATCCATTGCTCTTTCGGAAACGTACTTATGACTCGTACCGTGAAAACCATATACCCTGACTTTGTTTTCAATGAATAATTTATTCGGGATTGCATATTTATGAGCAACAACAGGAATGGTTTGATGAAAAGCAGTGTCAAAAACAGCAATTTGGGTTGCATTCGTAAAAATGGCTTCCGCTACAATTATCCCTTCGAGATTGGCGGGGTTATGCAAAGGCGCTAATGCAAAAAGTTCTCTTATCTTTTCTTTTACCTCGGGACTAATAATAACGGTCTTAGTAAAATCCGCTCCACCATGAACCACTCGATGTCCAACTGCGTCAATCTCCTTTGTACTTTTAATTACCCCGTTTTTTTCGTCCATCAACAATTGGGCAATCTTTTCTAAACCAATTTTATGCGTGGCAATAGCTAAAACTTCTTCTAGCTTTACGTTTTCTGTTACATAACTTAGGTTCGAAGTTTTCAAGCCTATTCTGTCAATCATACCCGAACAAATCACTTCATTGCTTGGCATATCAATTAATTGGTATTTTATTGACGAGCTCCCCGAGTTAATAATTACTATTTTCATTAAAAATATTATTAAAAAATTAAAAGATTAAAAAGAGTGAAAGACTAATTTTTTGATCATTAAATATTTCAATCTTTAAATAACGCCGCTACAACCCTTGCGCCTGTATTGCAGTAATAACAACGGTATTGATAATGTCGTCAACTGTACAGCCTCGACTTAAGTCGTTTACAGGTTTGTTTAAACCCTGCAACATTGGTCCTATTGCCAAAGCGCCAGTTTCTCTTTGTACGGCTTTATAAGTATTATTTCCTGTGTTTAAATCAGGAAAAATAAGGACACTAGCTTGACCAGCCACTTCCGAATTTGGCATTTTACTTTGGCCTATTTCCATATCAACAGCAGCGTCATATTGGATAGGTCCTTCGATTTTCAGGTCAGGACGTTTTTTACGAACTATCTCTGTAGCTGCTCTTACTTTTTCTACCTCGTCCCCTTTTCCAGAAGCACCTGAAGAGTATGAAAGCATAGCTATTTTTGGTTCTATACCGAAAGCTAAACTCGAGTCAGCTGAAGAAATCGCAATCTCTGCTAATTGTTCCGCAGTCGGATTAGGATTGATAGCACAATCGCCGAAAACAGAAACTCGATCTTCCAGACACATAAAAAATATAGAAGAAACGATACAGCTATCGGGTTTAGTTTTAATGAATTGCAAAGCAGGCAAGATAGTATGCTGGGTTGTATGTGCCGCCCCTGAAACCATCCCGTCGGCATCTCCTGTATAGACCATCATTGTTCCAAAATAAGATACATCTTCCATCAAATCTTTGGCCATTCCCAATGTTACGTTTTTAGCTTTTCGCAACTCGTAATAGGTGTTTACATAATCTTCATAATGTACAGATTTGATAGGATCAATGATTTTTACCTTCGAAAAATCAAAGGTTATCCCCAGTTCTGCCACTTTATTTTCAATTTGTTTTTTATTACCAATAATTGAAATATCAACCACATCCATCGTTAGTAATCTAGAAGTTGCGATTAGAATTCTATCGTCATTCCCTTCTGGCAACACAATATGTTTTCTATGTTTTCTAGCTCTTTTTACCAGATTGTATTGAAACATTTTTGGTGTCATTCCTTCTGCTTCAAAAGCGCTAAGCTTTTCAGACAGCCTTTCCAGATCTATGTACTTCTCAAAAGTATTTATTGAGGTCTCAATTTTTTTTGTGTTATTTGCGTATATCTTAGACTTAATATCTCCTATTCTGTTTGTAATACTGTAAGTCCCCCCTTCAACGGAAATTATGGGTACAATACTAGTTAAACCTTCAATTAATTTCAATATACTGTCGTCAGGAACTATATTCCCAGTCAATACTATTCCAGAGATTGTAGGATAGTTGGCCGATTCATTTGCCTGTAAAGCTCCCAAAATAATATCAGCTCTATCTCCTGGAGTGATGACAAGCGCATTTTCCTTTAAATGCAACAAATAGTTACGTAATTGCATGGCTCCAACACTGAAATTCCCAATCTCATTATTTAAAAACTCGACACCAAAGAGTACTTTCGCGTCGAGTTCGTCTACTATTTCTTTAATTGTAGGATTGTTTAGACTAGAAATAATAGGAATGGAATTGACCAAAACCTCTTTTGGCAAACTTGCTTTTAAACCATTAGTAACTAATTTTATGTTTTCGAATTGCACTTTATTGGCGATAACGGCCAATACTTCAACATCCTTCACCTTAAATGAATCATAAGCCAAATATAGGCTGTCAATCAGTTCCTCTAATGTTTTCCCTACCCCAGAACCAACAATTATTGTTGGTATCCCCAAGTTTTTTGCAATCAATACATTCATGTCCAGTTCAATGACAGTACCTTCACCGCTAAAACTTGTTCCTTCGACCAAAACAAAATCGAACTGCTCTTCTAATTTTTTGTACTTTTCTATGATTAGATCAAGTACTTCTCCAATTTTGCCTTTATTCTTCTTCTTAATCAGTTTACTTTTTGTAATGGCAAAAGCATCTTCAAAGGCAATATCTAGACCAAAATGATTAATCACTGTTTCGATATGATTGTCAAGCTTACCATCCTCAAAATCTTCAATTATAGGTCTAAAATAACCCACTTTGGCAGTTTTGCCGATGAGCATACTCATTAAACCGAGCGTTATGATGGATTTCCCACTGTTATGCTCGCTTGTTGCTATGTATATTGCCTTGTTCATTCCCTTTATTTGTATTATTATATCAAATTATATTCTTCAGTCCTGTTTTATATCTATTGATTTAAAGCCTTTGCCAATTAGAGCTTCTTTTTAAAACCAATTTCTTTTTCTAAAATAGACAATCATTCCCATGACGATTAAAACCATAATACCAATAACAACAAAATATCCATTTTCATATTGTAATTCCGGCATGTATTCGAAATTCATACCATAAATACCTGCTATAAACGTCAAGGGTATGAATATCGCCGATACGATTGTTAGGGTCTTCATGATCTCGTTCATCTTATGCGCTTGCGAGGAGAAAAAGAAATTAGAGGCACTCTCAAGCATTCCCATGTCTGAATCGATTTGCTCCAATAGTTCCAAACTTTTTTGATGCAATCTCGAAAAGTAGCTGTATGTTTCTGTTTCAATTACAGTAAATTCATCATCTTCTTTCAATATTTTAATAGCATACAAAGAATCGCGCAGTGGAATTATGGAACGTTTTAGAAAATTAAAATTATCCCTGTGTTTCTCAATTCGCACCAAAATCAATGGGTCAGCACTATTTTTTGACAAATTAATTAATTCCTCCACCTTATCTTCTTCGTTTTCCATGGTAATGTAGAAGTTTTCGATAATGGCATCCAATAGAACATAAAGTAAAAAATCTACTTTTTTTAACCTGATGTTTCCTGAATGGTTGCGGATTCGTTCTCTGATATGGATAAAAAAATCACTTCTTTTTTCCTGAAACGAGATTAAAACACCTTCTTTTATCAAGAAACTAATTTGCTCAACACTAATATTATCTGAATGTTCACTGGGTAACATCGACTTGATATTAAAAAACAAAGTGTCTGAGAATTCTTCAAGCTTTGTTCTCCTACTAGTATTTAAGATGTCAGAAAGTAGAAAGTTATCTATTTTAAAAAAAACACCTATTGATTCAATGATTTCAATTTCGTTTAGTCCATGTAAATTGAGCCAATTGTTTTGCTCAAGACTGATGCATTTTTTAAAATCGGACATATTCAAATTGTCATATTCGGTAATTCTTGTATCGTCATAAACGAACAATTGCATTTCCGACTCAAATTTTTTGTGAAGTCCAGTGTATTCTAGTATGTTGGATTGCAATTTCCTGTTTTTTTTGTACTTAATTTTTCTCATGCAGCAGTATTTGTAAAGTAGTATTATGGGAAGGAAATCAATTCTTACTCCCTAAGTAAGGACCTGAAACGAAAAAAGACAAATTTATTCTTTTAAGAACAAAGATACGGCGAAATAGCAAAGGCTTTGATGAGAAAAATCATATTACATAGCAAACACTTATAGTAATCACAAATATTAAATATTCGACTTTTCTTATTTTACTATTTCATTTTAAAAAAAATATGAATAAATTTGAGCTAGAATTCTAATAATGTACAGAAGCCACAATTACTAACTAAATTAACACTTAATGTCTTTAAAACACTTAACTAAATGCTTAAAAAAAAACTAACTCTAATTATTATGTGTTCCTTGCTATTTTCCGTAACCGGAACATTTGCACAAAGTAAGAAAAAGAAAAAAGCGGATAAAAACCCCATTACAGCAGTTGACCCTAAAGCAACTGACGCCAAGAAAAAACCAAAACCTTATAAAAAAGTAATTGATAGTACTGCAGTTACTCAAAAAGGATTAATTGACGTTCATCAAATAGACAACAAATACCTTTTTGAAATTCCCGATTCCCTTTTAGGTA
>JBLIKQ010000156.1:0-4633 GCA_047635475.1 Porticoccaceae bacterium
CATGTGTTAATTCATGGCCAATGACCATTCCTATTCCACCATAATTTACAGCATCGTCTGCAGTAATATCAAAATAAGGAAACTGTAATATTCCGGCGGGAAAAACAATCTCGTTTAATGGCGGATTGTAGTATGCCGTTACGGTAGCAGGTGTTGTTCTCCACTCGTCACGATTTGGTGGCATGTGTAACTTCGCAATATTATATTGATATGCATTTTTATCTAAGGCAACTACGTTCTCAAAGTAAGTCTTTTTTTGAATCTTCGCATGGTATGCTCTCCAAACATCTGGATATCCAATTTTTTTTGTGATGGCATATAGTTTCTCCTTTGCTTGTTTTTTGGTAATAGCACTCATCCAATCTAATTGATTGATGCGATTTTCAAAAGCCTTTTGCAGATTGTTTACCAAATCTAAGACTCTTTTTTTTGCATCTTCATTAAAATATGTATCAACATACAGCTGTCCAAGTGCAAAACCCAGTTTTCGATCTACTTTTTGAACCATCATTTGTGCACGCGTAAGCTGGCTAGTCTGCCCAAATAAAATTTTAGTGACTTCAAATTTAGCGCTTTCAAAAGGTGTACTCAATACATCTGCGTAGGTAGTTAATGTTTTGGCTTTGAAGTAAATTTTCCAATCTGAAACTGGAATTGAACCCAGCAAAGAATTCAATGCTGTATAATAACCTATTTGTTTGATGTCAATCGAATCAACCTTTAGGTTTAATTGGTCTAATACATTTTTCCAACCAATATTAGAAAGTTTTTTATCAATCGCTGCAACCGCTATTTTATTATAATTGGCTTTTACATCTCTGCGCTCAACTCTTGTTTTGTGCGCTGCCGCTAATTTCGTTTCAATACCATACACAATTGATGCATTCTTTTCTGCATCTTTTTGTTCCGATAGCGCAAATAATGTAGCGAGGTATTTCTTATAAGCATTTTGAATTTTAAGGGTTGCAGGGTCTGACTTAAAATAATAATCTCTGTCTGGTAAACCCAATCCTGTTTGACTAAAATGCAACATATTAACACTGCTGTTTTCATTATCTGGAGAGACATACATGCTCATAATAGAGGCATTCCCTAAACGAAGTTGGGAAGTAACAAACTTCATTATTGAAGCAATATTATAAAGGTCTTCAATTTTATTAAAGGTTGGCTCTAATGGCTCAAAACCGCGTGAATTAATGCGTGCTGTATCCATACCCGAAGTATAAAAATCGCCCACCATTTGTTCGATACTTCCCACCGTATGCTCGCCAGCAGAGACTTCTGTTAAAATATTTTCTAGCAATTTCTTCTGAGGAATGTTTAAAAAACTATAGGAACCAACTCCTGCTTGATCGTCTGCAATCAAAACAGTGTCTAGCCACATTTTATTCACATGTTCAAAAAAGTTATCTCCTGGTTTTATGGTTTTAGAAATCCCCTTAAAATCAATATTACTGTTTGATGATGTATTTTCGGTATTACAGGAAGATATCGTTAATAAGAGTGCAAAGAAATAAAGTGCTTTTTTCATAATTTATGACAGGTATTTAAACAAATATAAATAAATATAAATTAGATGAAAGACGCGTATTGAATTCATTTCATAGAGATTGCACTCGGCGAATACTTTAACTTGTTTAACGAGTTTGCCATGAATAGCGTAAGAGACGCTTTTAAAATAAATTTTTATACTAAACTATTAACACCAATTTTCGCTGTTACTAAATCAAAGAATAACGGCATAAACTCCAAAAACTGGAATGCCCGCAATGGTGCAAAAAAGTCTCAAAATAAAAATACGCGCTAATTGCTTTATCGGAAACGCTACCAAAGTTTTAAATTAAAAATTGTATCTATCAGGCACTACACCTGGTCTAAAATTCAAGTCTTTTTACTGCGGCATTCAATTAATTTTAGAATCAGCACTTAAACTATTACATATATTTTAAGTAGTATTCTTTTTTTTTAATAGCAACTCTTTATATTGTGTAAATTTGTATTTTTATTGAAATGTTCATTTTATGAAAATAAAAGACAAACAAAGCGAAGAATCTTATAAGAATTTCCGCTTTTAACAAGTTATGTTGATCAACCCTGTTCAAGAATCTTTAAAAAACGATGATGCTTAAAAAAAACAAGTTGCGCTTAAAAAAAATTATTTTAATACTGGTATGTGTGTTGAACGCTGCAGTTATAAGCTCGCAAACATTTACAGATAGTAATTTACCAATTGTAATTATAACCACCGACAACGGCGCCGAAATTTTTGACGAACCCAAGATACTTGGTACCATGAAAATAATTCAAAGACCCAATGGAGCAAGAAACTTTGTAAGTGATGTTGATACTGAAGAATTTTTAAATTACTCAGGAACTATTGGAATAGAAACGCGCGGTTCATCCTCGCAAACATTGCCTAAAAAACCATACGGAATTGATACCTTAGAGGACGACGGCATAGAAAATAATAGTGTGGAATTACTAGGTATGGCCAAAGAAAACGACTGGATTTTAAATTCATTTGCTTTCGATGACAGCATGATGCGCGATTATATTAGCTACGAAATGACTCGGAAAATGGGACAGTATGCTGCCAATTTAAGATATTGTGAGGTGGTCCTTAACGGCGAATATATTGGTTTATATGCACTTTCAGAAAAAATAAAGCGCGATGGAGATCGCGTAGATATCGCAAAATTAAAAGATGATGAAAATGCATTTCCAGAGGTTACGGGAGGGTATCTTATGCAAACAGACAGGCCATCTGACGAGGATCCCAATGCTTGGGAATCTAACGGTGCTGGATATATTCATGAAAAGCCAAATTCAGATGATATTACAGCAGTTCAATCTTCATATATAGAATCAGTTTTTAGAGGTCTAGACGAAAATGCTTCTAATTCAGAAATTACAAATGGCTATCCATCTCTTATTGATGTGCCCTCTTTTGTAGATTATATGCTTATTGCTGAAATTGCCTCAAATGTGGATGCCTATGCGCTGAGCACCTACTACCACAAAGACCGAGGTGGTAAATTAAGAGCGGGGCCGGTTTGGGATTATAATTTAACATACGGCAATGATCTTTTTCAATGGGGTTATGACCGAAGTTTCACAGATGTATGGCAATTTAATTATAGTAATACGGGCGCATACTTTTGGAATGATTTATTTTCTGATGCAACATTTAAATGTTATACGTCTAAACGATTTAATGAAGTTACAAATACAGGAGCACCTTTAAATTATGAGACCATATCTGATTTAATTGATGCTACAGTTACATTAATTTCTGAAGCTGTAGTGCGTGAAAATGAACGATGGAATACGATCGAAGATTTTTCAGGAGAAATAACTGCGATGAAAAGCTGGATCCAAGAAAGAACTCAATGGATGAGGGATAACCTTGGACCATTTTCTGATTGCAATTCGGTAGCAACTCCATCTTTAGTAATTACCAAAATAAATTATAAGCCGCAAGAGACAGCTGCATTTCCAGAGAGTGATGACTTAGAATTTATAGAAATTCAAAATACAGGAAGTACGCTTGTAGCCCTAACAGGCATATACCTAAGCAAACTGGGTGTGTCTTATCAATTTCCTGTAAATGAAACGCTTGCCGCTGGAGAATCTATATATTTAGCGGGAGATGCTGCTACTTTTCAGAATAAATACGGATTCATACCTTTTGATACGTTTACAAGAGATTTATCAAATAGTAGTCAAAATTTAACACTCTCTGATGCTTTTGGAAATGTGATTGATCAGGTAACCTATACAGATGAAACTCCTTGGCCCGAAGCTGCCGACGGTGACGGATTTTATTTAGAACTTACAGATGTTAATTCTGATAATTCATTAGCTAGCAATTGGATAGCAACTTCTGAAGAATCTTTAAGTGTTAATGGTCTCCATAACAGTGAAGTTGATTTTGCTGTATATCCAAATCCTGCGAAAGGAAAATTGATGGTAAGCTCGAAACAAATAATACGAGAAATCATAATTTTTAATCCTCTTGGACAGGAAATTAAAAACGTTAACGTTAATTTAAAATCAGCAGAAATTAATATTAGTAAACTTAATAAAGGAATTTATTTCTTAAACTTGAAACTAATCAACGGAGGCATAATTTCAACAAGAATTATTAAAAAATAAACTTCATTATTTCAAAAGTTAGCATCTTAAGGAGGTATCATACGTGCTAAAATTAATAATAAACTCTTAACCTTATGAAAATCTAAACGAAGCTTTTTGTTTACTTTTATTTAGTAAATTCGCTTTGGAAAGAAAGCGTCAAATCTGCAAAAAAAATAGTACTAATTACACAAAAGACACATGGCATACAAAAGCATAATTTATTTAATACTATTCGCAACGTCATTCACCTGCGCATCACAAACATCGGAGAAAGAAGTGCCCTCAAAGGCCAAAAATGTGATTCTTTTAATTGGAGATGGTACCGGTTTATCACAAGTATCCTCCGCATTTTATTTTAAGAAAACGCGTCCAAATTATGCACGCTTTCAGCACATAGGTCTTATTAGTACCTCTTCCGCAAGAGAGGATATTACGGATTCTGCTGCGGGTGCTACGGCTTTTGCATCAGGAATAAAGACGTATAACGGTGCAATTG
>JBLIKQ010000157.1:0-4632 GCA_047635475.1 Porticoccaceae bacterium
TACCTCAGGGTAGAATTGAAGCAACTGAGCGCGTGTTAAACATGGTCAGTCAAATGGATGCAGAAGGATTTGGTAACTGTACAAATACAGGAGCTTGTGAAGTAGAATGTCCAAAAGGAATTTCTTTAGAGAACATTGCTCGTATGAACAGAGAGTACTTAAGCGCAAGCTTAAAATAATAATTTAAGTCATAAAGTCATAAAGTCAAATGTCTTAAAGTCGAAAGCTCTGAGATAAAAGTTTAAATAACGCATTCATTCATTTGGATGCGTTATTTATTTTTGGGGTGCTCTCCGCAAAAGCTCCGGTCGGGCTATGCGTTACAATCTTTTATTCCATTTCATTTCATAAAAGGATTTCCGCTGCTATCCCTCATCCGATATAGTAATAAAAGCAAATGAGTATGTCATTTCGACAAAGGAGAAATCACACTAGTTATTCTCTTTATGTGATTTCTCTTGATGGTCGAATTGACAAATAAATTAGTAATTAATGATATTGACCGCTATTCTTCTCAGTGAGAAGGGTATGGAATATAATAGTGATTATTTGTGCTGTTTTATTTGATAAGCCAGCGCAGTAGGAAGCTAAACAAATCCAATAATTGAATGAAATAAATAGTAATATTGTCTTTTATCGTTTTATGTTTCTGGTCTATAAGTACAACTTTCAGAGCAATATTCCTTATTTCAATAAATACATTTAATGGTTCGAAGGCTACTTGGATTCGTATATTAATGATTGTGTTTATTAGAGCTTTTTTATGGATTACAAAAGGCAATAAATTAATTTCGAAAACGGTCAATAAATATACCGATTCCCCGAATCTTCAATCCGTCGCCGATAATAGTTCGGCGAATAAATTTCGAAACTAGTTTATAGTTTTTATTAAATCCGCTCAATCCGGGTCATCCGCGTTCTAATTTTAACTATTCCAATTCACAATAGCAAACCATCATTTGTCTGTCAAATTTTAGTAATTTTATAAAATGAAAGTAGCCTTAATTCAACCCGCTAGCGCAGATTTGCAATCCGAGTCCACAAAGTAATTATAAAACAAAATTTAAAAATTAGATTATAATTTGTAATAGTTTTTATTAAATCCGCTCAATCCGGGTCATCCGCGTTCTAATTTTAACTATTACAATTCACAATAGCAAACCATCATTTGTCTGTCAAATTTTAGTAATTTTATAAAATGAAAGTAGCCTTAATTCAATCCGCCTTAGTTTGGGAAAATCCAGTAGCAAACAGAACGTATTTTGAAGAGAAAATCAATGCAATTGAGGAAGGTGTAAATCTAATTGTACTTCCTGAAATGTTTACTACGGGATTTACCATGGATCCGGCGAAAGTTGCTGAGACTATGGACGGCAAAACGGTGTTTTGGATGCAGGCTTTGGCGAAAGCCAAAAATACAGCAATTACTGGAAGTGTAGTAATTGAAGAAAAGGCTAATTTTTATAATCGCATGTTATTCATTTTTCCTTCAGGCGAAACAGAGCATTATGACAAAAGGCATTTGTTTACGCTAGCTGGTGAAGACAAAGTCTATACAAGAGGCAGTCGCAAATTGATTGTAGACTACCTAGGATGGAAGATTTGTCCGTTGGTTTGTTATGACCTGCGATTCCCGGTTTTCTCTCGGAATACAGAGAATTATGACTTATTAATTTATGTAGCAAGCTGGCCTAAAACAAGAATTAAAGCCTGGGATACCTTACTTGCAGCACGTGCTATTGAAAACATGAGTTATACTATTGGTGTTAATAGGATTGGAGAGGATAAAAACGGATATGCGTATGTAGGGCATTCGCAAGTGGTGAATTTTCTGGGAGAACATGTACTGGAATCAGAAGAGTCGGATGGTGTTTTCTTGGTTGAATTAAATAAAGATAAAATGATGGAAACGCGATTAAAATTAGACTTTTTGAGTGATAGAGATGATTTTGAAATACAAGAGTAAAGCAGTTGTGATTATCGGTTTTTGATTTGATCACAACGAAATCTGAAATCAAAGAGGCGTAATTATCACCCTAAAATCCTTGAGTTTTTTCCGTTTTCTTTTTTGGTTCCGCAGAATAAGGAATGCTGACATCAAAAACTTGTTCCACATCCCAGTTTGCCCGTACATCTATTTCTTTTGAAAAATAAATGACTTCTTCAGCATAGCGTTTTTCTAAATAATTACCTGAATCATAGATTTTGTTTTTATTCTCGTCATAAATAAGTCGTAAGGTAAATAGGGCAGGTTCTAATAAATTGAAGTCTACAGTCGTATCGCTTTGGGAATATTCGCTAGCAATCAAGTCTCCTTTTGAATTTGTTAATTCAACAATGACAGGGAATTTTTTCACGTTTTGTAGCATCACTCTTAGGTTCCCGTATTCTGCGGTGTTTTTTGTATTCACTTTATAGATTAAAGTATCATTTGATTTTTCGTAAAAGTCAGTTAGCGCGCCTGGTAAAATAGTGAAACTGTATTTTTCGGAAGGACTTTTCTTAAAATCTAAAAACAGTTTTTGGTTAAAATCATCATATTCGGCGGTAAATGCTACTGGAATAGAGTCGCTTGTGATAAGTTTTATTTTAGAATTATCAAAATTAGTTAAAGGGGTGGTGGTTTCCAAAGTAAACCGGTCTCTGAAATTTAAAGTGCTACCGTATAAAGCAGAGATGCTTAAGCTGTCTTTTTTCTGATCTTTAATTTTCAACTTGAAATCGGCTACATATGCATCTTTAGTTACTTCTAGGTGGAGAGAATCGACCTTCAAAGGCTTGTACCATATTTGAAGCGAATCTTTTTTTGGGAACTGGCTTACAATAGTAGATATGGTTTCAGTTTTGTTTTTCAAGCTTATTTTTGGTCTTGAACTTACCAATTTCATATTACCTTCATAACCCATTAGAAGACGATTGCCGGATGCTTGTACAGGCTTGTATCCATTAAATTCTATGGTTTCCTTGAATAGGCTTAATTCGTATAGGGTGTCGTTAGGGACCGTGACAAAGTGTTTTATGAATCCTATTTTATCCTTTTTAGGGTCAAACTTATTATTGTTATTGTAGTCTTTTAATGCTACGAGAAGGTACTTGCCAGCTTTTAAATTTTCTAATTTGAAAGTTTTCAGGCTGTCAAGGGTATTTGTAATATATCTGGGATTTTCTTTATAAACAATGGAATCATTAAAGCTTTTATTGGCCTCGTAAAGCATAACGGAGACAAAGGACTCCCCGTCTTTACTGTATGCGTCTTTTATTTTTCCTCCCAAAGATAGAGAATCAATATAGTCCCCCGTTGAAAACACGTATTTGAACTGATTAAAAGGATTTCCCTCATTATTATCGGCTATACTTTGTCCAAAGTTGAAATTATAAGTTGTATTGGGTTGCAAAGTATCTTTTATTTTTATCGTAATAAATTTACTTACAGATGTTGGACCTATTAGCGGCTCGTTCTTCATAGGTGGAGAAATGACCAATTGCTTGTTTAAATTCTTAAGTTTAATGTTTTCATCGAAGACCAATTTGATTTCATCTCCCTTAAAGCTGGTGCTGAAGTTTTTTGGGAAGCTCATTCTTAATACTGGTGCAATGCTGTCTTTTAGTCCTCCTTTAATTGTTCCTCTTTTAGCGCAGCTAGCCAAAACCAAAAGTAATAAAAAGAGCGTGTATTTTAAATTGTTTTTCAACATGTCAAATTAGTATTAGAATTTACAAAATAACAATTATAATCAATGGGATTGAAATTTTTTATAAATTTATTATGGGCATTAAATTAGGCCAGCTATTGTAGCTGTCTTTATTTTTTAGATTTTAATATGTAAATTTACAGCAACATAAATTTGAGCATATCAAGAAGCATGATTTTTGCATTATTCGAAGCTGAATTTTAATGAAACATTTAATAATGGAAAAAATAGAACACATAGGAATTGCCGTTAAAGACTTAGCTATTTCAAATTTGATTTTCGAAAAACTGTTTGGAGCTCCCGCCTACAAATCTGAAGAAGTGGAAAGTGAAGGGGTATCGACTTCGTTTTTTAGAAGTGGGCCTAATAAAATAGAACTTTTGGCAGCCACGAGCCATGAGAGTCCAATTGCGAAGTTTATAGATAAAAAGGGGGAAGGGATTCATCATATAGCCTTTGCCGTAGAAAATATTGTGTTGGAAATTGCGCGTTTGCAGAAAGAAGGGTTTGTGGTTTTGAATGAAATTCCGAAAAAGGGAGCAGATAACAAACTGGTCGCTTTTCTTCATCCCAAAAGTACAAATGGAGTTTTAATAGAATTATGCCAAGAAATGAGTTAATTTTATTTGTCCTAAAAAAATTATAAATCTAATAATCAGTTGTTTTCGATTTCAATAATTTTAATATTGGTACTAACTAAAAAGATAAGATAAAAATATTTGGAGTAAACGAAAAATAGTAGTAATATTGCAAACTCTCAACCGGTCCTATAGCTCAGCTGGTTAGAGCACCTGACTCATAATCAGGTGGTCCCTGGTTCGAGCCCAGGTGGGACCACAATAAACCCCTTAAAATCATAGGTTTTAAGGGGTTTTGTTTTTAATTATATAAAAGGTTGAATTCACTCAAAATTTCTATCTTTGTTATAGTTCCGTCTCGC
>JBLIKQ010000158.1:0-4626 GCA_047635475.1 Porticoccaceae bacterium
CTACAAGGCACATTATCTTCGGTCATCACTTCTTGCGACACTATATTAATTGTTATAACTCTTATATCTACAACTTGTATTGTTTCAACAAATGGAATTATCAATCTAAAACCTGGACGCATAATACTAACGTACCTGCCAAATCTAAATTTTAAAGCTCTTTTGTACTCAAAAATAATTCGTATTCCTCCTAATAAAAATAAAAAAACAATAATACCGATAAACAATAGTGAATTCATAATAGCGATTTTTAATTAATAATTACTAACGCATTAAACATCAGGCTAAAAGCTTCTTGTAAATATACCATTCTTAAGGCACATTTCAAAGCATTATTCCCAATGAACTAAATCAAGGCAGAGCAATCGAGAAATTCTTTAATTCAATAAGTAAGAAAAATCCATTTTCTGCATGGTACTAGTAACAATATTTATGTATAACTAGTAAAAACTATAAAATCTAGCTAGTCTTTAGGAGTAAGCCCGTTATGCGAAGTCTCCAGACTTCGTAGAAAATAAAAAAATCAATAGTGATGAGATTGCTTCGCCAGCTCCGCAAAGTTTAGCTGCTGTGCAAAATCTCCTAACGCCCCTAGCCTCTGGCAATCGTTTGTCTGCAACTCTAGTCCTCGATTGCATCGAGCACCTACTTACATATGGAAAGAGAGAATAGCGTTTGCAACGCGGATAATTAAAAAAAGAGATACTATTGCTGAGCCTACAGTGCCATTTTGCCCCCACTCTTGTATTCCTTCTTCAAAATGGCAAGCTTCTTATGGAAACCCGATCGCACGAATATATTTTTGCAGGCAACGTTAGCGCTATCGGAATTTCGTGTTCCGTAGATAGTTTTTTGGCGATAAAAAATTCCTGTTTATATTCTGGTATTTTTATTATATTTGATTGCTAATCAATAGTAAATCTGTACATAGACTAAAATTAGAATACATTTATCAAACAATCTGTCACTGATTTAATTCTGATTTTTATAAGTTGTAGCTCTAACAGAAAATACCAGAATTAAAAACGGATTATAAACATTGTGTCTTAAAATTAACTTTGCCAAGCAAACTATATTGAAACACCGACTTTCAAAGTTTCGTTCATTCATTTTTAATAGAAATCATCAAGATTATGAAAAATTCATTCAAGCTTTTAATTGTACTATTAACTTTTACCGCCTGCTCAAAACATCAAGAAAATAAAAATGACGCTATCACAGGAATAGATTTTACAATGCGGCCCGGTGATGATTTTTTTAGATACGTAAATGGTAAATGGTACGATTCCGTGCCGATTCCTGCCTCACAAGCTGGAGTTGGCGCTTATATGTTTATGAATTATCCACAACGTGTGCGTCTTCAAGGAATATTGGACAGTATTTCACAAAGCAAGAATCCTGCGGGAAGTACAGCACAAAAGGTAGGAGACTTTTATGCGTCAGGGATGGATACTGTAACCATTGACAAACGTGGTTATGCGCCTATTAAACCCTTACTTGCCAAAATTGAAGCTATAACTGATATACCGTCCTTAATGAATTTTGTGGCTGATCAGGCAAAAGTGGACAATTCTTCTATTTTAGCTTTTGGAGTGTCACCGGACGATAAAAACAGCAGTATGAACATTGCCCACGCCTATCAAACGGGTATTGGTTTACCCGATAGAGACTATTATTTTAAATCTGATTTATCAACTGTTGCCATACAAGAATCGTACAAGAAATATCTAACTTCATTATTTCAACAAACTGGAAACAATACTGAGGAGGCCAAAAAGAACGCTGATCTGGTTTACGATATTGACAAACAACTCGCCGTTTCGCATAAAACAAAAGTTGAGCTGCGGGATGTGCAGGCAAATTACAATAAGATGGCTGTGAAAGATCTTGTAAAAAGACATCCTAACATAGGCTGGGGAGATTTATTAGCTAATTTAGCTGCCAAAACTGATTCGATCGACCTAGGCCAACCCGCCTATTATGATGCCCTTAATAAACTGTTAAAGAGCATTCCCATAAATAACTGGAAAGTTTATTTGAAAGCAAATTCTATAGGAAGATATGCAGATGATTTGAGTAAAGCTTTTGTAGATGCCTCATTTCAGTATACCAAAGTATTGTCTGGGCAGGCTGTTCAAAAATCCCGTGGCGAAAAAATAACTAGTGCCGTTGATGGTTACCTGGGGGAAGCCCTAGGACAATTGTATGTAAAGAAATATTTTTCGGAAGATGCTAAGAAACGGATGTTGGTCCTGGTTAATAATGTACAAAAAGCATATGCTGTGAGAATTGATAAGTTGGAATGGATGAGTACCACAACGAAAGAAAAAGCGAAAGAGAAACTGTTTGCCATCACCAAGAAAATAGGCTATCCCGATAAGTGGAAAGATTATAGTAATGTACAAATAGTTAGAGACTCGTATTTTGAGAACATCGTGTCGGCTTCTGCAGCTGAATATCAACGCCAATTGGCTAAATTGGGCAAGGCTGTTGATAAAACCGAATGGTTTACAACAACTCCAACAGTTACAGCGTACAATAATCCTACCGCAAATGAGATTGTCTTTCCCGCAGGTATTTTACAAGCGCCTTATTTTGACAATAATGCTGATGATGCACTTAACTATGGTGGTATTGGAATGGTTATAGGCCATGAAATAACACATACTTTTGATGACCAAGGTGCACAATACGATAAAGATGGTAACTTAAAAAACTGGTGGACAAAAGATGACTACAAACAGTTTAAATCAAGAATACAACAAGTAATCGATATGTACAGTACTTATACCGTTTTGGATAGCATACACGTTAATGGAGCTATGACCGTTGGTGAAAACACTGCAGATATAGCTGGAATAGCTGTTGCTTACGATGCTTTTAAAATGACCAAAGCAGGACAGGACACTACAAAAATTGGCGGTTTTACACCAGACCAACGCTTCTTTTTGTCTGTTGCCAAAATCTGGCGAGTGAAAATGAAAGACGAGTTCCTGCGTTTGTGGATTAACAACAACCCACATTCTCCGCCGGCTTTGCGTGTTAATGGTCCTTTAATGAATACTACGCCTTTTTACCGGGCATTTGATGTAAAAGCTGGAGATAAAATGTTTTTGGCAGCAAAGGATAGAATTACAATTTGGTAGTATTGTGATAGAATAAAGTAGTCTCTAAAACTCCAGGTGCACTCGTTTGTCTGCAAATCTAGTCCTTGATTGCATCGAGTACCTACTTCAATTAAGAAACAAAACATAGCGTTTGAAACGAGAGTAATTAAACAGCAGTTGCAGCTATATTCGATCCATTTGTAAAATTTAACAGAGTGCGCAGCTGGGAAGCATTTTTGAAAATGAACGCATTTTACTATGCAAATGAATTAAAGTCTATTTAATGATTTGTAATAATTATATTATATGTTTGTAGGCAAAAAATATAGCGAACGCCAATAGCACATATAATAGATTAAAATTTTCTGCAGATCGCTCAAAATCCCGTTAAATTACAAAAATAGCTATACATGTTAAATAGATTTAATAACGTAAATCAAGACTCAAAAAACAGCTTAAATACCACTGTTTTTGCTAATTATTCAAAGCTAAAGCTATCTTTATTTTTTTTACCAACTTTTTTTTTAATTTCAATTGTTTCATTTCTTTACATTTATGATTCTTTATCCGTTGCTAAATACGTAGAAATTCAAAAAGATTATTTTTATTTTATAAATTCAAAATTATCACAATTTCCCTCTATTGTTTATAATCTTACTCAGTTTGGAGATGCTTTGATCTTTTTATCCTTATTGACCACTTTAATTTTATATGCTCCTAAAGTTTGGGAATCTTTATTTTCCGCTACGATTGTTTCCGCTGTATTTTCTAAAGTATTAAAAGACCTATTTTCTGTACCAAGACCAGCTCAAATTTTTGATAATGCTAGTTTTTCTATCATTGGAACAAAGTGGGTTAAATTCAGTAGTTTACCTTCCGGCCATTCGATTACTGTTTTTACAATACTTACTGTTTTGTTATTTGCATTTATGCCCAAGAAATGGAACTCTAAAATAGCAGGAATTTTTCTTTTCGTTTTTACAGGTTTACTAATCGCTATTACTAGAGTTGGCGTTGGTGCGCATCATCCAATTGATGTGATTATAGGAAGTATTATCGGTTATATTTCAGGACTTAGCGGTATTTTTATAAGTCGAAAATATAAAATCTGGACTTGGATTAACAATAAAAAATACTACCCTATTTTTATTGTTTTGTTCCTTTTTTGTTTAATTGCAATAATTAATAAAATAAGTAAAGAAAATTTGATTGTCTTTTATTTTTCAGCTGTTAGCTTGATCTTTTCGCTGTATAAGATAACATATGTTTACATTAAAAAATAATTAAAATTACCTCATTTTGTTTTGTTAGTGGGTTTTCTTAATTTTTACTCTTTCATCTTGCATTATACAACTTTGTCTTTTATGATGTTGATATTAAAAGCAGAAATGGTATTATTGCTGTAATGTTGATTTTAAATACTGTTTTTTTCTTGATATTTTTTGTCGCAATATGTTGAGAAATTTTTACTAGTCTTATTCTACATAATTAACTCTATTGCTATTTACTTTATTAAAAG
>JBLIKQ010000159.1:0-4576 GCA_047635475.1 Porticoccaceae bacterium
ATGCTACCCACATCTCCGGCAAAAGTCTTCGCCTTTTTCCTAATATTAAAAAGTCCAAAAACAAAACAAGACAAACCCATGGTGATCAACAAAGGCAAACTAGACTCATTTATTGACAGAAAAGAAAAACTGACAATGGTGATTAGGGCATATAATACGGTTATACCGTTAATACCGTCCATAAAATTAAACGCATTAATCCAGCCAATAAATAACACAAATACAAAAGGAAGTAACCACGATAAATCCGAAAACAGCTGTAACTCATAAAAAACCAACCCTACTGCAATAATATGCGATGCAAATCTTGGTAATTGTGGCAAAGGTCTAATATCATCAGCAAAACTAACTGCGGCTACCAGAATAACTGCCAGCATTATTTGCCAAGAAGTATAGCCCAAAAAATAGGCTATACTTAATGCAATAGGAAAAATTATACCTCCTCCTCTCAAAGTGACAGAAGTATGTGAGGATCTACTATTTGGTTTGTCAATAATATTATATCTATCAGCAATTTTAAAGTAAACGAGCTCAATCCCAACCAATAAAACAATTAATGCAATATATATCATATTTTAAAATACATGTAATTTATAAACCTAATACTATTTACTGAAGGCCAACAACCCAATTTCTTACAACTTATGATTTAGCAATCCCAAAAGATATTCACCATAACCTGATTTTTTTAGAGGTACTGCTAATTTTTTTAACTGCTGATCAGAAATAAAACCCTGCCTCCAAGCGATTTCTTCGATACAACCTACTTTTAATCCTTGGCGTTCTTCAATAACCTGAACAAACTGTCCCGCTTGCATCAAGCTATTAAAAGTCCCAGTATCAAGCCAAGCGGTCCCCCTGCTTAAAATACCAACCTTCAAATTTCCCTTTTCCAAATACACTTTATTTACATCAGTGATTTCATATTCTCCTCTTGCACTTGGTTTGATTTTTTTGGCAATTTCCACTACAGAATTATCATAAAAATACAAACCGGGTACCGCAAAATTTGATTTTGGCTTCACTGGTTTTTCTTCTATTGACAATGCGTTTAAATCCTTATCAAATTCCACCACACCGTAACGCTCTGGATCCGAAACGTGGTATGCAAAAACAACTCCTCCGTCAGGGTTTTTATTGGATTGCAATAATTCATCCATATTAGAACCAAAAAAAATATTATCTCCCAGTACCAGAGCTACAGAATCATCCCCTATAAATTCTTCACCAATAACAAAAGCTTGTGCCAAACCATTGGGCAAGGCTTGTTCAGCATAACTGAATTGACAACCAATATCCGAACCGTCTCCTAATAGTTTTATAAAATTAGGCAAATCATGAGGTGTTGAAATGATTAATATTTCATTTATCCCTGCTGTCATCAAAGTCGATAATGGATAATAAATCATGGGTTTATCATAAATCGGCATCATTTGTTTACTCATGGCGAGCGTTAATGGATGTAAACGAGTGCCAGAACCTCCGGCTAATATAATTCCTTTCATGTTTTTTACGAATTTTACAAATTAAAACGAATGTTTCAAATTAATTATTCTTTTATAAGATAATGAAGGCGTGCCGAAATTAATCAACATACCCAATTCCAATTTTGTACATTTTAAATAATTGGTCAACTGCGCGTAAAATGTAACTGGTATTTGTGATACTGCTTTTATTTCTACAATAATTGTATCATAGCAAACAAAGCGATATTAATTGAAGTTTTGCAGTTTTAAATCTATTTTCTAAATGTAGTCCAAATTGCTATTTTTTGTGAGAACTAACCGTCCTTAACATCCGCAGTCGAGCGTCAAATATTTGAAGAATGCGTAAAAAGAAAAGCTGTTTGAGGACGTAGGCCGAGTTTTTTTCTTTTAGCATTCGAAAATAAATTTGACCGACGAGGATGTGGAGACTTGATTTTTTTGTTTCTTTTTTGATCAAGCAAAAAAGAAAACTATAATCTTAGAAATAAGTAATTCTTACTTTCATACACGCTCCAACAATAGCATAACTTTCTTCTTTGTAAAGTATTTTATCGGTTGCATCCATTAGTGAAATTCGCATTAATTCGCTTTAAATTCGTTTTCAATTCGCGTACTGCTTCTCGTAATAAGTGGCATACTCTCCAGAAGTAATATTATTCAACCAAGTCTGATTTTCTAAATACCAATTTACAGTTCTTTCTAATCCTTCTTCAAAAGTAACCGAGGGTTTCCATCCCAATTCTTTATTTATTTTATTGGCATCAATAGCATAACGTAAATCATGACCTGGACGGTCTTTTACATAAGAAATCAATTGTTCAGAAGCTCCTGATTCTCTTCCTAATTTCTCATCCATGATTTTACAAAGCAATTTCACCAAATCAATATTTTGCCATTCATTAAATCCACCAATATTATAAGTATCGTGGTTCACCCCTTCATGAAAAACCAAATCAATCGCAACAGCATGGTCTTCCACAAACAGCCAATCCCTAGTATACTTCCCGTCGCCATAAACCGGTAAGGGTTTGTTTTGAATGATATTATTAATAAACAACGGAATCAATTTTTCAGGAAAATGAAAAGGACCATAATTATTAGAACAGTTGGTCAAAACATAAGGCAAACCATATGTCTCACCGTAAGCACGAACAAAATGATCTGAACTGGCTTTGGAAGCTGAATAAGGCGAATTAGGATCATAGGCGCTTGTCTCTGTAAACAAACCTTCTGCGCCTAGGCTGCCATAAACCTCATCGGTACTGATGTGGTAAAAACGTTTCCCTTCATAATTTCCTTGCCAACTTATCTTGGCTGCATTCAACAGATTCATAGTACCTATGACATTTGTTTTCACAAATGATAATGGGTCCGTAATAGAACGATCCACATGCGATTCGGCAGCCAAATGTAAAACGCCTTCAAATTTATGTTCAGCAAACAAAGCATCAATAAATGGCGCATCGACAATATCTCCTTTAACAAAAGTATAATTAGGTTCGTTTTCAATATCAATTATATTCTCCAAGTTACCCGCATAGGTTAATGCATCTAAATTAAATATTTGGTATTGCGGATATCTTTTTACAAAAAGTCTTACTACATGAGACCCAATAAAACCGGCACCCCCGGTAATTAATATTTTTTTCATTTTATAATATATATTTTTAATTTATTTTAACAAGATACATAAATCCATATCTTATATAACACAAGTTCTGGATTTTCGGCTTCCGCTGAGGCAGATTGAGGCAAACCGAAAATTTCATGAACTCATTATTCTTCTATTTTTAGAAATTCTTTAATTTTATTTAAAACAGCAGAAATATTAGAAATCACTTCTTCGTTAGTGAATCGCATTAACTTCAAACCTTGAAATTCAATATTTTCTGTTCGTTCATTATCTAATTTCTTTTGCTCTACAGTTTGATGGTATTCTCCATCTATTTCTATGACTAATTTTAATTGATGACAGTAAAAATCGGCTACATAATTTAATAATGGATGTTGTCTTCTAAACTTATAACCATCCAATTGGTTATTTCTCAATGACAACCACATTACTTCTTCAGCTTCCGTAGGATTTTCTCTTAATTTTTTAGCATTTGAAAAAATAATTCCTGAGGCATCTTTCCACATATTATCCGAAAGTAATGGATTCTTTTTCATACGAATTTGCTTTTTAGAATTTACAAAAAGATCTGAGAAGTTTCTTTTTTGTTTTTCCCCTAACCCTAAAGGGAACAAAAAAGAAACACAAAATCCATTTTCAGCAACAGACTTTATCTAAAATTACATTCTAAGTTTTCAGCTTCATTTAGTGTCGAGATAAAATCATTTTCTTAATTTTCGACACCTTTTAGGGACGGGGCAAACCGAAAATTTCATACGCTCTTTCTATTATTTCTGCAACAAAACTGCTGAAAAATAAGTTTTGGTAAGTTTCTTTTTTGTTTTTTCCCTAACCCTAAAGGGGGCGAAAAAGAAACACAAAATTCATTTTCAGCAACAGACTTTATCTAAAATTACATTCTAAGTTTTCAGCTTCATTTAGTGTCGAGATAAAATCATTTTCTTAATTTTCGACACCTTTTAGGGACGGGGCAAACCGACAGCATTGGACAACTTTAAAATTTAAACATTAAACATTTTTTCAAACTTTCTTTATACTCCGGAACAACAACGCCATAAATAGCTTTAATCTTTGTTTTATCCAATAAAGAAAAAGCGGGACGTATTGCTGTAGTAGGATAAGATGAAGAGGGAACACCCTTCACTTCACAATTATAACCCCCAATTTCCTTTATAGCCAAAACAAATTCATACCAGCTAATCTCGCCTTCGTTAGAATAATTATAAATCCCTGATATCCAATTTTCTGAAGTAACTATATTCATCACTGCCTGAGCCAAATCGGCTGCATAGGTAGCTGATCCAATCTGGTCATTGACTACACTAATTGTTTCGCGTTCTTGCAACAAACGCTTCATTGTTTTTACAAAATTGTTTCCAAAACTACTATAAACCCAAGAAGTCCTTATTATAACAGCATCTGGATTTACCTCAAGACAAGCCAACTCTCCTGCTCT
>JBLIKQ010000160.1:0-4572 GCA_047635475.1 Porticoccaceae bacterium
GGGCCATGCTTTCAAGGCGCTATATAATTGAAACAATAAACGACCAACTTAAGAATATTTCTTATATCGAACACTCAAGGCATCGGAGTATGAACGGCTTTATGCTGAATTTACTCGCGGGATTGGTTGCTTATTGTTTAAAAGAAAATAAGCCAAGCCTTATTTTAACTGACGAAGAGCTGAACTCTATGATTATCGCTTAAGCAGATCTCAAGTTAGTTAAGAATAAAATACAAATTAGACAACAAAATACCATGTAGTGAGAATATCGAAAATCCGAGGAAGGTTCGAAACAAAACAATCCAATCACATGTGAAATTCCACTCACAGCGATGGAAAGACATGCAACGTCTCGATATTTGGGAACAATTAAGGTAACCAATATGATCAGTAACAATACCAACAAGTAAAATAAGGGCTTAAAAACAAAATATCGATACAAAGCATCTATTTGCCAAGTCAGTATCTTATGAATTTTACGTGGTTCCTGGTTTTCCTATAAACGGCAGCACGATGGTCGGGAAAAGCACTTGTATTAAACATAGCTGACCACCAATTTCCTTCTATCTCTAATAAGTGCACAGCTACAGCACTGCTATGCACCAACCAGTGTATAGGTTGCTTACTTTGATCACCCAAAGGCTTAATAGGTCCGCTCGTTTTTCCTCAGATAAACGTCCTAAATCACTAAACAGACTAAGTTTTTTTCTTTAAAGTAAAAACTGCGGGAGTAGCCAAAAATATTTAACCAATAAGACGACGAATAATTTGCAGCCAACATACTAAAATTTCATTCTGCAACAAGTCCAATTGAAAGGGCATTAAAAGTTCCAATCTGTTCACTCTGGTCTTCATTCCTAACCCTCATAGTTCACTAAACTATAAGTTGCCTACTGAGTTTGCAAAACAGGCAGCATAATATGAAAATTCTTATCAAGAGATTGGGAGTAATCTAGCGGAAAAGGTCAAGACTAATCTGTTCTGCTTTTATCTTAATCAGCAACATGGCTTAAAATCCCATAGAATTGAGCCGCAAGGGTTTCTCTAGAGAAGCCTAACAAATCTTCTGCATTAGCTATGTTTTGGTGTTCTGATAATAACGGTAATTGGTTAATTATTTTAGTTAACTCCACCGTATTGCCAGTGGTTACAAAGTAACCCGCGGTTAACTTTCTAATAAGTTTTGCTGTTTCACCTTCATTGCCATGAACTATGATTGGCCGGCCAGCTGACAAGTAATCAAATACCTTGCCTGGTAAGTATCGGGCTAATTCAGGTGGATTAAATAAAAGGAGTGCTGAGCAACTTTGCATCCGCGAATTGGCTTCGTTTCTAGGTAAAAAGCTTTCAAAGTCAATGATGTTGTTGATATCAAGTTCAAGCATTTTTATTTTTATTGGTACTGGAATATGTCCAACAAATTTGAGTTTAATACCGTTGTTAATGTGCTGATAACACTTATTTATATCGTCAATAAAATCAAACGGAAGATTGTGCGAAGCAATATTACCGACAAATGTTAGTACGATTTCATCTGTTTTTTCAGTGCTAGTATGGGGCGTATGTTCGCTTGGTTCCCAGCCATTAGTGACAACATGAATATTGTCGGTTCTGTTGTACTTTTTGATGTGATGTTGCTTCATGCTTTCAGTTGTAAATATGATGCGCTTAGCAAACGTAAATATGCGTTTCTCCCAATAATCATCAGTTTTTCCTTTATTTACAAAAGGAAATGGGTTTTCCGTCCATTCATCTCGGTAATCGAGTACTAAGGGAATACCAAGAATTTTTGATAAGTAATAAGCCGCGATAAAATAGTCAAATGATGGACCTGTAGCCACTATCACACTTGGTTTGTTATTATTAAAAAGCTTCAGCCCTAATGAAATCGTTGCTAAGGCATCTAAAAAAGAACCATCAACTTTTGGGAGTAATTTCCAAGAAGGCTTTAACCGGGGCTTTTCTACTCGAAAAATTTCTGACTGCCCTTTCATCTGATTAGCCAAATGCTCGCCAGCTTTTGAATTTTGTAAAGGCGTGTTTAGATCTTTCGTTAGAAACGTGATGCGCCAATTGTTGCTTGAAGCGTACTTTGCCCAAGACATAGGGCGATATGATCCTCCGGTGACATGTGGGGGGAGCGCAGAAGCCAGCACTAAAACTTGGTTTTTGTTTGTCGTGACTTTTTTAGGAAAGTATTTTCGTAGTTCGAAATAGCTAAGGGTTAAATAAACCATTGCTGTATCTAAAACTGTTTTCGAAAATATTATTAGTTTATTTTTCATAGCGTTTTTCTTGGTAAGCTTTTTTTTATCATCGCCAATGTATCTATAAATAATTGTTTATGTAATAAAAACATGCCGATAGGCCACAAGGTAATAATGAGTATCGTATCGATGAATAGCTTTAAATAAACGGACTGAAGTGGATAAAAGTAGTTTATTGAAAAAATTGGTAAGGCGCACCAAATCAGCAAACAAGTATTTCTTATTAACATTAATAAATATTCTGAAAGTTCAACTTCAAAATATCTGAAAATATAATAATTGGTTATCATTAGGCGAAATAATGGTATTGATGCTAGAAGCGTTGCAGTAATAATTAGATCAAATTGAACACCAATAAATACCATCGATATTTTTAGAAATGTCATCCACGATTCTACTGTAAAAAAACGCTTTACATGACCTGTTGCTTTAAATAACTCATCTGAAAATATGGTGATTGTGGATATGATTGCGGAAAAACACATGATTTTTAAAATAGGAATACTCGCAGTCCATTGCTCGCCAAATAAGAGCACCACAAGCGTATCAGCTTCAAAAAAAATATAAGCGTAACAAGGCCATAAAATTGCTAGAGCAATATTTAGCATTTTAAAATACGCAGTAGCGGTGTTCTCACCTTCTCTTTGCCTCTGAGCAAAAAAAGGCATTAGAACAGGTCTAAGCCCATCTATCAGTACCTGATTTGCCATATTTAAAAGACTAAGACCTCTATTAAAAAAGCCTACCGAGGCCATTCCTAGTATTTTACCCATTATGATGTCAGGAGAAGAACTCGCAGCATGACGGATAAATTGTGCGCCACTAGCAAAACCACCATAACTAATGATTGATTTTGTTTCTTTTAACATAGGTGAGTAGGTAAATTCTGCAGGCTTTACCAATTGGCAAAGTAATAAAGACCCAATATTTGTAGACAAAGAAGCAATAGCTAAACTGACGACACCGTATTCGTAAAAGGCCAAAGAAATAGCTACTAATGCATATACAACCGAACTCGTCATTTCAATATAAGTCCGTTGTTTAAAATGCATATTACGCGCTAGTAGGGCAAAAATTGGTGCATTGAAAGGAATGATAAAAAAGTTTATTGAAATGATTTGTATGATTATTTTTACGTCGGGTTGTTCGTAAAAATCTGCTAAAAAACCAGCGGATAAAAAAAGACCCAAACCTAAAGTGCAAGACAGCAGCAATCCCAAAGTAAAGGCAGTGCGTAATTTATCTTGGGTCAACTCTGCTTCTTGAACTATGTAGCCACCAATACCAAAGTCCCTTAAAAGATGGGCAAATCCAATAAGAGATAACGCGACTGCAAATATTCCAAAATCACTCGGTGTTAATAATCGAGCAAGAAAAAGAGACGAACCAAATTGGAAGACAACTCCAAAATATTTTGAAGTGTAAGACCATAGGATATTTGATTTTAAAGACATAATTTAATTGATGTATCGATTTAGTATTCAAAAACTGTATTATTTAAATTCTATCATGGTTGTAATATGCAACGAAATTTCTTCTTTAGTATCAGAAATTTAGTTTGCTATAATGAGATAAACACAATTCAATTGTGCGTCTTCCTTGTGACATTTCTATTGGATTTTAGGCTGGTCCAAATTCTACAAAATAATGTTTACCAACAAAGCTGAATATATGTGCACACAATGACTATTTTTTTATAGATTATGTACCTAGCATTCTGATTCGTTATGTTTAGAAAATAGTAAATAATATCCTGCTTCCAGACCGAGAAAAGCAAAAAAGGTATTTAAATAGAATATATAAGCTAGCCATTTTTTCTTTTTGATTATCAAGTAAAGACTCACTGAAAAAAGCGCATAAAAAATCGTTACGCAATAAATTTCAAATTCACGCCAAGGTGCTACCCAAAGTAGTAACTTAAAAAAACCAAACACTATTAATAAAGTAAATACTAAAAATAAAGAGGCTAATCTTAGGCGACTACTTGTGCGTGAATTAAGCTGATGTTTCATTTATCTTCATAGATTAAAAAATATTTGAAACATTGTATATTGTTTTAAAATTACTTTGGTAAGATCTGCAGATATATGTGATTTTAAAAAAGCAATGATGAAAGTACTATTTATAGAGCAAAATATAACGAAAGCATCTCCTCTCATTACATTGGCTGATGGGATTAAAAGTGAAGGTGCTGAGGTGATATTTGCAGATCTAAGTAAAATGACTACAGCTGAGCTAATTAAATTGTATTTAACTGTAAACCTAGTTGTGATTCAATTGTATGGGCAGCTAGGGGATTATGAAA
>JBLIKQ010000161.1:0-4460 GCA_047635475.1 Porticoccaceae bacterium
TGAAAATGTCCAAAAATATTTATTAATTTCAGGCGGTATAGGTATTACACCGCTATTATCTATGGCTCATAAATTGGTGGAACTAGATAAACATTTTGAATTTCACATCTGCGCAAGATCAGAAGCTGACATTCCTTTTCAGTATGAACTTCAGAATTGGACTTTTGCACCTAATACAGAAATACATTTGGATAAAGAAGGAAGATCCTCTATCGATTTGGCTAATATTTTAGCCAAGCCAGAAAGAAACACTTTACTATATCTATGCGGTCCAACAGGGTTTAACAAATGGATTAAAGAAACAGCATGTAAACATGGTTGGAAAAAAGACCAAATAAAGGAAGAAGTGTTTTCTAATATTACCGCCACATCAAAAGAATCTAAAGCATTTGAAGTGGTCTTAAATAAAAAGGGTAAATCCATTACCGTTGATAAGAACCTTACCATTCTAGATGCACTACTTATGAATAATGTCAAAGTAGATTATTCCTGTCTACAAGGCACTTGTGGCACTTGCATTAGCACTGTAATAGAAGGGGAAATAGACCATAGAGACTCCGTTTTAAGTGAGGAAGAGAAAATAGCTGGCGATAAGATTTGTCTATGTGTTTCAAGAGCAAAGCATAATAAAATTGTATTAGATTTGTAGATGTAAATAATTGTATATTAAAAGTTTATTAAAAAGACATTCAAAATACTGTACCAAACAAAGTGTAAGACATTCATGAGGGCTATGCACCCTCACTATTTAAGCGAACCGTTGGTATTAATTTTGACCCGTCCTAAAATTAAGAACAAAACAATCATGAATAGAACACTAAAGCAAACTTGTATCATCCTTATATTCGCGATTGTTTTGCTCAGTTGCAATAGCAATCAAAATAATAATAATTTTGAAATAAAACAAGGGGATTTACTGTTTCAGAATACTGGAACAGGCGAAATAGATAATGCTATTAAAGATGTAACGGCAACTTCATTTTCTAAAAACTATTCGCATGTTGGGATGGCAATGCAAAAAAATAAACAATGGTTTGTATTGGAAGCGATACCAAAAGAAGGGATTTGCCAAACTCCTTTAATAAAGTTTTTGAACAGGAATAAAAATAAATTTAACAAATCTCAAACCACAGTTGCAAGACTAGATAGCTATTACCAACCTTATATTTCTAAAGCAATAGAGTATGGCATCGAAAGAATAAATACGCCTTATGATGCGGTTTTTTTATGGGATGACGATTCTTATTATTGCTCTGAATTAGTTTATAAAATGTTTTCTTCTCAAGATTTACCTAAAGATTCTATTCCTTTTCTTACGCATCCAATGACATTTAACGACAGCTCAGGAAACCCAATGCCTAGTTGGGTAACTTATTACGAAACCCGCAACCAGCCGATTCCTGAGGGAATTGAAGGAACAAATCCTAACTTGATGGCCAGCAGCCCTCGTATCAAATTTGTGCATGATTATGAGAATGAATAAAATATAAAACTTATTTTATATAAACTACTGCCAACAGTGGCTATAATTAATACGGTTTTGGTGCTTAACCAAAAGTTTAGAGGATTTAATAAAGTCTGCCAAATCTTTTTGAACTTAGCAATTCCTAAAAGAGCAGTAAAAAATGCAATCAAATTATACAACGAAGTAAGATTACGCTTATCTTTAGGTTTCAAAACACCGAATATGGTATATAAATTAACAGCGTAAATCAATTTTAACCTGTAGCCATATTTCAGGACAAGACATTAAAACCAAACGCTAAACAATGATAAAGTTCTTTAGAAAAATACGTTATGCCTTTTTGGAAAAAAATAAAACTAGAAATAAGTTCAATAAATAATTACTTTATGCCATTGGAGAAATACTTTTAGTAGTTATCGGAATGAAGAAAGAAAGTAATGAGCGATAGAAATAAAATTAGCTCCAAAATATAAAAGCTAATTTACTCAACGAACTTAAAATAATGGACTCTTCAATACCAATCGCTTCTAAAAAGATGAAAATTGCTCCTTTTTATTAAATGCTAAATAATTTTTATTAAGTTTGATTTTGCTTTTATTTCATACAAGACTGACTATCCTTAAAACCAACACCATGAAAAAAATTACGTTTTCTTTACTCTTATTCTTTATTACCACAGCAACCTTCGCACAATCTATAGAAAGTGTTTTTAAATCTGTTAAGTACAGAAATATCGGTCCTTTTAGAGGGGGTAGATCTGTTGCAGCATCCGGTGTGGTTGGAGATCCAATGACCTATTATATGGGGAATACTGGTGGTGGAGTTTGGAAAACTGAAGATGGTGGTCAGCTCTGGGAAAATATTTCTGATGGATATTTTAAAACGAGTTCTGTTGGAGCAATCGCAGTCTCTGAAAGTGATCCAAACATCGTATATGTGGGAATGGGTGAGCACGCGCCTAGAGGGGTTATGACTTCTTATGGAGATGGCGTATACAAATCTACTGATGCAGGTAAAACCTGGATTCATATGGGTCTAAAAGCGACTCAGCATATCTCAAGAATAGTGATACATCCTAAAAATCCAGATATCCTTTTTGTTGCAGCACAGGGAGCTTTGTATGGTCCTAATAAAGAACGAGGAATTTTTAAATCTATTGATGGCGGCGCAAGTTGGAGTAAAGTACTTTATGTAAATAATTTAACAGGCGCTTCTGAATTATCAATGGACTTTAACAATCCTTTGGTAATGTACGCCGCAATGTGGGAACACCAGCGTAAGCCTTGGAAAGTAATTAGTGGTGGTATTGGGAGTGGTCTTTACAAAACTACTGATGGAGGAGAAAGCTGGAAAAAAATTCACGAAGGCCTGCCTAAAGAGAAAGGAAAGATGGCGATTGCTGTGAGTAGATCAAATTCTGATAAGGTATATGCTTTGGTGGAAAGTGATTCTGACAAAGAATTGGGTGGATTATTTGTTTCTGACAATGCTGGTGAATATTGGACTAAAGTATCATCAGACCATAGTCTTGTTCAAAGAGCGTGGTATTATATCGAATTGTTTATCGACCCTAATGATGAAGAGAAAATATATGTGCTAAATGCGAGTGCACAACGCTCAATCGATGGCGGAAATACCTGGTCAACAATAACCGGCACACATGGAGACCACCACGATCTTTGGATCAACCCAAACAACAGCAAAAACATGATAATTGCTAATGATGGTGGTGCTGCAGTATCTTATAATTATGCGAAATCATGGTCTCCTCAAAACAGAATGGCTACCGCACAGTTTTATAGAGTAAATACTGATAATCTTTTTCCATATAATATTTATGGAGGTCAACAAGATAATTCTTCCATAAAAATTAGCAGCCTTGCGCTAGGAAGTCGAGGTATAAATGAACAGAATTGGTCAGCTTCTGCCGGTGGAGAAAGTGCCTTTTTAGCCTTCGACCCCGACAATCCTAGATATGTATTAGGAGGTAGTTATCTAGGAACCATTGAAATTTTAGATACCAAAGCAAATGCGAGTACTCAGATTATGGCGGCTCCGATTCAATATTTGGGTAGAGATTCTAAAGACATGAAATACAGATACAATTGGAATGCTCCAATTATCTGGTCACAGCATGAACCAAACACCTATTATCATGGAGCACAATTGCTATTGCGAACTAGAGACAATGGAAACAATTGGGAAGAAGTTTCCCCTGATTTATCCAACAATGAAAAGGAGAAACAAGGAAAAGGTGGTGGTCCTTACACAAATGAAGCGGTTGGTGCTGAAAATTACGGTACGTTAGCGTATGTCGTTGAATCGCCACATGAAAAAGGCTTTATTTGGGCTGCAACAGACGATGGAGTTTTGCAATTAACGAGAGATGGTGGAGAAACTTGGAACAATGTAACTCCGAAAGATCTCCCTGAAACTTTAATCAATTCTATTGAGGTCTCTCCTCATGATAAAGCAACTGCATATATCGCTACAACTAGATTTAAATTTAACGATTACACACCTGCGATCTATAAAACGACAAACTATGGTAAATCTTGGACGAATATCAGTTCTGGTATACCAACAGGAGCTTATACAAGAGTTGTTCGAGAAGATACTACCCGAAAAAACTTGCTTTTTGCAGGAACAGAATTAGGGATGTACATCTCTTGGAATGGTGGAAAGCAATGGCACTCATTTCAATTGAATTTACCAATAGTACCTATTTCTGATTTAAAAGTAAGTCATGGTGATATAAGTATTGCAACCATGGGTAGATCTTTTTGGGTATTAGATGATTTGGGATTAATCCGACAATTTGAAGGCAATGACACCTCTTTTGCACTAATTCAACCTGAAGATGCCGTTATCGGAAATTGGGGCAGTCAATTGAATAGCAATTCTGATAGCTTCTTAGGAACCGATGATTCTCAAGGTGTTAATCCTGCGAATGGTGTGGTGTTTTATTATTACTTACCGACTGTGATAAAAGATG
>JBLIKQ010000162.1:0-4444 GCA_047635475.1 Porticoccaceae bacterium
GTATGGAAATTAAAGAATTTCATTAGTTGTGAAATTTTTTGACTCCTGCCCTGATTTCGATATTCAGATCATTTTCTAAAGGCACTCTAGGGCACGAATATTTATGATTATAAGCGCAATACGGGTTATATGAAGTGTTGAAATCAATCGCAATCGTATTGCCTTTGGGTATTTTTAAATCAATGTATTTCCCTCCTATATAACTTTCGATACCAGAACTTAGGTCCGAAAACGGCAAGAAAAGATAATCCTTGAATTCTTTCTTTTTTGAAAGCTCGATATTCTTGTAGACATTCAATTTTAGCGCTTGACCCCCAATAGTAAAATGCACTTCGCCATATTTAACATAAGATGGTGTTCTTTCCGTCGATGTTTTCATTCCAAAAGCTTTCTCTTTTTCGGTACGCACAAAAGTGGCCGTAACAAAGAACTTTTCGTTTATCTGGTAAAAATCAAGTGTAGTAAACGTAGCTAGATCATTACCCATCAATGGACTCGTTTTAGCATCAGCATATTCAGTATTAATTTCCTTTTGAAACGTTTCTACAGCCTTTACATCAAATTTTATTTGGGCAAAACCCAAACTCAATTGTAACAAAAATATCAAAACAAGAATCTTTTTCATTTTTTTTATTTTAGCAAAAATAGTTTAAAAGTTGCAAAGCGACAAAGTCTGAAAGTTACAAAGTTCCCTATCTTTGCGAAAAAGAACCCAATTATAATGCTCACTACTGCCTTCAACCGCTATATCAACAATTACAAAGGCTTTACGAGAGAAATTTGGATTCTCACGTTGATTACTTTTATCAATCGTGCAGGTACTATGGTTTTGCCGTTTTTATCTAAATACTTAAAAGAAGATTTGAACTTGTCCTACGCGGAAGTAGGCTGGATCATGGTCGCTTTTGGTTTTGGTTCCATGTTGGGTTCATGGCTGGGTGGTAAATTATCAGATAAAATAGGTTTTTACAAAATCATGGTTTTTAGTTTATTCACTAGCGGTATACTGCTGTTTCTGGTACAATACATCCGCACTTTTTGGGGATTGTGCGGCGGAATGTTTATCATAATGACTGTGGCAGACATGTTTCGTCCCGCCATGTTTGTTTCCCTCGCGACTTATGCCAAGCCAGAAAATCGTACCCGAGCATTGACTTTAGTTCGATTAGCGGTGAATTTAGGTTTCGCAGCCGGACCGGCTTTAGGAGGTTTAATCATTATGAACTTAGGCTACAGTGGTCTGTTCTGGGTCGATGGAAGTTCCTGTATCGTATCGATTTTAATTTTCACTGTACTAGTGAAAGAACGAAAAAAGTCTGCCGATTTAGAAACGGCAAACAACAAAACCGAAATACCTATCTCTGTTTTTAAAGACAAGATATTCTGGATATTCCTCTTTGCTTGTTTTATAACGGCCGTACTTTTTTTCCAGTTATTCACTACGCTACCGCTATATCATAACGAAAAATTTGGATTGACGGAGTTTCAAAGTGGTCTTTTGTTATCCTTAAATGGATTGCTGATTTTCTTTCTTGAGATGCCAATTGTGAGTTTTACCCAAAGAAAAAACATAAATCAACTCCGGATTATTCTTTGGGGTTCATTGCTAATGTCCCTAAGCTTCTATGTTTTGTTGATTAATATATGGGCAGGAATACTGATTGTTAGTATCCTTTTTATCACTTTTGGGGAAATGTTCATCTTCCCTTTTTCCAATTCCTTTGCCTTAAGCAGAGCTCCAAAAGGTCACGAAGGGCGCTATATGGCTTTATTTACCATGAGTTTCAGTTTGGCGCATATTGCGAGTTCTAAAACCGGACTGACAATCATAGATGCATATGGCTATCAGGCGAACTGGTTTGTTATGGGCAGTTTAGGAATTCTCTCGGTGGTAAGCTGCATCTGGCTGCAAAAACTCGTTAAAAAAGAAAAAGATTATTCCCATAGTAATTCTTAGGGCGTGGCCTCATTTTCAGAACAACGCATCTGCATTACAGATTTCCCGACTTCCAAAATCGGCTCCGAAAAAAGACCAAACAGCGTGAAAACTGAATATTTAGTTAAATAACTACTTTTGTAGTTGTTTAACTAAAATTATAGTTGTAAGTTTGGAATGCGTTAAGGATTACGACGGTATCCTCGTAGTGAAACGAAGAGATATAGCCGAAACCTGACCCGCCCTTGCGGGTAACGCCCAAATAAATCTAAGCTATGCAAAAATTAACAAACAAAGAAGAAGAGATCATGCACATCTTATGGAAGCTCAAAAAAGCGTTCGTAAAAGAAGTCATGGCGGAAATCACAGAGGAGCAACCGCATTACAACACCTTATCGACCATCGTGCGCAACCTTGAGGAAAAAGGATATGTCGAACATAACGCCTATGGGAAAACACATCAATACTTCCCCATCATTGCTATCGAGGACTACAGAAAAGGGTTCATGAACACGGCAATTGACAATTATTTCAACAGTTCGTACAAAAATATGGTTTCGTTTTTTGCCAAAGAGGAGAAAATAACGGCCAAAGAGCTTCGCGAAATTCTCGCCATGATAGAAAATCCGAAAGAAGAAAAATAGACTCTTACCTAGAAATAACACTTGCGTATAAAAAATTAAACGATGGAAACACTATTTATTTACCTCCTAAAATCAAGCGGCTTAGTTACTTTGTTCTTTCTGGCACACTATTTTTTATTGCGAAAAGAAACCTTTTTCTCCAGCAACCGCTGGTTTTTAATAACCGGTTTAATCACGTCGGTCTTACTTCCTCTACTGGTTTTCACAAAGACCGTTTGGGTGGAACCCAGTCCTACGACAATCGACTGGTCGCAAATTCCCGTTGGTATTCCGGTTGAAAAGACCTCCTTTGAGATGGATTGGTTTTTGACTGCAGGGATCGTTTATGCCTCAGGAATAGTCGCTTTTATGATCCGATTTGGATTGGATTATTACAGTTTAACTAAAGTGTTTAAAGGGAAAACCGTTCGTCAGCAGGCCGATTTCAAGTTTATTGACGTTGAGGAAAAGCTGGCGCCTTTTTCGTTTTTCAACACCATTGTGTACAATTCGGCCTTATACAGCGCGTCCGAGTTGCAAAACATTATTGAGCATGAAAAAGTGCACTCTGAACAAAACCACAGCATAGATGTTTTAATCACGCGAGTCTTCAGCATCCTGTTCTGGTTTAACCCAATAATCTGGCTGTACCAGAAAGCGATTCTCCAAAATCTGGAATTCATAGCGGACAGTGAAGCTTTGTTGAAAATTTTAGACAAAAAAGCCTACCAAATCAAGCTTTTAAAAATAACAGCGCACGAAAATTGCATTGCCTTATCCAATCATTTTTATCAATCATTAATCAAAAAACGAATCATCATGTTAAACAAAAACCAATCGAACAAAAAGAATTTATGGAAGTACGCGATTGTAGTTCCCGCTTTAGTTGCCTTTTTTATGCTTTTTCAAGTAAATGTTGTGGCGCAGGAAAAATCGAAAGAAACCACTCTAAATACAACTGGAATGAAAGTGGAACTTCACATCACTTCAAATTCGACCGAGAAAGAATTAAATGCTGAAAAAGATTTTTTTAAAGAAGAATATAATTTGGAAATGAACTTCTCAGAAATTACAACAGACAAAAACAACGAACTAATTGCCATAAAAGTAGAATTAAAAGACAAAGAAGGAATACGCAAAGTGAATCAAATTGAGGGCGATTCGCCCATAAAGCCTTTCACTGTTTTTGCAGAAAAGGATTCTAAGAATGAATTAAACTTTGGTTTTAGTGCCGATATCACTAAGGCTTCAAAAAGACATTTTGATCTTGTAAATAGAATTAAAGGGGCAAAAAAAGAAAATATTGCTATTGTAGAAGACAACAATTTTTGGAGTATCGACAATGTAGAGAAAAACGGTTCTAATTATTTAATAGTAATAAATGGAACCAAGCAAACAGAAGATAATATCATCAAAATTCCCCTTGACGAAGAGATTTTGTCTGAAATCACTTTAGAGCCTCAAGCGGCAATGAAGAAATATGGTTCTGAAGGGCGAAATGGAGCCATGCTAATTACTACTGGAAAACAAAAGAAAAGTAACCCCGCAAAATCAGATGAAGTTGAAGATTTAGGATTGTTCCATAAAAATGAAAATCATTTAAATCTGGAGAGAATTGACCCCACCAATATTACTGGTACAAAAAAATCAACCAAAACAAAAATAGTTGAAGTTGTTTCTAAAGAGCGTGACGGTATTTCCACAGAAACTGCAATATATATCGACGGGATAAAAGTTGATCAAAAAGAATTAGATAAGCTGGATCCTTCTATAATTGAAAAAATGGATGTCACTAAAAACGGAAAAGAATCAACTATTAAAATAATCAGTAAAAACTCTAAGGGAATTCCAGATGGAGTTACAATTTTTGTTGATGGAAAAAAAA
>JBLIKQ010000163.1:0-4296 GCA_047635475.1 Porticoccaceae bacterium
TAATTAACAAGCTCAACAGATTTAGATTTTATTTCCTCTCCCTGATTTTTTCTGAAACTAGTGTATTGCTTTAAGTACTGTGCTCTTTTATAGGCCTGTAAAAAATTATCAGATGATAATATAAACATCGCCCGACTTTGTTCTGAACGGCTTTTATAAGATTTGACAATCATCTTTGCATAATCTTCTTTAAGAACGGCCAATTCTTTATTAAGCTTATTGATTTCCATCTGATTAATATACATGTCATTAGCTAAATATTTCGCTTGCTTTTCTGAAGTATTAATCAAGATTTCCTTCAGTCTTATCTTGTTTTTTTGAATCATAAACACATTCATAGCCGACTTTTCCTTAGACTTGACGGACAGTAATAACTTCTCGTTATCCCTGATCTCTTTTTGGATTTCAGCTTTACGTTGTTCTAATTTTTCTTGCTGAGAAGACTGACTCCATAAAACAGAAGTCATGCATATAAATAATAGGCTTACGAGAAACTTTGGCATCTTAAAAAATTATTTGTGCAAATTTACTTAATTATAATCCTATTGTAACTATTTGGAACACTATAAGGAAAAGAAAGTTCTTCATTAAATGTTATGGTATCATATTCTAAATTAATTTCAGATTTCCCATTCTTTTGGTATGTATGAATAACGACAGTAGCGGGTATAATTGCTTCTTTATATTCTTTAATGTAAGTATAGGCAACCTGAATCATTCTTTCTTCTGCCGTTTGTGTGATCTCTTGTCTATTGACACTGAAATTATTTGAATTAATATAGAACGTCTTTTTTGTGTTATCATTGTCCTTGTCATCAAGACGGTACAATTGATCAATTACTGACTCCGTGTATTTTCCTTTTTTCAAATCATCCAGAGCTTCTCCTAACAGCATATTCTGTATTTTATAGAAATCCAAATCAGTTCCCAGCCATTGACTCAAAGCGCTAAAATTACCTTCAAAGTAGGTTCCCTTAATTTTTTCATAGTAGCTCACCGAAGTGGGCGTTATCGATGCTTTGGCCATCGTAATTCCAAAAAATCGGATGCTCACTAATATTTGCTCGTCTTTCTTCATTCTTATTTCTGCACTTACATTTTGAGATTGTTTGTCATCAGAATATTTCACGCTTGCCTTAATATATAATGTCGAAAAATCACTCTTATTGTCGTAATGGCTCGCTATTATGTTCTTTGCTTTCATGCTAATGATTGGAGTTGTCGCTCCGGCCACAATCGCTTTCGACTTGCAAGAGAGCATAAAAACCACCACTATTACTGCTAAGAATTTATTCATTTTAATTTTATTTTTTTAATAATTGATTGGCTTTTGAGAAATAGAAATCTTTTTTCTTAGAATCGCCTAAGCCACTATAGGCCTCGCCTAGTTGAATATTGAAATTGATTTCCAATATAATGTCTTCAACCAAATAATCCAATCCCATTTCCAATATCTCTTTTGCTTTTTTAAACTGTGTCATTTGATTGCATCCCAAACCTGCATAGTAGTAAAACTGGGGTTGTGTGGGGAAAACATCAATCATTTCGACAGCATTTTTCATAAGCTTTTCAAACTGCTTGGTTTCAGTGTACGCTTGAAGCAAAAGCAAATTAGTTTCGATATCTACCCCTGTTGAGCCCTTTTTATTTGCCAGCTCGTAATAACTTACGGTTGAGTCCCACTGTTTCTTCGTCTGATAAAACTTCCCTATTTCTTTTGCCACATTTACATCTGGGTCATTATCAAAATAACCTATGGCTTTTTCCAAATCTGCTGCGAACTGTGGATTTGCTTCCGCGAAAATCAGAAACTCATTCAGAATCCGGTGCTTTATTTTGAAATCTATTTTGGCACTAGCCAAAGCTATATTCATCGATTTAACCGCCTTTTTGCCGTCATTGTTCTCCAAATGCGTTTTGAACAAACTAACTTGGGCCCATTCGGACGTTGGGATTGCCAATTCCAGTTTACGTGCCGTCTCCAAAACTTTGTCAGTTTCGTTATTCTTGGAGTACAAGAAAATTAGGGAAAGGTAATTGGATTCCTCTTTAGGGTTGGTCTGGACTTGTGCAATTAAATTTGCTATTTCTGTATTCTGGTATTTCCCTTGAGAGAATATCTGTGCTTTATAGGCTTCCCTCCTATCCGTTTTTCCAGAAGTTTCATCTAGCTCGTTGATTAGAGCCAAGGCTTTATCATATTGGTTTGTACTTATGTACAGAGAAGTCAGATCTTCTTTGAATTTCGAATCAAAGAATATTAATTTGTTGATAACATATATCGCACTATTAAAATCCTTAGTTGCATAATTCACATCATACAATCCAACCCAAAACCATTTGTTAGTAGGATCAATCTGTGTTGCATGTTCAAATGAAGTGTAAGCGTTTTTATAATCTTTTAATGCTAGATAGTTTTTCCCTAATTCAAAATGAATTGTTGCATTTTCAGATTCAATTTTTGAACATTGTTCTAAGGCGACAATCGCTTTATCGTAGTTTTCAATCCCTTTTTGCTTAAGTGCTTCGAAAAAATAATCTTGAAATTTATTTACCTCTAGCTTAATATCTTCCGGTTCCGTTTGTGCCAATAGCAATGCTGAATTGCTTAGCAAAACCAAGAATAGAATCAATAAACTAGATTTTTTCATTGAAACCTTTATCATAGAAACGCAACAAATTAAAACTTGTTACGATTGACTAAATTTTTAAATTTTTTTTATTGACAAAAAGCTACTCTAATACAGAATAATCTCCTATACTCACACTCGTAAAGTCCCCTTTAAAAACAACATGATTTCCTATCATCGCATTGTCCAAATTAGCATTTGATATGTGTGCATGAGATTGAATCAAACTATTTTTAATGCTACCCCCTAATATATGGCATCCTTTCCCCAGAGACACGTTAGGCCCAACAGTTGTGTTTGTCAAAGAAACATCTTCTCCAATGTAGCAAGGTGGGATAATAGTTGCATTTTCTAACCTAACTGTTCTATGAACTAAATCAACACTGTCTTTGTGAAGAAATCCGAGCATCCTTGAATTCGTTTCCACAGTCACATTTTTGTTACCGCAATCCATCCATTCATCAACGCTACCCGTTTTAAAAACTTTACCATTAGCCATCATCGCTTTTATTCCGTCATTAATCTGGTATTCCCCGCCGTTTTGAATGTTATTGTCCAAAACAGTTTGCAGTTCTTTTCTCAAATCGCCCACTTCTTTGAAATAATATATCCCGATAACGGCTAGCTCACTCACAAATTCGGCCGGTTTTTCAACTAATTCTGTGATTTCATTATTTGCATTCATCTTAACCACTCCAAAAGCTTCCGGCTTCTCCACTTGTTTTACCCATATTACAGCATCTGCAGTAGGATCTAAATCAAAATCGGCTCTGATAAGTGTGTCTGCATACGCAATTACCGCAGGGCCTGACAAGGAATCTTTGGCACACATAATTGCATGTCCAGTTCCTAAAGGTAAATCCTGACGGTAAATAGAAGCTTTTGCCCCTAAACCTTCAGCCAGTTCCTCTAAACTTTTTACCACGTCATCTCCAAAAAAAGCCTCGTCACCCAAAATAAAGGCGATCTCCTCAATAGGTTCTTTTAATATTTTAGCAATATCTTCTACTAATCGGTGGACTATAGGTTTTCCTGCAACAGGAATTAATGGTTTAGGAACTGTTAACGAATGTGGGCGAAGACGTGAACCACGTCCGGCCATTGGTACTATTATTTTCATTTTTTTTTATTGAATAATTGAAAACTTAAATGATTCTCTTCGAATTTTTGAATATTTCAATCTTTAAATTATTAAATTTATTTCACTCCCGTACTCCCAAATCCGCCTTCTCCTCTTAAAGTTTCGGATAATTCATTTACTTCAATCCATTCCGCGCGCTCGTGTTTAGCGATAATAAGTTGAGCAATGCGTTCTCCGTTTTGGATTACGAAAGCTTTATCTGATAAATTTACTAAAATTACCCCAATTTCTCCACGATAATCGGCATCGACAGTTCCGGGACTGTTCAGCACGGTAATCCCGTTTTTGAAAGCAAGTCCGCTTCTTGGTCTTACCTGTGCCTCATAGCCTATTGGCAACTCAATGAAAAGACCCGTTTTAACAACCGTTCGCCCTAATGGCTTCAAAGTCACGGATTCGGTCAGATTGGCCCTCAAATCCATTCCTGCCGAAGCTATCGTTTCGTAGTTTGGTAAGGCGTGCTGTGATTTATTGATGATGTTAATTGTCATTTTTTTTATTTTAATTTTGGGTTTTTTAGCCGTG
>JBLIKQ010000164.1:0-4189 GCA_047635475.1 Porticoccaceae bacterium
TTTAAATATAGTTTGGAACCCTTCTCAAGGAATTGATTTAGGATTTTTTATAATTCGATTCTACAGCCTTATGTTTGTAGTTGCTTTTGGATTGGGTTGGTATATAATGAAAAACATATATGATCGCGAAGACGAATCTATCGAAAAATTAGACTCCTTATTCATCTGGACTGTTCTTGCCACATTGCTCGGTGCTCGTTTAGGACATGTTCTTTTTTATGACTGGGAATATTTTCGTAACCATTTACTGGAAATCTTTTTACCGTTTAGGTTTACACCGACATTTGAATTTACTGGATATCAAGGACTAGCGAGTCATGGTGCAGCCATTTCGATAATAATAGCCATGTATTATTATAGTAAAAAGATCTTAAAAAGACCATTGCTATGGATTTTAGACCGCGTAGTCATAGCTGTTGCAAGCGGCGCTATCTTTGTACGACTAGGTAATTTTTTCAATTCTGAAATAGTAGGAAAAGAAACTAATTCAGTTTTCGGGATAAAATTCGTTCGCGAATATTTTAGTCCAAATGATGCGGTAAACGCTACTCAGATAGCCAACCCAAAAGAGGCTTATCATGCTATTGCTAATAATCCTCAGTTTGCCAACTTATTGGCACAGGTACCGGCACGACATCCAGCTCAATTGTATGAAGCTTTTTGTTATATTTTTGTTTTCGCTATTTTATTTTTCTTGTATTGGAAAACAGAAGCAAGACAAAAATCAGGACTATTGTTTGGACTTTTTCTAGTGTTATTATTTTCAGTACGGATCGTTGTTGAATCTGTTAAAGAAAGTCAAGGAGGTTTTGAAAGTGCACTAGGCCTTCTATCTACCGGACAGTGGCTAAGTATTCCTTTCATAGTGATTGGCCTTTATTTTGTTTTCATAGCTAAAAAACCAGTCAAAATATAAACCCAAAACTTATCATAATAAACAAAAAGCTCCAACTGATGCGGGAGCTTTTTGTTTATTATGAAAAGTGTCACCTTGAATTTTTAATTATTCCATCTTCAGAATAATCAACCACAAACTAATAGTCAGCTGCTTCCGGAGGCTGCCCATTATATGTTCCGCTCCAGCCAGTACTATTCGGACTAATAACTTACTAGCTGTCCTAAATCTTAGATACAAATATATTTCCTGAAATTTATTTATTCTAAAAAAAAAATTACACCAGTTATTACTTAGAAGTAACTTCTACATTTATTTGGATGACATAACTACAAAGGCACATTTAAACCGAATTCTAAATTTATCGAATTAAAACCACCGTTTCGCTTCTGTAATCCAGCGTTAGATAAATGGCTGAAATTAGGTCTTATTTCAAAAACTGCATTATAAATTTTAAAGGAAAAGCCCAAAGATAGTACATCCGAGAAGGTGAACCCTCTAGAAAGTCTTTCAGTCTCCGTATCGGTAATCATTGGACCCACACTAGCCGAAACAAAAACGCTAAGCCATTCTGATAGAGACCTCGAAATTATCAAACCAAAACTAACACTATAATTTCTAATATCTTTCAGCTTACCGAATTCCTCTCGCTTTTCGAGATAACCACTACTATCAGGCGTAATGTAGTATAGGTTCAAAAGTTGATGCTGCGCAAAGTCCACTTGAGGTTGAATCGAAAATTCATACTTGTATTTTTTTGATTCCTTTATTGTATTACAAAATTGAAATTTAAAATAACGGTTGCTATAGCTATAGTTTTTATTTTTAATCTCTTTACCAACGCCGCAATAGAATCCCAAAGACATCTGACGACTAGCATCTTGAGCATCAACTCCACTAAAAAAAAGCAAAAAAATTAAAGCAAAGCAACTATTTATACTCATAATCAGTTTTATTTTATCAAAAGACGTATTGCAAGATACTGCTATTAAAACAAAAAAAAGACCCAACTTCCGTTGGGTCCTTTTTTAAAATATCAATTATAAACTAACTTTCTTGATGTTGCTTTTCGATCAATTTTTTATCTTCTCTAGAAATTGTATCCACCAATACCGGCGTAGCAATAAATAATGAAGAGTAGGTTCCTACAACAATACCTATCAGCATAGCAAATATAAACCCTCTAATCGATTCTCCTCCAAAAACAAACATGATTAACAATACAAGAATCATCGTTGCTGAAGTATTGATTGTTCTGGACATAGTTGAATTAATAGATTTATTAACGATTTCAGAAAATGTTCCTTTTGTTTTACCATCTAAGAATTCACGAACTCTATCAAATACAATCACAGTATCATTCATCGAATAACCAATAACGGTAAGAATTGCTGCTATAAAATGCTGATCGATCTCCATACCGAAAGGCATAAACTTGTAGCATAAAGAATAAATCCCTAAAACAAATATAACATCGTGCGCTACCGCTGCAATGGCACCTAAACTATATTGCCATTTTCTGAAACTGATCATTAAGTATAAAAAAACAATTGCCATAGCTCCAAGAACAGCCCAATAAGCGTTGGTTTTGATGTCTTCGGCAACCGTTGGCCCCACTTTTGAAGCTTGTAAAATACCATATTCTTTACCTTCGTAAGCATTTACAAACTGTTTGTACGTAAGTCCAGCGTCGAAATGATTTTTCAAACTCTCGAACATCAACTTGTTTACTTCTTGGTCAGCTTCGATTCCATGTTCTTCAACCTTATATTTTGTAGTAATCTTTAACTGATTATCATTTCCAAATATTTTAGCTTCTGCACTACCAAATACTTTAACTAATTCTGCCTTCACTACTTCAGCTTCAACTGGTTTCTCAAATCGAACTTGAAAAGTTCTTCCTCCGACAAAATCTACACCTTGATCCAGCTTATTAGTTGCCAATGAGACAATACTAACAATAACTACAACAGCAGAGAATAAATAAGTCCATTTCTTGATACCTAAGAAATCAAAGTGGAAATTTGTAAAGAAATTTTTAGAGAATCCTGTAACAAAAGACAAATTACTATTTTTCTTCAGACTCCAGTCAATAAATATTCTTGCTATAAAAATAGAGGTAAATAAAGAGGTTATGATACCAATCAATAAGGTAGTAGCAAAACCCTTAATAGGTCCAGACCCAAAAATGAACAATACGGCTCCAGTAAGTATATGTGTAACGTTTGCATCTACGATTGAACGCATAGCACCAGTCCAACTATAAGAAGCTTTAACCGCCTCCTCTAATGTCTTACCTTCACGTAATTCTTCCTTTGCCCTTTCATATATAATAATATTTGCATCGACCGCAGTACCCATCGTCAGTACTATACCGGCAATACCAGGCAATGTAAGAACTGCACCCAAACTTGCTAAAACACCAAATAAAAACAATAAGTTAATAGCCAAAGCTACATTAGCGTACCAACCTGCTTTTCCGTAGTAAACCATCATCCAAAGAGACACTAAAAGCAATCCTACAATCGCAGAAGTTGTACCGTTGTCAATCGCTTCTTGACCTAAGGACGGTCCTACCACTTCAGACTGAATTATATCAGCAGAAGCAGGAAGTTTACCCGCTCTTAAAACATTAGCTAAATCTTTAGTTTCTGTTACGTCAAAAGATCCTGAAATTTCTGATCTTCCTCCAGAAATCGGCCCAGTAGAAACTCCTGGGGCAGAATATACAATGTTATCAAGAACGATAGCAATATTACTTTTTTGAGTATAGGCTCTTCCTGTTAATTCTTCCCAAGCTTTTGCCCCTTGTCCATCCATTTGCATAGAAACGGCAGGCTTACCCATTTGATCAAATGAATCTTTAGCATCAGTAACGACTCCACCACCCATTGCAGGAATGTCATCTCTATTTCCTTTTAAAGCATATAATTCTACTGCCTCAATTTCTTTTGATTTAGCGTCTTGTATTGTAGTTAATTTACCCCACACAAATTTAGCATAACGCTGCTCTGCTGGCAATAAAACTCTAATATCTGATCTTTTCAGGTATCCATTTACTATGGCAGTGTCTTTTGGAGAGAAAAGTCCTAGAACCGGCCCACCACCTTGAGCAATAATTTTGTCAAATAAAGGGTTATTGCCCTTTTTAGATGCAGTAGAGTCCTTTCCGTCCGTTAATAAAGCGCTCAAAGAGTCTTTTACTATTGGCTTAGCTTCTACCGTGTTAATTTCTGTTTTTTTCAATGACTCATTTGCAGCTACTAAAAAGCTACCCATCTCATCAATTTTATA
>JBLIKQ010000165.1:0-4136 GCA_047635475.1 Porticoccaceae bacterium
AAAAAACAAATCAATTAGATACAATCCCTTTTTGAAAGATGAATTAGTATTGGTTTGCAACATCGAGAATCCTTTAGCCAGTAAAGAGGAAATCACTATAGAAGACCTAAAAAACATGCAATTTGTAATGCGCGAACAAGGTTCAGGCACCCTTGAAGTTATTAGACATGCGCTTAAAGCATTAGAGATTAAGCTTTCCCAACTTGATATCGAAATGCAATTGGGAAGTACTGAAAGTATAAAATCATACTTGATGAATTCTGATTGCGTTGCTTTTATATCTATCCATGCGATTGAAAAAGAATTAAAAAACAAAGAATTGGTTATTCTTGACGTAAAAAGCATGCTCATTGAGCGCTATTTTTATGTTATTAGTTTGCAAGGAAAGACCGAGATATTATCCGATTTGTTTATTAATGATTTGACAAGTAGTTATAACTTAAAGTTATAGCAGATTGTTATTTACGATGGGTTAATACTCTTGAATAAATGCACCTTTGTATGCTAATCATTCAAATGTTGTATTTTGGAAAATAGAATGCAAGGGTTCGAAAAAAAGTCATTGCCTTTTTTGGAAGTAATCAAACTTTATCAGAAAATCATTTTTGCTTTATTGGCTTTAGTTTGCTGTAGTGGATTTGTTTCTCCGCCCGTTGCCTTGTTGCTAGGATTACTTGTAGCCAATTTGACAGGGCATCCTTTTTTACATCTTAATGCCAGAACAATAAACATCTTATTGCAATTTGCTGTTGTTGGCCTTGGTTTCGGAATGAATGTAAATAATGCGTTATCTGCAGGAAAGGAGGGATTTTTATTTACAATCGCCTCTATTGTCAGTACTTTGGTTTTAGGAGGTTTAATTGGTAGATGGTTTCTTATCGAAAAGAAAACTGCATATCTAATATCTTGTGGAACAGCTATTTGTGGCGGAAGTGCCATAGCTGCTATTGCTACTGTAATAAAAGCAGATGAAAAACAAACCTCTGTTGCATTAGGGGTAATTTTTATTCTGAATTCGATGGCCTTGTTTTTATTTCCCGCTGTAGGACTTTGGCTGCAATTATCACAGCAAGAATTCGGACTTTGGTGTGCTATTGCTATTCATGATACAAGTTCAGTAATAGGAGCAGCAAACAATTACGGGCCAGAGGCTTTACAAATCGCCACCACGGTAAAATTGGCCAGAGCGCTATGGATAATTCCAGTAGCTTTAATTACTTCGGTTTTATTCAATAACAAATCTAGTAAAATAAAAATCCCGTACTTTATTGGCTTGTTTATATTAGCAATATTATTGAACACTTATATTCCCCAAATATCTTTAGTATCTCCTTATTTAGTTTCTGTGGCTAAAATTGGACTTACGCTAACGTTATTTTTAATTGGTGCTGGACTCAGTAGAAGTGTACTGCAGTCTGTCGGTATAAAACCATTACTGCAAGGTGTTTTACTTTGGATATTTATTGCTGTCGCCACTTTGGTAACAATTATTTGTTTTCGTTAGAAGTTATGTGTGAATTTTTTTCTTCTGATAACAAAAAACTTCAAACGGATATAATCATAAATAAGAGCTATTAAGAGAAAGATGGAACCAACGAAAAGTGTTTTTATTTCAAGAAATGTATACAAAAACCCTCCAGAAATACAACCGATAAAAAAGAAAACAATTATCGACAAGCGCAAGTAGATACTGGCGTTCAGCCTTTTTCTTTCATTCTTATGCTTATAGAAAAACAACTGTGATAACTCAATGCCTAAATCAGTGAAAAGCCCAGTTAAATGAGTTGTTCTTACCGTCGATTTCGATATTTTTGTAACCAAGGCATTCTGGATTCCCATGCCAAAAAGCATAGAAAAAGCAATCAGTTTCCCTTCAATTGAGGACAAATTAGCTTGCATGCCAAAAAAACCGACAGTGGTTAAAATTGCAATCTGTAATGAGATTGGTATTATATGTGGTAAATCGGGTCGTTTGATAGCAACCAATTCAGCCAGAAAGTTGGACGTGAAAGCACCCATTAAAAAGAAAAGAGTGAAAACAAAAAAGCTTATTGCAGCGGCATAGTTGTGTTTGATAACTTCTTCCGCAAAAAAAGCGAAGTGCCCTGTAACATTTGTTGTCAAGGTATTGACGGCCAAAACGCCGGTGATATTTACGATTCCTGCAACAAATGAAAGCAAAGTGGCCAAACGTAAATTATGAATGAAAGTTCTATTTTTTCCTTGATGGCGAAACATATTCGTATATTTTTCTTTAGATGGAAGTAATCTTAAACTGATTATTTTCGAATTGTACAAAAAATAAATACATTTGTACCACATAAAATTAAATGTAATGAAAAATATTAAGTTTAAGCCTACGATGTTGTTGTTAACTGCAGTAGCTATTTCTTTCCTGAGCTTATCTTGGGGAATTGTGGGGCATGAAAGAATCAATAAAGCGGCAGTTATGGCACTTCCAAAACCAATGCAAATTTTCTTTTATAACCATATTGATTTTATCACTCAAGAGTCTACTGTACCCGACTTGCGGAAATATATCCTACAAGACAGAGCAGAGAATCCAAGACACTATTTTGATATGGAAAATTTTGGTTCTGTAGATAGTTTTCCAAAAACTATGGCTGAAGCCAAAAAGAAGTATGACGAAAAGTTTTTATCTAAGAACGGAACATTACCTTGGCATATTCAAGACATGATGGCTAAACTGACTACTGCTTTTAAAGAAAAACGTAAATCAGAAATCTTGTTTATTGCAGCGGATTTAGGTCATTATATTGCAGATGCACATATGCCTTTACACACCTCAGACAATCACGATGGTCAAAAAACAGATCAAAAAGGAATTCATTCTCTATGGGAAAGTAGATTACCGGAGTTGTTTGTGAAAAACTATAAATTTGCGGTAGCTCCAGCACAGTATTATGAAAATGTTGACAAGGCGACTTGGGATATGATTAATAATACTCATAGTTTGGTCGCTCCTTTGCTAGTAGCTGATAAGGGGCTTAGAACGTCTTTAGCCGTAAACGAAATTTTTGTAACCGATGACCAAGGCGCTATTGTAAAAAACAAATACAATGGAGTAAAATATACCGATGAATATGCTGGACAATTTCATACTGCGTTGAACGGAATGGTGGAAAGCCAAATGAAGAAGGCGGTTACAGCAACAGCCAGTTTTTGGTACACTGCTTGGGTAAATGCAGGAAAACCTGACTTAAGCAAAATGGATGCACAGGTGCTTACAAATCGCAATAGTAAGGCACTCAAAAATGATATAAAACTTTTTAAAAAAGGAGATTTGTTCGGAATTGAAAGCGATAAAGATTCAGAATAAAAGGACTTCAAGAGAATAATTAAAAGCCTGTGAATTGAATTCCACAGGCTTTTTTATTTGATTATGTCCCGTCTTGAAATAGCGATGCACAAAAAGCATCCTAATGGAAAAACATGAATAAACACGCTATGTGAAACGAACTCAAAAAGATTACTGAATGTCTTTTAAATTACAAATTTTTCAAGAACAAGAAATGGCGTAATATTACACTTCAGATTATGATCTCTCTAAATTCATCAATAATTAATATGCTGTTGGTTTAACTTATACCGATATTTTTACTCAAGCAAAAATTTTTATTTTAGGATTGAAATCAATAGATTTAGGATTGAATCATTATAAAAGAAGTGATGGACTATCAGCAAATATTACCTCAATGGGGTTTGAGTTTGTTATAGAATAAATATAGAGAAAATATGCATATTTTAATAGTGGAAAATGAAGTAGGAATAGTACAGTTCCTAAAACAAGGCTCAGAGGAAGAGGGATTTGAAGTCACAACTACTTTTGACGGAATTCAAGGTTTTGCTGTATTTCAAAGTATGAGTTTTGATTTTGTTTTACTGGATTGGATGCTGCCTAAAATGAGTGGATTGGATTTATGTAAAGCTATTAGAATAAAGGATATTGTTCAGGAAACAGTAGAAGGATTAAAGGCAGCTACCAATAATTATATAAAAAAGCCTTTTAGTTTTGAAGAATTGATAGAACGTATAAAAGTTCATTTTAGAAAAGAAAAATACGAAGACATATATAAATTAGGAACCATACTAATAGATTTGGCGAAACATACGGT
>JBLIKQ010000166.1:0-4074 GCA_047635475.1 Porticoccaceae bacterium
CTATAAGTAATGAAATTCCAACAAAATAGTTCTCCCTGAACACGTAAAATGATAAAGCCGAGAAGAAGATCGACAAGGAGAGATAACCTCCTATTTTCTTCAGGTCATAAGGAATGGGGTAGTATTTATTGCCAAGATAATATGAAATAAACATCATGCTACCATAAGCCGCAATCGTCGCTATAGCTGAGCCATAATAACTCATCGTCGGAATTAATAAAAAGTTAAGCACTAAGGTTATTATCGCTCCTACAATAGAAATGTAAGCGCCATAATATGTTTTATCGATAAGTTTATACCAGACTGAAAGATTCGTGTAAATCCCCAGGAAGAAGTTGGCCAGAATTATTAAAGGCACGACCTTCATAGCTACCCAATAGGAACTGTCGCGAATCATCAGGATTTTGAACAAATCGGCAAAAACAATTACTGACAATAAAATGAATGATCCAAAGATGACGAAGTATTTAGTAACCGTCGCATAGGTTTGAGGGGCACTTTTGTCGGAAGAATGGCTGAAGAAGAACGGCTCAATCCCCAAAGTATATGCAGTTCTATATAAAACCATGAACAACCCCAGTTTGTAGCAGGCAGAATAAACCCCCACTTCAGATTCGGCGATGTTTGAAGGTAGTAATTTAACCAACAGAATTTTATCAAATTGTTCATTAATCGCGAATGCAATTCCAGCAACCAATATTGGCAATCCATATTCCATCATTCGTTTCCACAAATCAAAGTCGAATTTCCATTTCAAGTAAACATAATCCGGCGAAAGGGCTATGAAGGTCAACAAACTGGCAACGATATTAGCAAGAAATATATATCCGATTTGGAAATTTTCTACATACAAAGAGCTCAATAAACCATTTGGACTTGCTTCGATCACTTTTGGAATATAAAGTAAAAAAAGAATGCTAAGAAATAGGTTAACGAGTACGTTCCCGATTTTTATGACCGCGTACACCATGGGCTTCTGATAAGCCCTCAATTTTGAAAAAGGGATGATTACCAAGGCGTCCAATGCCAGAATCCAAATCGTATAACTAATGTACTGGCCATCTACTCCAGACCATTCAGATAAATAATTACGAGATAAAAGGGCGATGAATAAAAATGTGATAGTGGTCCAAAAGATAGAAATCATGGAAGTTTCGACAACCGACTCTTTATTGGATTCCTTGCTATAAAACCTAAAAAAAGCAGTTTCCATACCATAAGCCAAAATAACATTGAAGAATATCATAAAGGCAAAAATAACGGACAGCTTTCCGTACTCCTCCTTAGGGAGCAGGTCGGTATATAAAGGCACTAGCAAAAAACTAAACATCCTCGGCAAAACCGTAGCAAGTCCATAAATGACAGTTTGTTTAAAAAGCTTTTTATATAATCCCAAAATATTTTCTCTAATTATTGTTTAAAAAAACAAAAATAACTAATTCTTTGCTTTAATCCTTGATGGATAGCAATTCATTGCTTTTCAATAATCCCCGTGAGTTTAAGAAAAAAGGTTTTGTTGTTCTTGCTATATTCCAATATGGCCTCATCTTTTTTCAATTTAAATTTTGGCTTGATAATTATTGGCACGTTATTCCCATATTCTTTTTTGCTATCACTATCTAAAATAAAATCTTGCATTACTTCCGTCTCAGTAAAATAAGCACTGTATCTCTTATCAGATTCTTTTTTGATTTCCGCCGCTTGATTTTTGAAGTGTACTTTTTGCAAACGAATCTCTTCAGAGAGCGGCTCCATAAACTCAATGTAAAAATTAATCCTAATAGCTCTAGGCGCACTATCATCTGCAACAGCTTTATAATAAAGCTGCGCTATTTCTTTTGTAAAGTTCTTTTGCTTTTGGTGCTTAAATCCACAAAAAGTGAAACATGAAACACTTAGTAACGCTAAGACTGCTTTTTTTAAAAACTCCATTTGAAAGTGATTTAAGATAGTCCCTCTTCGTTCAATATTTTTAAAAAGTGAAAGCCTTTAGGAACAAATCCCTGGTTATAATAAAAACGGTGTGCCGTATAGTTTCCTGTATAAGCATCGAGTACTGTCATGGTGCAACCTTCCTGTCTGGCTTTGACATCAACATAATCCGTGAGCATCTTACCCAATCCTTTAGAACGGTGATCTGGATGAACAATAAAATTATCGATTTCTATATATTTTCCGCACCAAAGTTTAACTCCCATCCAAAACCCAGTTACGGCAATGCATTCGCCTTTTTCAAAAATAGCGATCTGTTTGTAATTATGGGGCACCATTTCTTGAAGAAAGCTCTCGTATTTTTCGATAGTAAACGTGGGATAAGAAAAACGCATTAGTTCAATGTTCGTGAGCATTTCTTCTATCGTTGTCAGTTCCTTAATATCCAATTGCATTTGAGTATCTCATTAAATTAAGAATCAAAATTAATTATTTAAAAAGAATTTACAAGTGTAATTACTCTAAAAAAACATGAAATATATCAATCAGGCTAATAACTTAGGGATATGACTAAATCTAATTAAAAACGACTACAGTTTTGAGGTTGACAGTGTCGCGCGTATAAAAATAAAATGTTTTTAATGGTGGGTAAGAGTCGTATTTAAAGACGTTTTATTTAATTTTATTTGCAAACTATAATCAACACTATCTAACGCTAGTTTCCTTATATAAGACGGGCAAAACAACTTGCAAACAAATTTATAAAACAAGTTACGACTACCCATTCCAAGAACTTTGAATTCAATATCATCTAAGGAAAAAGTGTTATGAGCTATTTTGATTCTTTTATATTGAAAAACTTCACTTTTTCCCACATTTTCTTTTGCGATAATTAAAACATACGCGTTATAAATATTGCACCAGAAAACACTTTTCAACTCATCATTGTTTAAATAGGACTCCAATTTTTTAACCTTCACATAATATAGCTCTCTTCTCAATATTGATGAGTCCTGACCTAATTTTGCCTTCAATAAAATATTTTCTGACAATTGAATTGGATAATTATCCATAAATGAAATTATTACAAATGAAGCATATCATTAGTCAAATGTAATCTTTTTTTTACAATCAATTGAAGCTAAATACAAAGTTTTAAATTAAAGTAATTTAAAAAGAGAGAGCCGACAAATGTCGGCTCTATTTATTATATATGATAGTAACTATATTAGCTATCCATTCAAAGCCTCAGCTCCACCAACAATTTCCAAGATTTCGTTGGTAATAGATGCTTGCCGCGCTTTATTGTAAGTCAATTTCAAATCATTTCTCAAGTCGGTAGCATTATCGGTCGCTTTGTGCATAGCAGTCATACGAGCTCCATGTTCAGAAGCGAAAGAATCACGAATACCTTTGTAAAGTTGCATCTTCAAGGATTTTGGAATCAACGTCAATACAATTTCTTCTTTCGAAGGTTCAAAAATGTAGTCAGCTGTTGAAACAGTTAAATCTGACTTTACAGCAGCTAAAGGCAAGAACTGCTCAACTTGAACAATTTGAGTTGCTGCATTTTTAAACTGATTGTAAATCAACTCTATTTTATCATATTCACCAGTAACAAATTTTTCAGTCAATGAATCAGCAATTACAGCCACATTGTCAAAAGTTAAATTGTCAAAAACATTACTTTGGTCGTCAACAACTGAATTTGATTTAACCAATATGTCGTTTCCTTTTTTACCGATAGCAAAAATATCAACTTGTACACCAGTATAAAATTCTGCACGCTTTTTAGATTCCTTAATTACATTTGAATTAAAAGCACCACACAATCCCCTATTAGAGGTAATGGAAACAATTAAAACTTTTTTTATTTCACGTTGAGTCGTGAACTCAGCACCGGCACCACCATCAAGTGTCGAGGACAGGTTCTGTAATAACTCAGTCAATTTTTCGGCATAAGGGCGCATTGCTGTAATCGCATCTTGTGCTTTCTTTAGCTTTGCTGCAGAAACCATTTTCATCGCCGATGTAATTTGCATCGTAGATGAAACGGAAGTAATTCTATTACGGATCTCCTTTAAATTTGCCATTTTATTATGGGTATTGGGTTACTTGGTTTTAGGTGTTGGGTCAGAAAAA
>JBLIKQ010000167.1:0-4009 GCA_047635475.1 Porticoccaceae bacterium
TTTAGCAAAATTAACTTCTAAAAATTCGTTTTCTCATATAGATTAAAGTAAAAAAATGAACTATGCGCTTCTGGTTTCTAAGAAATTATAATTCCACTAATTGTCGCGATTTCTCAAACTAGGTTATTTTGATGTTCGCTGCTTTATTCAAGGAAATAAAGCATTTCCTGCGGGTTACTCATCATACTTATTTTAGTACCTTTTATAACAATAGGTGCTTTTAATATGTCAGGATTATGAGCTAAAAGGTTTAACCAATCTTGATCAGTTAAATCATTTACTTTTCCAAATTTTTTAAAAAAGTTAGGATTTTCAGTATTCACCAAGTTGCGAACATCAATGTTTAACCGAGATGCTAATTCAGCCCATTGCGTGGGTGTTAATTTCATGTGTTTTAGATCTATATCGTGAATGAGTAGGTTTTCTGTGTGCACATACGCGAGAATTTGTCGGCCGATGTGTTCTTCAGAATTATAAATAAGTGTTATCTCTTTATTAGTATTAGCGAATATCATAAGATGTATTTATTATTATATCGTATATTTTTTTATTTCAAAAACCAAACAGTGCTTTAATGAAGACTAAAAGTGAAGTGTTTTTCAAAGGAATCTATATGCAGGTAACTGCTAGTCTGTCTAAGAAAGAGTAGTAGTTGTTTTTATACTCCCACAAAAGCAATTTAGAAAGTAATCTTTGTAGCTAAAACAGTAGTAATTGCTTTAGCTACATTATAGACATTTATACGTTTACCATATTATTGGTTACAGATAATGTCACTTCCATATTATCAGCTTTCGCGTTAGAATAAGGACATATCTTATACGTTCTTGCTGTCAACTCCTGCGCTTGTTTTTTCAGTCTTTATCTTTCTTTAATGTATAAGTTTGAGGCACTATCGAAACAAGTTAAATATCCTGCCGCAAAAAGCATTTCAGGATTTACATAATCATCACTTGCCCACCATTGCTTTTGGTGCTTTTATTTTTGTCACTATTAATGCGTTTTTTTTATTTAGTAATTTGTAACTGCATTTTTTATGCGGGTATCACCAGTTATAATTTCAAATGCCTGATTTTTTTTTAAATTATCTTCTAACACTTCAACCAAGGTTTGAGCAACGTCTGCTCTTGAAATACTTCCTTTTTTATTTAATTTTTCGTTCAGTTCAATTTTACCGGTGCTTTTTTCATTTGTCAGTGCACCAGGTTTTACAATGCTATAAATCAACCCGCTGTTTTTTAGATAATCATCCGCATTTTGTTTTGCTTTGAAGTAATCCTCAAGCTCCCCTCCTATAGAAGGGTTGTCTGTACCCATAGAACTCAACATCACAAACTTTTTTACGGCAGCATTTTTAGCGGCATCAATTAGTCGTTTTGCCCCTTCTTGATCTACTCCAATAACGTTTTTATTTTTAGATCCTGCGGCAAAAATTACTTTATCTATTTTTTTTACAGCGTAGCTTACATCTTTTTCAAGATCGGCGATTACTGCGGAAACTTGTTTTTCTTCGAAATACTTTTTTTGCTCCTGACTTCTAACCATAGCAATTGGTTTATAGCTTTCAGTTTCTTTTAATAAATTTATAATAATTCTTCCCGTAGTGCCATTGGCACCTGCTATTAATATGTTTTGTTTTTCGGTATCCATCGTCTCTTTTTTAATAAAAATTAATAGGCTATAACTACTTTGAAGGGATTAAGCCATGCGGATAATCACTTTTCCTTTTGCGCTTCCTGTTGCTAAATATGAGTAGGCCTCAATACCATCCTCAAAAGAGTACGTAGCATCAATCACCGGTTTTATTTCTCCATTTTTTACCAGGGTAGATATGGCATCTAGTTGCGCCCCATCTGGTTGCATCCAAGTAAGTTTATAATTAGCTGATTTTTCCTTTATCACTTTGGCGAGGTTTCCAGGCAATTTATACCCTTCAATTCCCATCATGCCCGCTGTTTCTTCATCGAGAGCGCCTGCAATACTAGTTACTTTTCCACCCACTTTTATGAGGTGTAATGCTTCCAATGTGTAGTCGCCTCCCAGCGTATCAAAGACGATATCTATCTCTGAGACGATGGTTTTATAATCTTCTTTTTTGTAATCAATTACACAATCAGCACCAAGGGCTTTTACCCAGTCTACATTTTTAGTGCTTGTAGTTGTAAATACATAAGCTCCTTTAGCTTTTGCGTATTGTATTGCAAAACTACCAACTCCGCCAGATCCTGCATGAATAAGTATGCGATCATTTTCTTTTAAACCTACGCGCTCTAAAGCTTGTATGGAAGTCAGTCCAACTAAAGGTAAGCTAGCAGCTTCTTCAAAAGAAATGTTATCAGGTTTTTTCGAAATTACTTTAGAAGCTACAGCAACATATGCTGCAACGGTACCCATTTGATTTTGAGGAACTCGTGCGTATACCACATCGCCTATTTCAAATTTGGTTACCTCGGCACCTTTTTCTACAACCACTCCGCTTAGGTCAAAGCCAATTGTGTTCGGTAAATTTAATGCCACGATTTCTTTTAAATGACCATTTACCAATTTGTAATCTATTGGATTTAATCCTGCAGCTTTGGTTTCAATAAGCACATCCGAAGCGTTGATTATTGGCTTTGCAGTTTCGTTAAAGGACAAACCGTTTTTAAGTTCGCCATATTTTGTTATTTGTAGTGCTTTCATCGTTCTTTTTAATTTTATGAAGGGCTTAAAACAGATACCTTTAACTTATCCTGCTGTATTTTTCTATGTATGAATGTCTCAAATTCCAATGGATGCATTCTAGATATACAGTTTTGCTGCATGGTGTTTTGAGCAATTGATTACGGATTTTCTGTTGTTGCGTCCTGTGCTAATTTTGCAGTATCGGTACTTTCCTCTAGGTCTTTGTCAAACAAATACAATGCATTAGCAGCTGCCTCTTCACCCCCTGCAATTTTAATTTTATCCAGTAAACTCATCGCAAGATTTTCTTCTTCTGTTTGTTCTTTCACAAACCATTGTAAGAAATTCCATGTAGCCCAGTCTTCTTTTTTATGAGACAACTTTACTAAGTTGTAAATTGCTTCTGTATTGCTAACTTCATGCTCAAAGACTTTCTCAAAACAATTGTTTACACTCTTTGGATCTGGAGTAGGAGCGGGTATGGCTGTTACTTCTACTTTTGCCCCTCTTTTTAAAATATATTCGAAAAGCTTCATCATGTGGTCTCGCTCTTCCGCTGCATGTCTAAAAAGAAAGTTTGAAATACCACTATATCCATTGTTGTCTGCCCAGGATGCATATGATAAATAAATTTGTGAAGCATGTGCTTCTTTCGTCATTTGAGCATTTAACGCTTCTGTGAGCTGATCTGAAAGTCGATTGGTTTTCATAAAAATAATTTTAATTTTTTAAAGCTAATTTTAAGGGATTAATTCCAATTCTTCCCAAGATATTAGGCAACTTATATAAGATTGGGATGGCTCATTTGTTTTGTGATATGAGCTTTATTTATTAAGAATCGGGACGTATTAATTTTTTGCAAAATTTTAATCCATCCTTTTCAAGTATCTATACAATTCACTATCTGTAGAAAGGAAGACGGATGTTTTGGCATCAAAAGTTTTTTCAAATGTTTCCATTGATTTTAGGAAGCCATACAATTTTCTCGATTGATTGGATCTATTATAGGCTTCTGCATAAATGGAGGCTGCGCTCGCATCTGCTTCACCTTTAATCATTTCAGCATCTCTAAATGCGATGGATTGTATGTTTTTTAACTCCCGTTCCTTTTCACCATTAATACGTGAGGCTTCTCCTTGACCTTCTGAGCGAAATTTGTCAGCGATTCTAAAACGTTCACTTTTCATTCGCTCATATACTTGGTCTTGAACTTCCTGCACATAATTGATACGCTTAAATCGAAAGTCGAGTATCTCAATCCCGAGGTCTGCTGTTTGTATATTTGCTGATTCTAGTATCATTTGTTGAATCTTATCTCTACCTACATAAATCTTTGCCAAAGAAT
>JBLIKQ010000168.1:0-3996 GCA_047635475.1 Porticoccaceae bacterium
TAAAAATATCAGTAGTAAAAGGCTTGATTCCCATTGCCTGCTGCTCACTAGCTAAAAAGCCAATTACTAAACTTCCAAGGATAAGTAAAACACTTCCATTTGTAAAAGAATGCTTTATTACGTCACTTATTTTAGTAGAACTAACGTCTTTTTTGTTATACATTTTAATTAAAATTACACCAATGATTATCGCAGGCGCTTCCATTAATGCCATTACAGCAACCATGTGACCACTGAAAGTGTATTTCTGCATTTCTAAAAAAGTTACCGCAGTTACGAAAGTTACCGCACTGACCGACCCATATGCTGCGGCAATCGCACCCGAATTTTCAATACTAAACTTTCGCTTGAGAATAAAAAAACAATAAAGAGGAATAACAGATGCAATTAGTACTCCAAATAATACTGCCCAAATAATCTCCATCGTAAAATGACTGTGCGCTAATTCTTGCCCGCCCTTAAAGCCTATAGATAAAAGCAAATACAAAGAAATAAACTTGGATGTGTTGGTAGGGATCTCTAAATCACTTTTCAATCTCGTAGCTATTATTCCAAGGAGGAAAAACAATAAAGCTGGATTTGTTAGATTGTCAAATAGTAAGTCTAAATTCATTTTATTTTATTTATTTCGTTGTGGCGCGCTCTAATCTGTCGTTAATTGATTTTCCCAAATCGAAATCTGGAAATTGTTCTGCAACAATCATATCCAATTCCTTCGCATCTAATCGATGCATTGCGGCATACAAGTTTGACGCAGCCTCCTTTAAATCCCCTTTTGCAGATAAAACCTCTTGGTGAATCACAGTTGTACTTTCAATTTTCTGCCTAAAAAGTAATAATCCAATTCTTTTTTCAGGAAATCTTTTTATGAACTTTGCTACATCACTTTTTAAAAAAGTGGTGGTCGTAGGGGCATAATGCTTTGATAACATTCCTGGTGCGTTTGGTGCGCTTTCTTTTTTATTTTTAATTTGAATTTTTCCAATAACTCCTTCAATATCTTCGACAGAAATAGATCCTAGTCGGTATAATACAGCGTCTTTATTTTCAAATCCAATTATGGTAGACTCTATTCCATTTTGACAATCGCCTCCATCTAAAACCATTTGTAATTTATCCCCAAAATAGTCAACAACATGAAAAGCAGTTGTTGGACTAATTGACCCGAAAGGATTGGCACTTGGAGCCGCTAACGGAAAGTCTAATGCCTCCAATAGTGCTAAAGTTGCAGCATGATTTGGAATTCTAATCGCTACTGAATCTTTTCCGGCAGTCACCAAGTCAGGAACTGATTCTTGTTTTTTTAGAACCATTGTAAGAGAACCAGGCCAAAACTTATCGGCTAATAACCTTGCTTTTTCTGGTATCTCTTTTGCTAACTCGTCTAATTGCGCAATTGACTTAATATGGACGATTAACGGATTAAAAAAAGGTCTTTGCTTCATTTCAAAAATAGCTTTTATCGCTTTTTCGCTATAAATATTCCCAGCCAACCCATACACGGTTTCTGTTGGAATAGCAACTAAATTTTCCTCTTTTAAAATCTCGGCAGCTTTTAATATGTCTTCTGAAACTACTATCATGATTCATTTTTAAGGGTCGTGAGAGAATCCCGGGGAAGAAGATCTTCAATTATTTTTGGCAATTGCATTCTAAATCTCCACCTTGATTAATGCAGCTTATTCTTCAAAGCTTATTTCAATCGTACTTTTTATAACTAAATTTAACCCTTTTCCCTCTGCGACCTTCAGTAATTTTTTAATTTCTTCTTTAGTTTCATTAAGTTCTAGCAGCCGTTTTTTGGAATTGGAAATGTCATTATTAAATCGAATATGACTACTGAAATCCTCTAGATTGTGGTAGTCAATCTTACTATTTATTAATGTAGTTAATACACTCCCCGCTTCTTCTGAGGTAAAAACCCCTTCGATTAATTTAAAAACTTGTTGGTTTTCCATTTTCGCAATTGATTATTATATTTTTACAGTATTCCTCTTTTCTACTTGGATTAATTATCTTATTAAGCATCGACATTACTACTTTTTAAATACTTCTATATTCACAATTCCTGCAAATCAGTTGTACCAGAATTACTTTATGCTCAATATTCCATCTAAAAATCTATGTCTCCAAAAAAAGGCAGAAGCTATGCTGGTCTAAGGTTCAGTGGGAAATGAAAAGACAGTAAAAAAAATACTCTCTGGCAAGTTATTCATGACTCTCTCATAGCTATTTTTTATTCTCACAATCCGTTTTTTGGTTAATCGCGACAAAGATAGATATAATATCATTAATGATAGTAATACTATCTTAAAAATATGAAATGTTTTTTATTACATTTGCTAAAGGGAAAACTTGGTTTTCATACACATACAAAAATAATCAGCCAACCTTAAAACATAAATGGAGTTACAGTTACAAATAAAAATGAATGAGGCTCTATACCTGCGTAACCCCGAACAATCTGAGTTAGGTAAAAACATAATTATGCACAGCATAATTATGATCCACAAAAATGGGTTCGAGGCACTTACTTTTAAAAAACTGGCGAAAGAGATTGGAACTACAGAAGCTGGTATTTACAGGTATTTCGAAAACAAACACCTCTTATTGACCTATGTAATATCTTGGTATTGGAGTTGGATTGAGTTCCAGATTGTTTTCCAAACTAAAAACATCAAAAGCCCAAAATTAAAACTTAAAAAAGTAATAAACATACTGGCGACGGCCGTCGAAGATGACGAAGAAATAAGCTATGTCAACGCAAGTTTACTGCATCAAATTGTAATCTCGGAAGGCTCCAAAGTATACTTAACAAAACAGGTAGGTGAAGACAATAAACATCGTTTTTTTAAACCATACAAAGATCTTTGTAAAGTTATTGGGGACTTAATATTGGAGTGCAATTCAAAATACAAATACCCCAGATCACTAGCCACAACAATAATTGAAATGGCCCATTTTCAAAATTTTTTCATGAACAATCTCCCTTCCTTGACTGATTTTGGTGATAGCAAAAAGGAATCAAAAATCGCTGCGTTTCTAAATGATTTGGTGTTTAGCAGCATAAACTAAGGTATTGTTATTCCGTTACTAAGTAAAGTACTACTTATTAAAAAAAGTTAATTTGGGTTTAAACCAAAATGAAGTCTTAAAATAATAAGAAACTATCTATAGAAGTGCAGTTTGTTTTTCCAAGGACTTTTTTTTGTTAGCCTTTTCAAGAGTGAAAGAAAACTCTGAGCCAACTCCTAATTCACTCTCAACATAAATTTTTTCTTTATGCACCTCGATTATATGTTTCACAATGGCAAGTCCTAATCCAGAACCCCCCTCCGATCTGGAACCACTTTGATTGACGCGATAAAAACGTTCGAACAACCTCGGTATGTTTTGCTTGTCTATTCCTTCTCCATTATCACTGATTCGGATTAGCACTTTTTCTTTTGTCAAATTAAGCACCGCCACTTCGGTGGTGCCTTTCGTTTTTCCGTATTTAATAGAATTAACAATTAAGTTTTCAATAACCTGCTGTATCCGATCTTTATCAGCGCTGACAAAGTTTGGCAGAATAGGGTAATTTTCAAAGGCGAGTGTAATTTTCTTTTTGTCCGCTTTCATTTCTAATAAATCAAACACATTCTGAATCAATTCGACAACATCAAATTCAGAATAATCCAAATTTAAATACCCAACTTCAAGTTTGGTTATCATATCTAGATCCTCTACGATATAGATTAGTCTCTCCACTCCTTTTTCGGCACGCTTTAAATATTTTTTACGAATGTCTTTGTCTTCCATTGCTCCATCTAGCAAAGTCGAAATATAACCCTGAACGGTAAAAAGAGGGGTTTTAAGTTCATGCGACACGTTACCAAGAAATTCGCGCCTATACTCTTCTCGCACCTTCAGCATTTCAATTTCCAGCTTTTTATCTGTCGCAAATTTCTTTACTTCCCTGGTCAGGGTCTCCATATCGGTAGTTATAGGATAATT
>JBLIKQ010000169.1:0-3915 GCA_047635475.1 Porticoccaceae bacterium
TTGTAGGTACAGTTTCCACTCTAAATTTCAATTTGGCAAATTCGTTAGCGGACATACCTTTAGATAAAGCCATTAGCTCAGCTTGATCAATTGTTAGGTTATTTGCCTGCAGCTGAATTTTTAACTTGCTAATATCGCTATCAGAAATATAATCCACCCTTATACCACTCAAGTCAGCACCTCTGAACAAATCTTGCGCCAAAAGTGTTGATGACTGACAAAGCGCCAATAACAAAACAGCTACCGTAATTATTTTTTTCATACCTACAATTAATTTATCTATTTAGAATTTATCTCTCATCAAATTATCCTTATATACTATATAAAAAACTTTCAAAAAAAGCCAAAGCTACGCACGAGAAAGCCCCAGATCAAGTAACCACTCTTTTTAAATTATACGGCAAATTTATAGAAAAAATATAGCAAAAGCTATGTTTGCCAGAAGAATTAGAACTGTAGCGACCAATCGTTCTGACTGTTAGAGCATTCAATTTTATTCTTACAGCCAGTTCATCATTTAAAATAATATAAAACACTAAGATACAATAACTAGTACTTACTCAAAATAAATTAAATGGTCTTGAAACGAAAATAGTCCGTAAAATAAAAATATTTTACGGACTATTCTGTCATTCTTATGTTTTAGTATATATCGCTAAGCTCTAAACATTCTTTTGAACCAAGACTCTTTTTTATCAGTAGTACCATAACCATAGCCATAACCATAGCCTTTAGTCGAGTCCGTGTCATTAAGCAGCATACACATGTTAGGCAATTTTCGTTCTTTATATATGCCATTAGCAATGCTCAGCATACGTTTTTCTAAAAAGTTAGCACGCGTTACATAAATAAAAGTGTCTGCATGTTTTGCTATTAATAAAGTATCTGTCACTAAACTAATAGGCGCTGTATCTACAATAATATAATCATATTGCTTTTTTAAAGTATCGAACATTGTATCCACTTTCTTACTCAACAATAACTCAGCTGGATTTGGCGGGACCACGCCCGCAGGCAATATATAAAAATCCTCATAGCCTTCATATTTAACGATAACATCCTCCAACTTCAATTCCTTAGAAGATAAATAATTTGTAAAACCTTTCTCAGGTATATCTAAATATTCATCTAGCCTAGGGTTCCTGATATCCATTCCTATCAGCAGCACTTTCTTACCTGATAATGCAAAAGTAGCAGCCAGATTTGCAGAAACAAAGGTTTTACCCTCTTTTGGAAAAGTAGAGGTGGCAAAAATTGTTTTAGCCACACCTTCAGGCACTGTATTTAACATAAACTCTAGATTAGTTCTTACAATACGTAAGGCTTCGGCCGAACTTGTCCTGCTTTCTGCCTTCATAATTTCTAATGGCGTATCCGAAGTTGGCAAATCTCCGATAAAAGGTATCGCTGTTTTTCCCTCTAAGTCAAGTCGACTTTTTATTTTGGTATCCAGTAAATCATCGGTATAAATAATTCCACACGGAATTAAAAAACCAATTACTAGACCCACTAAATAAACCTGCAATCCTTTAGGTGAAACTGGTATCTTAATAGCTTTGGCTGTGTCTATCACTCTGGCATTTGGCTCAGTAGCCGCCAAAGAAATAGCAGTTTCTTCTCTTTTTTGCAGTAAATACAGATACAATTCCTCTTTCACTTTTTGTTGGCGCGCAATCGATCTAAATTTACGCTCTTGTACCGGTATTTTTCCTATTTTGGCATTCAATATACCTTCCTCCCTGTCTAGATCCCTCTTTTTGATATTTAAACTGGATTGCAAACGCAGTAAACTGGTCTGAACAGTGCTTTTTAAAGAGGCAATTTGTTGGTCCATCTTAATTACGGACGGATTCGATAAGGTAGCTGATTTCAAAACCCTATTGCGGTCCAAAACTAATTGATTGTATGAGCTGATAAGTCCAGAAGCATCTCCCTCACCAGAAATAATATTACTCGGTAATAATTCTACACTCGTACTTTCTTTCATAAAATCCAGCATGGAATGCACTACATTGATTTGAATTTCTGCCTCTACTCCCTTTTTTTCGTACTCATTGGAACCTTCGATAAAAAGTTTGACTTCAGACTCAATATCGGTCAAGTTATTAGATTTCTTAAAACTTTGAACATCCTCCTCGACCCCATCTAACTCCTGAGTTATCAATTTCAATCTATTAGCTATAAATATTGAAGTGTTTTCAGAAATAAAATTTTTATCAGCGGCTGCGTCTTCATTATAAATTTGAACGATATTATCTAAAAAAGCTTCCGCTCTCTTTACAACCGCATCTTTTATAGAAATTTGAACAATACTACTTGTTTTACTGACGGAAGAAATTTCCATTCCTCCTCTATAGCTTTCAACAACATCGTCAAAAGGACTAACTACTATTTTAAGAGAATTAATATCATCCCCAAAGAACGTATCGTAAAATTTAGACTTACTAATAGTTAGTGTCCCACAAACAGTTCTAATTTCCTCATCAAATCTAAATTTCGTTTTATCTCCCAATATTATTGCTGTAGTATCACTAGTTTCTTCAACTACTAGTTCGAATGTATCTGGAGTAAGCTTCAAAAATGTCAAACTGACATTCTTTTCATATGGAATATCCAATTTATCGGTGACATCCACTTTAACAGGTCCATTGCTATAAATTTCACGATCTACAATATTTCCTTCAACAAAAAACCGAGTCCTCAGGTTTAGCCTTCTCACAGTACTTTCAACCAAAGTGCGAGACTTCAAAATTTCAATTTCATTATCCACATTACTGGCCACATCACCCATCGCCAAGCTCATATCGGCAAAGGCGGACAACTCCGACATCATACCCCCTTTTCGATCATCTTTCACTAAAATAATCGTGGAAGCCCGGTATTGAGGAATCGTATATCTTAAATATGAGAAAGCTACGAATAAACAAATGAAAATCGCAAATACAAACCATTTCCATTGTATTAAGTACTTATCAAAAACAGCCCTAACATCAAAGTCATTTTCTAAATCGTCGCCGAAATTATTTTCCATGTAAAAAAATTAAAATCTTATTATTAATGTAATTAAAGCTATCAGTAAAGAGACCGATGACACAATTACTCCTGTATTTGGGCCAATTGCAGCCCCGTTTAATTTGTTTTTATTAGGCTCCACGTACACCACATCATTTTGGGCCAAATAGTAAAAAGGGGAATTGATAAAATCCGCTTTGGTGATATCTACTCTGTTATAGGATTTTATTCCGTCAACCTCTCTAATAATCAAAATATTATTCCTTTTTCCATAAATTGTCAAATCCTTGGCTTTGCTTAGGGCTTCAATCAAGGTAATCCTTTCTGAATCTACACCATAAGTACCTGGTATGCCTACTTCCCCCTGTACCGAAATCTTAAAGTTCATTAAACGAAGATTAATTATTGGGTCTTTAATATACATCCCTATTCTTTGTTGCAGCATTTGAAGAACCTCTGAACGGCTTACCCCAGTTACTTTTAATTTACCCAATACAGGAAACTCTATAAACCCAGCTGCATCAACTAAATACAATTGCATGGTTCCTAGCTGAGTCGCAGTATTAAGTCTACCTGGACTTTGAACAGAAATCAACTGTAAATTAAAAGGCACGGCAATCTCAGGATCCTCGGCAGATACAATGATCATCAATAAATCATCTGGTTGTATTTTAATTTCGTAAGAATTAGACTTCTCCTGCGCAGCAATTCTGTCAATACCCTGATAGTAAACTAGATCTTTTCTATCAGCACAGGAAAACAAGAGAATAGCAATTAAAAACGGGACTATTTTTTTCATTAAAAATGTTTTTTGGGTTTTATTTTTCAAAGGAGGCAAATATATGCATTTAACCTCATGTAAACTTTGATTAATTAGAATTATCTTACTTTTACGTCATAGCC
>JBLIKQ010000170.1:0-3884 GCA_047635475.1 Porticoccaceae bacterium
CCATACCACATTTGGTTACCATGGGGTAGGGACAACCTAAATTCCAGTTTAATTCTTTATATCCCAATTCCTGAACATATTTAGAGACAAATAAAAACTCATCGGCATCGTTCGTGATGATTTGCGGAATCATTTCAAGGGTATTATTATTCTCTGGTAATAAATCACGTTGATAGGAGGATTTAATAACCATTTTTCCGTTCAAACGGATGTAAGGCGCATAAAAGGTATCAATACCTCCAAAGATCTTGTTTTGGGCATTTCTAAAACGAAAGTCGGTAAATCCTTGTAAGGGAGAGGAAAGTAGGGTGTAGCTCATTTAATAAATAAAAGTGCAAATATAATATACTTTAGGCTGTTATGGTTTTCTGGAGGAAAGTAAGTTTCATTAAGTTCTCGTGTGTGGCTGTTTTTATTATAATAAAAATCTACATTAGCCCATTGAATGTACTAATTAAAAACCTCAGTTCGAACGTTTTTTGTGCAGTAATATGGAACAAAACTTATCGGTACGCCTCGCGCTACCAATTAGGTTTTCTTGAAAGTGAAAAATTAAGTAGTTCTAATTTTCTTTTTTGCTTGATCAAAAAAGAAACAAAAAAATCAAGTCTGAACTTCCTCGTCGGTCAAATTAGTTTTCGAATATTAAAAGAAAAGAACTCGCTCCGCTCAAACAGCTTTTCTTTTTACATATTGTTCAAACATTTGACGCTCGACTGTGGAAGCTAAGGGCAATTGAAGCTCGTAAATAACAGCAATTTAAGTTTGTAATTGAATTCGACTTAAAACCTCAAACATAACTTCATTTGTATTACTTTTTTTTAGAATAAAAATTAGGCCTCGAAGCGACCTGTATCGAGAACCATTTTTAATAAAATTTTTCTAGTTATCGATAAAATTTTCTATCGGAAATTACTCGAACTGACGAAAAATGATCATCAAAAACTAACTATACACAGCGAGTTGTATTTTAATAAACAAAAAAAAACAGACTCTCAAATGAAAGTCTGCTTTTGATATAATTGTGATTGTAATTTATATAATTACTAAAAATTATACTTTTCCTAAGGTGTATAATTGCTCCATTGTAGGGCTTAGACTTCCGCCAGCGGGCTCAAGCGTTATCGCAAAGGCTTCTGCGTCTGCTGTTTTATCCACAGCGAATATTTTTGAATCATTGGCAGTAAAGTCAGACAATAAACCAATACTCGTGGGTGTGAGTTGGGGTTGTAACTTTAAGGACCAAATTTGATACACCATTCCTTTGGGAGGTTCCGGCATTCCGGCAGCATCTATATAAACTACTTGAGTTTCTTTATTCCAATATACTTTGGCAGAGGATTCTGGTGCAACGGCTTGTCCACCAAGCGCTACGACTGTATTTTTAGTATCTCTTACGATAGCTAAATTGCTTTCGCTTTCTTTGTTTTTAAGCTCTAGTTGGTGCAGCTCTAGTTCTACTTTTACTTTCTCAGTTGTTGCATTTACAACCTGATTGCTTGTTTGTTCTAACTGATTGTATTGGAAACCTATACCTACTAACAATAGTATGGCAGCTGCCCAGCCGATGTACTGTGCCCAATTGCGAGAAGGCTCTAATTGAATTACTTCTTTATGTTTTAGCTCTAGTTTAGCTTTAATCTTCTCATAAATTTCAACCGAATGAAAAGGTGCAAAACTGGAGGATAAAGACACAATTGCTTTTTCGATGGCAATTATTTCTGCATTTATCTCAGGATTATTTTTTGCCATGTTATTAACTTCTTCATTTTCGGTTTCACTGAGTAAACCATAAACGTAGAGTTCTAAAACACCTGATTCTATATATTCTTTATTTTCCATTATACTTTCAAATAATTTCGTAAGTCATTAATACAATTTCTATTATGTGTTTTTACCGTTCCGAGAGGAATTTCCAACTCTTCCGAAGCTTCCTGTTGGGTATAGCCTTTAAAAAACAATAAGTCTATTATCTGGATACATTTGGGTTTCAATCTTTTTACAAATTCCTGAATTCCTATCGTATCCACCTTATTAACCAGTTTATTACTGTCGTCTAACAGATGTACGAAATTATCTGAGGAAAGGTTTTTTTGACTGTTGTTAAAGTTTTTAGAACGAAGCTTATCTATTGAGGTATTGCGAGCAATATTTAATATCCAGGTATAGAAACGTCCTTTACTATCATTATAAGAATCAATGTTTTTCCAGATCTTAACAAATACGTCTTGAAGTACATCTTCAGCTTCTTCTCTATTTCTTACTAGAACGTTAATCACTGAAAATAGACTTTTTGAATACATATCATATAGGTGTGTAAATGCTCGTTCGTCTTTCTTATAAATTAATACTAATAATTCGTCTTGGCTCATACTTGTTTAGTTTTCAATCGCAAATCTAGACAAACTTTTTGGCAAATGTGGTATTTATATTTAACATTCGTTGAGCTAAAATAAAACAGAAATGAGATATCAATTGTTTTGAATTTATCTAATTTTATGAAAAATATAATTATGAGAAACTTATTCTTTGTGGCTTGCTTAGCATTATTGTTTTTTAGTTGCCAAAATCAGGCACAAGAGAAAAAAGTAGAATTATATAAAACAGAAATAGCTATGACAAAACAAAATATCTATCAATTTAAGGTAGAAGATTTATCAGGGAACAGCTTTGACTTTTCAAGTCTAAAGGGAAAAAAAATAATGATTGTAAACACCGCTTCTAAATGCGGACTGACCCGTCAATACAAAGATTTAGAAGCTATTTATAAAGAATATCAAGATAAAGGCTTTGTGATCGTGGGATTTCCTGCAAATAATTTTGGTTCTCAAGAACCAGGAACAAATGAAGAAATTGCTTCTTTTTGCCAAATGAATTATGGTGTGACTTTTCCTATGATGGACAAAGTCTCTGTAAAAGGAGGTGATATGTGCGCTATCTATCAGTTTTTGACGCAAAAAGCGAAAAACGGATTGCAGGATTCGGCTGTAGAATGGAATTTTCAAAAATACCTGATCAACGAAAATGGAGAATTAGAAAAAGTAATTGCTCCACAAACATTACCAACAGATGCTTCTGTAGTTGATTGGATTAAAGCTTGATAGTAGGGAAACTATATTTTAACGCTAATTGACTACTAATTGATTTTAGAAATAAGTAGTCAATTAGCATTTTTTTATTCTAAAATTAATTGCATAAAAACAGAATGCAGCCAGCGGTCAAACTTAAATCCTGATTCTTTAATTATTCCCACTGTTTTAAACCCGAATTTTTCATGAAAGTCTACACTGCTTTGATTTTCGGCGTCAATCACTCCTATCATAGTATGTAAGCCTTGTTTTTTTGCTAGCCGGATTAATTCTTGAAGTAAAACTTTGCCAATTCCTTTACCGTGAAAATCATCGTTCACGTAAACAGAATGCTCTACAGTGAATTTGTAAGCTTCACGAAATCTAAAATCACTATACATTCCAAAACCCACAACAACACCGTTTAGTTCTGCTATAATAACGGGAAATTGTTTCGCTATTTTTTCTTCTAAAATTGCCTGCTGTTGCTCGTAACTTCTTATATTGTAATCATACAAGGCAGTTGAATTCAAAATATTATAATTGATAATATCCAATATCGCTTGAGTATCCTCGGTTTTATAGGCTCTTAACTTGATTTCCATAGAGTAATTATTTGTTTTCAAAATTAAGAAAAATCAGCTAAAATAAATCGAAAATAAAGAGCAAGTTTGTAACTTTGCTTTTGGTTGAGGTGTCAAACAATTTTATACGTTGAGACCTTAAACTTTAAACTAAATTTTAATGATTTACCCCAAAATACCTTTAGCACAAAGCATTATTCAAATTTGTTTGGCCAAAGGAATCACTACTATA
>JBLIKQ010000171.1:0-3875 GCA_047635475.1 Porticoccaceae bacterium
CCGATGCAACGACTCAGGTAGTTAAAATAACAAGTACTGATGGTTCAGGTCAAATTTGGCAAGGTATAAACGTTGTTTTAACTAGCAATTATACTTTGACTTCCGATACACAGTTGTCTATGCAATTAGATGTTTACTCAAATACAGCAATAACAATTGCACCAAAAGCACAAGGTGGTGTATCAGGTGCTCCAGATTCAGTTACTTCTGCAGACCATGGCGGAGAAGGTTGGGAAACTTTAACTTTTACTTTTGACAAAAGCTTGGATGGTAAAGTACCAGCAAACGGTAACTATAGTGATTTCGCGTTGCATATCAATTGGAACACTGCTGCAGATACTTTTGGAACACCAGATGGTAGGGTTTTTTACATAAAAAATCTTAAAGGTTTATCAGATGTTCCTCCTGCAGTTGAAGCGCCAACTGATGCTCCTTCAACTCCAGCAACTTATGCTGCAAATAATGTTATTTCATTATACAGTGAAGCTTTTACAGCTTCTGCTACAATTTCTAATGTGGGTTGGGATGATTCACTTTTTGAAGAAGTTACTATCGCTGGGAATAAAGTTTTAAAGATAACTGGAGCTAACTTTATAGGTATAGACTTAGATACTTATTTAGATGCAAGTAACATGACTCATTTACATATGGATTATTGGTTAGCTGTTGATTGGGTAGAAGGTCAAGTTATGAACCCTAAATTATCAAATCATCCTGGAGAAGCTGGGGAAGTAAATGCGTTAGATATTTCGAATCCAATTGATAGTCAATCTGAAATCAAAAATTGGCAATCTAAAGATTTTGCTTTAGATGGTGATAGAGGAGCTATTAAACAATTTCTAATTACGCAAGCTGGAAAAACTGGTGTGTATTATTTAGATAATGTTTATATGTATGTAGCTGGTACTGCCAGTGTTTCAGACAACGAATTATTAAATATATCTATGTATCCTAATCCGACGTCAAGTAGATTAAATATTTCTGCAGCAAGTACAATTAAAAATGCACAAATATTTAATGTGTTAGGTAAAAAAGTAATGAGTTTAAATATTAATAAGTCTTCTGAGTCTATAGATGTTTCTAATTTAGCTTCGGGTATGTATTTAATAAAGTACAGTACAGATAATGCTACAGGAACAGCAAAATTTATTAAACAGTAGCTTTATTTATTTACTTATATTTTAATTAAACGCTCAAATTAACTTTTGAGCGTTTTTTTATGCCATAAAAGTTTATGTTTCGCTGTCGTTCTGAGTTAAAAATCAATACCTTTATTTCTTAAATTTTACTCCTATTGAAAACAATTATTAAAAATTTTTCTTTTTGTGTTTTTTTACTATTTATCATCGGCTGTTCAACGAAAGAAAAAACAAATGATAAAAAAAGTAACGACTTAATTCATGAAACAAGTCCTTATTTATTGCAGCATGCATACAATCCGGTAAATTGGAAAGCATGGAATCCAGAAACATTAGCACTTGCAAAAAAAGAAAATAAATTAATTGTTATTTCTGTAGGGTATTCTGCCTGCCATTGGTGCCATGTAATGGAAGAAGAGAGTTTTGAAAACGATTCTATTGCAAAGATTATGAATGCTAATTTCATCAATATAAAAGTAGACAGAGAAGAAAGACCAGATGTTGATAAAGTGTATATGAATGCTGTTCAATTGATGACGGGTAGCGGTGGTTGGCCTCTAAATTGTATAGCGCTTCCCGATGGGAGACCTATTTTTGGGGGCACTTATTTCACAAAAAAACAATGGGAAAAAGTGTTAATTAATATTTCTAATTTATACAAAGAAGAACCAGAGAGAGCCATAAAATTTGCTGAAAATTTAACAAAGGGAGTTCAGGAATCTCAATTAATCAAGTTGAATAAAGAAGTTCCAAATTTTTTAGCTACAGAAGTAAGTGCAGCAGTACACGTTTGGAAAACTCAAATAGATACTATTTATGGAGGATTTATGGGTGCACCAAAATTTCCAATGCCAAATTCTTTAGAATTCTTATTGAGATATAGCCATCAATTTAATGATAAATCCATAGAAGGCTATATTAATAATACACTTACTAAAATTGCTTATGGAGGAATTTATGATCATGTAGGTGGTGGATTTTCGCGATATGCTACAGATCAAAAATGGCACATTCCACATTTTGAGAAAATGCTATATGACAATGCGCAATTAGTAAGTTTATATGCTAAGGGATATTTAAAAACTAAAAATGAATTGTATAAAAATGTGGTTTTTGAAACCTTAAATTTTGTAAAAGAAGAACTAACAACTAAGAATGGCGCATTTTATTCTTCCTTAGATGCAGACAGTAAAAATAAATTAGGGGTAAAGGAAGAAGGTGCTTTTTATGAATGGAAAGTTAACGAGTTAGAAGAACTATTAGGAAACGATTTTGAGCTATTTAAAGAATTTTACAATGTAAATGCATATGGGGCTTGGGAAAAAGACACCTATGTTTTAATTCGAAATCAATCAAAAGTTGCCTTTTCAAAAGAACAAAAAATTACGTTAGTAGCTTTAAATAATAAGATTACTAAATGGAAAAAAGTTTTAAAAGCGGCAAGGAATAAAAGGAGTAAACCCAATTTAGATGACAAAGTTCTTACTTCATGGAATGCGCTAATGATTCAAGGTTATATAGACGCTTACAGGGCTTTTGGTACTAAAGAACATCTAGATATTGCCCTTAAAAACGCAAACTTTCTAGTAAAAAATCAATTAAGAAAAGGGGGGGGCTTAAATCGGAATTTTAAAAATGGTAAAAGTACGATTAATGCATATGCGGAAGATTATGCAACCGTGATACACACTTTTATTTCTTTATATGAAGTTACATTAGATGAAAAATGGCTTACTTCATCAAAAAAAATAACAGATTATTTATTTGTTAATTTCTTTGATAAAAAGAATGGAATGTTTCATTTTACTTCGAAAGAAGATGAAAATTTAATTGCAAGAAAATATGAAGTTGTAGATGGTGTAATTCCTTCTTCAAACGCTATCATAGCTAATAGTTTGTTTAAATTAGGGCATTACTATGCTGATCAAAACTATTTAAACACTTCAGAACAAATGCTTAATAATTTAAAGGAAGATGTAAAAAGGAATCCTGCTAACTATAGTAATTGGCTAAATTTAATGACCAACTTCACAAAACCATTTTATGAAGTTGTTGTTGCTGGAGACGCTGCATCATTAGTAAATGAGCGGTTAATCAAGAAGTACTATCCTAATATTTTAATTGCAGGCACAAATAAAGAAAATAACACATTGCCTTTGTTAGCTTATAAGTTTAACGAAGATGAAACTTTTATTTATGTTTGTGTAAATGGTACTTGTAAAATGCCAGAGACTAACTTTAAAAAAGCAATTACAAATATTAAGAAATAATTTACAAGGTATTAGGTAAAAAAATAATGAGCCTAAACTCCAACAAAATAGCTAATTTATAGACGGCTCTTAATTAGTTTCAGGTATTTATTTAATTAAATATCAGGTTAACAAGGCAATAGGAACTTCTAAATTAATCAAACAATAACTTGTGAAAGTTATGTTCTTTTATAAAACACTTAAGATGTATTTCTTGAGTGTTTTTTTAGTACCATTGTTTCCTATTAATTTACCCAAACGAATCCTCAGAAAAAAAATCAATAAAAAATTGATTTTGCTAAAAAAAAGATTGAAATTAAAAGGATTTTAGAATATTTATAGTTAACTTTAAAAAGATAAATAATTTTTTTGGGCATTATAACAGGTTTTATACACTCGCTTTTTTTCTGAAAAATAAAAAAGAGTTCAAACAAATGTTTCAATTCCTAACGCAAGCTCATTTATAAACTTATAGCTGAAGAAAAAA
>JBLIKQ010000172.1:0-3853 GCA_047635475.1 Porticoccaceae bacterium
AGGATACTTTTGGTAGACGCATATTTGCGGATAACTTCTTTCAATAAACCAGCTTCCTCGGGTACTCCAGGGCCAGGAGAAAGTAATATCTTATCGAAAATCGCGATTTCGTCGATATCAAATTCATCATTTCTGTAGACGGTTACTTCGCAATCCATATCTTCAAGATAATGCACTAGGTTGTAAGTGAAACTATCGTAATTGTCTATGACTAGTATTTTTTTCATTTTGTTTTTTTGTTTAAAGTTTAAAGTTTAAAGTTTCAGGTTTTGCACACTGATACTAAATCACTGAAAACTGACCACTAATTTTTTATATTGTTTCCGCAACATCTAATGCCTTATTTAACGCTCTTAACTTATTATAAACTTCCTGCATTTCGCTCTCTTCATCTGAGCTAGCAACGATTCCGGCACCTGCTTGTGAATGCAATTGATGATTTTTGCTGAGGAAAGTTCGGATCATGATGGCGTGGTTAAAGTTCCCTTCAAAATCCATGAAACCAATAGCACCGCCATAAAAATTTCGGTTTGTTTTTTCGTACTCCTCGATGAGTTGCATCGCTCTGTGTTTTGGTGCTCCACTTAGCGTTCCGGCAGGAAAGGTATCGGCGACCACTTGCATGGTTGTCGCTTTTTCATGTAGATGGCCTGTCACTTTTGAAACCAAGTGTATTACATGAGAAAAGAATTGCACTTCCCTATATTTTTCCACCTTTACATTGTGTCCATTGCGACTTAAGTCATTTCGAGCCAAATCTACCAGCATCACATGTTCGCTATTTTCTTTTTTGTCTTCAGATAGTTGTTTCGCGAGAACTGCATCTTTTTCATCATCACCGGTTCTTTTGAAAGTTCCTGCAATAGGATGAATTTCTGCTTTTCGGTCTTGTACGATAATTTGGGCTTCGGGAGAAGAACCAAATATTTTAAAATCACCATAATCAAAAAAGAACAAATAAGGTGAGGGGTTTATGCTTCGTAGCGCCCTGTATACGTTGAACTCATCTCCTTTGAAACCTTGGGTAAATCTTCTAGACAATACCAGTTGAAAAACATCACCACGAAAACAATGTTTTTTAGCCAAAGACACATTGTGCTTGAATTCGGCATCTGTAAGATTAGAAAAACCTTCACCTTCTTTGGAAAACTTATAGGAAGCAATATTTCTGGATTGCAATAGCTGCTCAATCTCTGATATATTGTTTTCTCCTTCTAGACTGTGGCAGAAAATATAAGCCTCATTTTTAAAATGGTTTATCGCAATAATATTTTGATAAACGGCATAATACACATCAGGGATTGAAATACTATTGTCTTTTTTAGCAACGGTCACTTTTTCAAAATAACGAACGGCATCGTAAGAAATATAACCAAACAATCCATTATTAATAAATTTGAAATCGTTTTTCTCTGATTTGAATTGGTATGAAAACTCTTGAATCACTGCAGGAATATTAGTATTTTCGTCGATTGCAATTTTCTCTGAAGTACCGTCAGGATATGATTTGAAGATAGTTTCGTTTCCTATTTTTATAGATGCAATCGGATTGCAGCAGATGTATGAAAAACTGTTATCACTCCCATGGTAGTCACTACTTTCCAAAAGTAAGCTGTTTGGGAATTTATCACGTATTTTTAGGTACACACTGACTGGGGTCATAGTGTCAGCAAGTATTTGTTTGTATTTTGTATTTAGTGTAAATAACTTCAAATTGAATAATTTTTAGGGTTTTTAATAGGATGAAAAGTGAAAATTGTTTACAAAAAAAAGGCTCGTCGTGATGACAAGCCTTTTGTATTTATAGTTAATGATACCATAGGAGCTTAGTTCACGACAATTGACGTAAATTTTTCCACCACCAAGTATTCTTTTTTATTGTTTTCATGGTACAAATATATGAATGTTATTTGACTATTCAAATAAGATTAAAATAAAAAAATTGTCCATTTTAGATCTTTTTTGTTACATTTTTTAAAAGTCTTTATTTATTTATCCATGAGCGCGCTTTAGGATGAATAATAAATAAACTATAATAAAAGTATTAGAATTTTAAAGCTACTGCCAATTCAAAGTCATCCGATATTGCTTTGTCTCCCAAGTTGTCGAAGAAGCTTCCTGAACCGTATTTAATGTCATATTTAGTTCTGTCTACTTTAAATTTTGTAGAGGCTGTATTTCCACTAACTGCAATATCGAATGTTACAGGATTTGTTTTTCCTTTTATTGTTAAATCAGCAGTTACTGCATAAACGTCTTTTGCTTTTGCTCCTATAGTTTTGAATACTAATGTAGATATTGGAAATTTTTCAGTTCCAAAGAAATCTGCTGAATTCAAATGTCCGTTTAATTTCCCTTGGTATTCTCCTGATAGATCAGTAGAAGTCAAAGATGTCATATCAACGGTGAAAGTTCCTCCTGTTAATTTTTTCCCGGCAAATACTAGTGCACCGTCTTTAATGTTTACGGTACCTTCGTGCTGTCCAGTCACTTTTTTACCTACCCAGTTAAGAGTGCTTGTTGAGGCGTCTATTTTTTTAGTTTGTGCTGTTACCGATAAAGTAGATAATACTACTACTAATGCAAAAGCAATTGATTTTAAATTTTTCATTTGTTAATTTGTTTTGTGTTAATAATTATAGTGTAATAAATAAATCCTCGTTTGATTTTCTAACTTTTTTGAGGTGCTGTGTAGCATCCTCTTCATGGCGGTACCCAACTGGTACAACTAAGGCAGTATTTAGGTTTAGTTTATCTAATCCCAAAATTTCATTAAATTGTACTGGATTAAAACCTTCCATCGGTGTGGAATCAATATTTAATTCAGCAGCAGCGTTCATTAAATTTCCTAAAACCAAATAGGTCTGCTTTGCTGTCCAATTACTTTTCATGTCTTCTGACATTGCGTTAATTGTTCCTTTCATGAAACCTCCGTATCCAGACAAGGCTTCAATGGGAAGATTTCTTATTTTACTAGTGTTTTCCAAGTAAGCATCGATTTCTGTGTTTCCAACGTTCATTTGACTTGCAATAACAAATAGGTGGGACGCATCTGTAACTTGCGTTTGTCCAAAAGCGGCAGGCAGTAACTGTGCCCTTAGTTCTGGGTTTTCAACAATTATTACTTTATAAAGTTGTAATCCATAAGAGGAGGCGCTCAAACGAACTGCTTCTTTAAGAAAATCTAAATCCGATGCTGATATTTTTTTCGCCGCATCAAATTTTTTGGTGGCGTAACGCCAATTTTGTTTATCTAAAAATGTATTCATATTTTTATAGAATTTGTTGATTTCTGTATTTTTCTAGTAATATATTTAATTGTTCTAATTCTGCGGTTTTTAAATTGTTGCAGAAATAATTCTCGTGTTCGATAACTTTAGGGTCTAATTCAGTTAAAACTTGTAATCCTTTGTGAGTTATTGTTACTTCGATTTTTCTCCGGTTTTCTGGACATACATTTCGTGTGACTAAGTTTTTTAGTAATAATTTATCAACTAAACGAGTAGTGTTGCTTGTTTTTGCAACCATTCGCTCTTGTATCATATTCATATTAGCAGGATTGCCTTTTTGCCCTCTTAATATTCGTAAAACATTATATTGCTCTCCTGATAAATCATATGGTTTTAGAACTACATTAAATTTTTCATTAATTATATTTTGTGTGTGCAAAACATTCAAAACGACTTTTGTTGCAAGCTTTAATGATATACTACTTTTTATTTCATCCTCTATCTTCATAATAGCCTTCTATTATTTGTTGGTACAAATGTAACAGTTTTTTTATTTGTATATACAAACGATAGTTATTATTTTGTTAAAATTTTATTTTAGATTTGTTTGGATATTGAGATTG
>JBLIKQ010000173.1:0-3840 GCA_047635475.1 Porticoccaceae bacterium
ATTCAAAATTACATTCTGACTTCCATTTGATTTTTGCCTCCGACCTTAATACACCGTCAGCAAATTCTTTTTGAGTTTTTTCAAACCGCTCTACAATTAAAGTCGGCATTTGATAGTTTGTTGCTTCACCTTTAAATGTTCCAATTTTAAAATCAACACAAGTTAAATCTTGTGATTCTGTACAACTCGAAAGCAATATAAGCGCAAAAAGGTATCGTATTTTCATAGTGTATGTTTCGTATGTTAGTAATGTTTCCTAACGGTAATATACTGTTAGTAAAAGTTTTTTATTCCTTCGTTAAAAATGTTGTTACTAATGAGTTTTTATCCGATTCCATTTGGTTCGTCCAACTATCTATCCACCACCTGCCTTGTTCATAATGAAGTTGAATGCTAACCAATCCTCTATTATTTGTTGTGGTTTCCGGTTCGTTTCTTACTTCATATGCGCTCCAAACTTGAACGATATTTCCAAATTGACTAACTTTTCTTTTTAGTTCTTTTTCATAGAAATCTTTTCTGTCAGATAGCCTTGAATCGATTTGTAATGATTCCAATGTGACTAATTCAGCTTTCCCTTTTTCATCTAAGAAGATTATATGAGCATTTTTAGAATGAATATACGTATCTCTCTCAAATTCCCAAGGATCACTACTTGAACCAGAAACAACATCATAATATGCTTTTATTATTGTGTCTACAGATTTTACGTCTTCTGAGTACTTTTCATCGGTAGTTTGTCCGAAAATTGAATTACAAGCAAAAATTATGCTAATTGAAGTTCGTATTATTTTATTCATATCGGTTAGTTTTAACTTTTTCCATATGACTAATGGGGTATTTTAAGCGCCCAAGTTAGTAAATACAAACTGAATAGAAAATTCGCTAGGTTTTTTTTAAAGTAGCTTGCATTATTAATTACTTATAGCCCTTGTTGTGCGTTCGTTTTTATTCTATTCACTTTTGCTTAATCGAAATTTCTGAACATGATTACCTAAAATATCTCCAACATAAATACTCCCTTTATCATTAATTTGAATGTCGGCTATCGTTATGTCTTTTCTGTTTATTTTTTATGATTAATCATTTTAATTTAATTAGTGTAGAATGTATTCGTTCAATTTTCCAGGTGCCTTTAATTTTTTTTAAAAATCACACTCTCAGTCCAATTATTTTCGGTTGAATTACCATTATCAACAAAATCAGCTTTTAGCCAGTCAACAGCATACGCTGTATTTTCAAATATCCCGATGTATTTGAAATCGAAGTCATCCTTTCTCTCAAAAACTTTATGTGCGCCTTTTTTGTAAAAAGCTGCTTCATCCTCCATTCTTAAGATCTCTCCGTCTTCAGAAAGCAAGTAATTGTCTGTGCAGAGCGCTCTATGCTTTTTACTATGATTGGTTTGCAAGGTGTGATCATCCTCCTTTAATAATTGAACAATTTCTAGTGAATTTTTTTTTTCTTGTGCCAAAATAGTTGTGGAAGGAAGAAGAGTTTAAATTAGTAATGTCTACTTCATGATTTTGGTTATATTGAAAGTTTAGCAATCAATTTTTTTAAAAGAACTTACTTTAAATTGATCATTAAAATTGATGTTATTTTTATGTAGTATTCACTGTTCATTATTTTATTCAAATTCTTTACAACTGAATTTTAGCATCTATTTATTAGCTGGTTATACCAAAGTTTTACGTGCTTGTTTAATATTTGTGCTATTTGCAAGTAACGCACGTATTAAAAATAGAGCGAAACACAAGGAATCTCCAAAAATTTCCGAGCAGGATATCGCACCAAATATTGTTTTAAGATGCACCTTTTACGCTATTTTTTTCCATACAAAACAAAAAGTGTTCTGCTTGTGCTTGCTGGTAATGTTGACACATGCGTTTCCTTATCAAATATATGTTGTTCTATGTCTATGTTTTTATATGCACGGTTCTCAAGTTGGGTACAAAATGCTACGATTGCAGGAATCATAGAAGGTTTGTCTATGGTTCCAACAGAGATAAATACTTTGGTTGGTGGTAGGTCCCAAGTTTCATTTTCTGAGAATTTTAAAATGGCTTGATTTAATATTTCATTATTATTCCACCAGAGCGTGGGGGTGTTTATGCCAAATCGAGTAAAATATCCATCTGAGTTTATAAAACAATAGGCCGTAAATAACCCCCCGAATGCCCATCCGGTAATTCCTCTGTCATTATTTGTCTTATAGTTTTTATCTATAAATGGAACAATCTCTGTTTTGATGGATGCTAGAAATTCTGCTGCGCCACCAGTTGTTAAAGAACCTTTTGAAATTGGATATCTTTTTTCTGCGTCTTTTTCCCAAATAGTGTCTCTTGATGGCGTAAAGTAGTAGGATCTGTTAATTAACCAAGATTCGAAATTAGGTCCTTCACGAATACCTACAATGATAAATTCTTCAAGCTCTTTTGAAGGATTCATTAGGTTTTGCACCCCTTTAAAAAATGGGTAAGAATAATGACCATCTAGAACATATAATACGGGGTATGAAATGGTATCACGAGTATTATAGCTTTTTGGGAACGAAATATATAATTGATATTCTTTCTCCATTATTTTTGATGTAATGGTATGGTCGGGTTCGATTGTCCTTTTCTTTGGCGTTGTTTTTTGGCTAAATAGCGCATTACTAAAAAGCAAAAGAAGAGCTATTGCGAATATAATTTTTAATGGTTTTGTAAAATTCATTTTAGGTTCTAAATTAAATGATTGGTTGTTTTTTAATGGAATACAGTAGTATTATAAATAAAAAGCAGCAGTTTATAAGTGCTTTTTTCCCGGTGTATAGCGCATCTTTATTTTATCCAATTAAATCCCTATTTCTTATGCGTACACTTTCCAGTTTATAGAGAACTTTATGATATCCTTTTTATTTAGTATTTGCAAAGCTATGTTACGTATTGGACTAGTTAGTTTGCATGTGCAACTACTATTTTTAATTTCTGTATCCACCAATTCCATTCGTTTTTCCCTCTTTCTGTTCCTGATTGGTAAGCAAGAGCTTTGTTCCATAACAACATTTTTGCGCCCGTAAAAACCGCAAGGTCAACCATTTTAATCCAAGTTTCCTCTTCAATAGGATGTTGCAAATGAGCTTCTAAAGAGGTACGGTATAATGCAATTACATCTTCTTTATTTCGGGCTAATCGGCTTGAGTTTATGGCAATATACCATCCCAAATCAATACTAGAAGGTCCTTGACCTGCAAATGCCCAATCAAAAGCAGCTATTTAGTTGTCTGGCATTAGCGCCATGTTTGAGAGTTTTGTATCTCCATGTAAAAAAGTAGTTGGCAAGTCTTTCCATCTTTCCAAGATTTTTTCAGCAGGTTGTAAAAACATTGCTTTAATTTTTTCGGGTAGTATGTCAAGAGCTAATTTCCACCCCTTGTTCATGCCCTCTAATACTTCTTTAGGTGGAGGTGCAAATGAATCTGTAAGATGCTCTCCAGGACCCAAAGCTTCTAAATACTGTTGTGGGGTTTTTAACCAATCTAATTTTTTTATTTCAATTGATTCCCAAAAACTTGCATGAAGTGATGCTAGAGTGTCAAGAATTGTTGCCTCCGTTTGAAGCGCTATGGGTTCTTTGACATCGGGTAATAAATATGCAGAGAGGTCCTTCATTAACACTGCAATTTGTCCTTTTTCCATTGCAAAGGCAATATAAGGGCACTCCACGCTTTCCCAAATTTTTAACAAGCGAACTTCATCCAATATGGCGGCTTCTCTCCCAACAGTATCTTTTGTTCTTTGAGAGAGCCAATCAGCATTTAATTTTATATATTTTAAAATAAAACTTTGTGTCATT
>JBLIKQ010000174.1:0-3831 GCA_047635475.1 Porticoccaceae bacterium
GTTGTATTCGGGATTAGTTTTAACCCCATACTCTGAATCATGAACTCGTGCAACCTGTAAATCATCGTTCGGGGTTCAACAGTAACTTCTTCAGGAAAAAATAATCCAGCTTTCACATAATCGGAATGCAAACCTGGATATTTATCCAAGCATTGATCTTTCGTCAATAAATGAGACTCGTAATTATTCGATTGATTAATTTCTGACAACTCTTCTATTAACTGTATTTCTTCCTCATTTGAAGCCAAATAAACCGAGCCTTTTTGACGAATTGAAATATCAAATTGACTTTGAATTTCTTTATAAATCGCTAAACTTTCTCTTCCATAGCCTTGCCATTTCGTGTCCATTCCTGAAGGAACTACCTGTCCAAAGTTTTGAATAGTTGCCCCCTGCGGCATTTTATCTTTCTCTATCAATGCTACCTGAAAACCTTTTTTTAAGGCATGATAAGCATGAAAAGTACCTAAAACTCCGCTACCAACAACTATAAGATCATACATTGGTTTCATCTAATACTAATTTATAATTTATACTACTTCTTTTATGCATTTTAAATTTTCCATTTAAATAAAGTATGGAACTGATAGTTACTAGAAATCCAATTCCTGCTACCGAGTATGCGCTGTACACAAAAAAGTTAATCCAAGACAAACCGGATTGTCCAAAATTTTTATACAACAAAATAACAACGCTGCCTAAATAGCCAAAAGCATCGGCAAGGTAGATAAGGAAACCGGCATTGCCTTTTATCTGAAAAGCTCCTATAAAACGGTCAAAAAGTAGACAGTTAAAAGGTACATAACAAATGTATAGTCCAAAGCCTGAAACAACCATCCAACTGAATGGGTTTAAGTTTCCTGTGTGAAATAAATAGGTTGATAAACCTAATGAGATTGAACCTGTCAAAAGTAAAAGTTGATAGAATAATAAAGCTTTCATATTGTCCTTAAAATAAAATGCAAAACCTATAACCACTAATACAATGAAAGCAACTAATGTTTCAGAACTAGAATAAACTGATATATCGCCTTTATAACCAATTGAGTCCCATAATTCACGAGAGAAGTTATCTCTAAAATCTCTAAAAGAGGTCAAAAAAGTATAAAACAAGATCCATATTGTTATTGGAAATGCAAATTTCAAAAGCAATTTTTTTCTGTCTTTTCCAGTCATCGGAATTCGTTCTGAGCGCAGCTCAATATCTTCTTTAGTAGGTTCTGGGATCTTTTCCAATAACCAAGCAAAAAATAACAAAGGCAAGACAAACAATGAGCCTGTAATGGCTGGCATCCAAAACTGGGAAAATCCCCAAGAGGTTATCACGAAAAGCCCAACCGATTTTACTACACCACTAGAAACTATAAAACTTGTGCTTAACGCTACCCCTAATATTTCAGTAAATTTTCGACCTTCTAAATAGGAGAAAACAATTCCCCAAATCATTCCTAAGGGAACACCATTCAGGAACATGAATATAACATTAAATGGTTTGGGAACCAAAGCAAATAAAACCAAAGCCAGTTCCGCAATAGAAATTAATCCCAACAAATAATATACTCGTTGGTTTGCTTTTAATTCTGAAACTACTTTAATTCCAATAAATTTAGAAAGCGCATAACCCAATACTTGTGCGATGATTAAAATAATTTTATAATCAATTTGAAATAATTCCATCCCTTCAAATGTAGCTACACTGAAAGGTTTCCTGAAGGCATACATACAAAAGTACGCTCCGAACGCAGCCAGTGAAGCGTTGAGTACAAAAGGAATGTTAGATTTTTTAGCATGCATTTTTATTTCTTTTTAAGTAGTCCAAGAGCTGTTCCTTTCATTTCAGTATCCATAGCAGAATCATCTAAAAGGTGTAATATTGTTGGTGCGATTTGATTGCTATATAACTGTTCCTTTGATGCTATTTCTCCAAGTGTATCTACATCCTTCCCAAATGCAATTAACCAAACTTGATCTGCCCCAACTATATCTGATCCGTGACTTTTCCATGTTTTTAATGGCTGAGTACCACGTCCATGATCAGTAGAAATGATAAAAACTGTATTGTCTTTGTAAAAAGGATCGCCTTGAGTAAAACTCCACAGTTCTTCTATCAAAGCATCTGCAGTATGTGCCGATTTTAAATACGCATCGTACTTCCCATCATGAGCAAAGTCATCCGTTTCACCATAGGAAATATAGACCAATTCTGGATGTTCTTTTTTCATGTATTCCAAGGCATAATTTGATGTAAAGGCATCAAATCTTACCGATCCCCAAGGTGACGGAACTTTAGATTGTAGGTAATTTAAAAACACTTCTCTTTCAGAAATAATTTTGGATTTTGCTGTTTCGAAACCTGCATTTACAGGAATTCCTGAACGCTCCTCATTTATAATATAAGGAAACACATCCCAACTACCAAAAGCAGCTACTTTGTCCTTGTATTCCGGCTTATCATTGATTTTCTCTAAGACTGTTTTGTTAGGATTATTAATTTTAGCATTACTCATGATTCGTTTATCATCCGCTACTCCTGATAATATTTCGTTATATCCAGGATACGAAAACCACATACTATTTGTTAAATTAACATTGCTCCCTAAATTTCTATTACCGTGAATTTGTCCCATTCTAACTACTTCATTCCAAAAAAAGGGCATTAATGCTTTTCTTCTTTCGTCTGGAGTTGCTCGCCAAAAATGTTTCTTAAGCTCTAATGTATCTTCAACATATTCCTTATTAGCAATAAGTTTAGCATCGGCTCCAGTAAATAATTCTTGCCAACGCAAACCGTCTAAAGTGATTAAAATTACTTTTGGGTTTTTAGTTTCTGTCTTCTCTTGCGCCTGAATTGCTAAAAAAAATAAAGTAAATAGGCTTGTCAGTAAAATTGATTTTTTCATTTTATTCTATTTTTTGATGTTCTACCATCGTTAAACTTTCTTCTAAAATTTGTAGGGCTTCGGTCAACTCGTCCCTGCTAATTGTTAATGCTGGCGACAGTTGCAATACATTTCCTGCTGAAACTTTAAAACTAAGGCCGCGCTTCAGACAGCCGTACATTACCTTTTCGGCCTCAGCGATTGCTTTTTCTTTTGTGGTTCTGTCTTTTACCAATTCTATGCCCCACAAAAGACCGATACCTCGAACATCACCAATGAGTGAAAATTTTTCTTGGAACCTTGACAATTCGGATAACATATAAACAGCATCCTCTTGTACTTTTATTAGTAGCTTATTTTCTTCAATGAATTGAATTGTGCTAAGTCCAGCGATTGCTCCAATAGGACTTTTTTCGTGGGTATAATGTCCCAAAGAAATAGAGCCAAAAACGTTATATTCATCTCTAGTAATTATTGCCGCCTGTGGAAAAATACCGCCACCTAAACCTTTTCCCAAACATAAAATATCAGGTTCAATATCATAATGCTCAAAAGCGAACATTTTCCCGGTTCTGCCCAAAGCAATTGGAATTTCATCTAAGATCAGTAAAACACCGTATTTATTGCAAAGATTTCGCGCTGCTGTCCAAAAATGTTTCGATGGAATTTGGACATCGGTATTCCTAATAGTTTCCACCATAAAAGCACCAATATCTCCCTCTTTTTCAAAAACATATTCTAAGTATTCTAAACATTTACTTTCATTATTTTCGAAAATACCGCGATAAGTAACTGGAGGTGGAATTCTTTCAACCCCTGGCATTAGCGGTCCCATATACTCTCTAAAAGCAGATTCTCCTCCCACACTAATTGCATCCAAAGAAGCACCATGAAAAGAGTCCCAGAACGATACCACTTTAAACTTTTTAGTTATGGCTCTCGCTAGTTTCAA
>JBLIKQ010000175.1:0-3736 GCA_047635475.1 Porticoccaceae bacterium
ACATTACGAAAGCCAGTGTTCACGATGTTCATTTTTTTAAAAAATATTAAACAACAAATATCTGACTTTGTGTTACTTGCAGATAGAGGCTATTTGTCTTCTAAAATACAGTTAAATTTAATTTAAACGGTAAATATAAGATTGGAAACGCCAATGAGAATAAATCAAGCTAATTATAAAAAGCAACCAAATATTTTAAGAAAATCTAGAAAACGTATCGAAACCTTATTCTCTCATTTGTGTGACAAATTTATGATTATAAGAGATTATGCAAAGTCTTTTCAAAGTTTTAAAACTAGAATTTTAGCTATTATAACCGCTTTAACTTTAGTGCAATTTATAAATAAATTTATATTTGAAAGACCAATAAATAATATTAAAACGCAAATTATTTAATTACAGCCAACGGCTTAAGTTCAATTAATAACTCTTTTACTTCTTGAGTGGCAATTTCTTAGGTCTTTAAGGCATGGAGTAAGTCTAATAAAGGATGGTGAAAAGCAAAATCGTGAACTGTTAATTCTTTTTCAGTACCCTCTGTCCATCGAGACAAACCATGGTGAGCCTACAAATAAAATAAAACCGTTATGTTCTTGAAACTGACCTCTTAAATCAATCGTTTCCAAGGCTGTTATTATCACAACTAATTGATTATGAACAGTAACTAAATTTTCAAAAGTGGAAGTTTCAACATAGGGTCTTTTAACAGTAAAAGACGATGCAAAATTATCATGAAGCTTAATCGATGGCAATGCCTTTGCTAAACTTTTACCAATCCCATTTATTTTTAAATCAGAATCAATCAGGAAGTAAAAAGGGAATAGCTCATTAAAGCTGTCTTCATCAAAATTAAATTCTTGCTTTTCTATCTTGTGCTGCCAACTTATATTAAAAATTTCATATGTATTACCTTCATCCCTAGTTTGGACTAAATTAATAATTACGGGCGTGTTATACATCTTTCCTAATCCTTGAATTAAACCTCTTACAAAATCCTAAAACCCTTCTCTTTTTGAAAAATAAATTAAATTGCTAAGGTTCTCAGCGATATCACTAACTTATAATTCGGGCGGAGACAGTCTAAGATACATTAGCATCACTCGATTATGAAAGAGCGGTAAGCTTATCAAAAATTCTTTTAAATCGTTTCCACCGGCTTCCATAAGCCCACCATATTTTTTCTTAGTCGTTTTAAGAACCCACGATTCTCCAAAGCCACTAATACTACCCTTAATGTCATTCCTATTTCTTCAGAAACTGCTTGCGCTAGCTTAAAAGTAATATCGCCATCATCCGGTTCGCTGCTTATAAAAAAATCAATGTCTATTACACTTCTGACTTTAATAACCTCCCATTTATCTTCGCCAAAATTAGATATAACCAATTCCTTTATTGCTTTATTTATAATCCCGTAGGTACTTTACACTGATATTAGTTCGTTAGAACTCCAATACTCTACTAATGCTTTAATACGATTCACATAATCATCATATTTAAGTGGCTTTAACACATAGCCCGCAATTCCAATTCTGTAACATTCCATCACATCTTTTCGGTTATTTGAAGTGGTCAAAATGATCGCTGGTATGTATTTTAAACATTCATCCGCCTTCAAGATTGCTAAAAATTCAGTTCCGTTGATTCTCGGCATATTCAAATCAAGGACGATAATATCAGGTATGATTTCTTTAACTTTTAAAACGGCTAAGGCTTCCTCTCCATTGTTTGCCTCAATCACTTTATGCTTAAAACTCATGGTGCTTAAAACTCTATTGAATTTCATTACCTCAATTGCGTCATCTTCAATTAATAATATATTTAATGATCTGCTCATTTGCTTTTTTACTATTTTTGGTAAAATAAAAATACTATAACCCCCAATGTTACAAATAAATTTTTGACAACGGTACAATTAAAATCGTTAAACAGCACTAAACTGTCAACTATTGGTATTTATTATTAGAAAATTTCTTCTCGTCTTTTCTTTGTTAAACTTTTATAAATTAACTCATAGGAATGGTCAATCAATTCTTTTACAAGCCTGTCCGAAACTTCTTTATTTATGGCAACCGTATTCCAATGGATTTTACTCGCGTGCCAACCTGGTTTTATATCATCATACTGCGCGCGCAGTTCCTCTGCACGTTCTGGATTGCATTTCAAATTGACCGATGGTTCCCCTTTTTCCCATCGACTTAATGAAGAGGAAGCAAAGATTTTTTCACCGACCTTAAACACCAAAGTATCCTCGTCAAAAGGGAAGTGTTCCGTCACAGCTTTTTTGGACAAGCAATAATTATAAAAACTTTCCAGATTCATCCTTTAAAATAATTTTAAATTTATCATCGACCCTCCATTATAGTGTACAAAACCGGTTTGCTTGGACTGGCATCATTCTCAAAAGACGCCATCTGCAAATTCAACAGATAACTCCCGTCTTTTACCGCGTCAGGAACAAAAATCATTTCGGTTATAGTACAGTCCAATCTAGCATCCGCATTCAAGTTTTTCACATCGGTGACATTCCAAAACGTTTTGTGCGCCAACAGTTTTCCCTCATCCTTTTCCTTATCAATACTTGGCAAGTCAATTAGCAAATGTTGTATTCCGCTGTCGCAAAGAAACAACGCAGCCTTCTCGTCGAGGAAAGGCGGATTAGTATGAGAATATTTTCTGGAGAGTTTATCGGTGTCATTGGGCAAAGTTCTTATAACAATTGCTTCGGGTTTTTTGCCGTTTAAAGCTTTTGCTATCGCCTCCTTCGTGATCACGAAGTCACCTTCCTGCTCATCCAATTCCACTGAAACTAATTCTGCAGTAAAAAAAAACTGTTTCAGGGCTTGGTTCACGCTATAAAACGCATGTGTGATGTGCCCCAAACATTCGGTATGCGTTCCGTGACCATGAGGGTTAAAAAGAATATTATTGAAATTCGTAGATGACATGCCAACAGATACTTTCCCTACCCATTCTCCAAAACGAACGGGCTCAATCAGCGGTTTTTCGACGTACCAGGCGATTGGGTTATCATCTGTATTTGATAATGAAATCGAAATGTCAATGGGTTTTGACAAATCGACTTGAAAGTTGTCTATAGTTGCTATCATTTATGCCGAATTTATTTCAGCATCTCATCTCGAGATACCTTTATAACATCAAATATAAATCTTTTAATTCAGGATTACATAATTTTGCTAAGTTCCATTTCCAATCTTTGTGCCAATTCTCCAATTGTTTTTCTCTCTCAAAGGCATTTGATAAGTCTGCAAACTCTTCAAAATAAATCAAAATAGTTGCATTGTACTTTTTTGTAAACAATGCGCCTGTTCCATTTATGTGATGATCAATTCTGTCTTTTAAATTTTTATTTGCACCAACATATAAAACAGTATGGTTCTTATTAGTCAAGATATATGTAAATCCTTTTTCTATCTATATTTAAATAAAGAAATAAACTTTTTCTTGAAACTAGTTCGCCAGATCCTATAACTAGTTCAGGATAAAAAGATCAGACGCTATCCCATCTGTCAAAAATTTCCCTTTTTTTGTGGGTTTCAAAATGTCATTTGCAATAAAAAGTAATTCATCGTCCAAGAATTTTTGGGCTTGTTGCTTAAGATAATCCAAATAGGATTGTCCAAATTCAGATTTAATTCTTTCCAAAGAAACACCCCAAATAGTTCGCAATCCAGTCATAATGTATTCATTATAACGGTCAGAATCTGTTAATATTTCA
>JBLIKQ010000176.1:0-3684 GCA_047635475.1 Porticoccaceae bacterium
ATCAACTCATTTTGTTGTTCAGAAGTGAATTTTTCCAATTCCATTCCATGCTGTCTTCTTTCCATTTTATTTCCTTCTTGTGCAAAGCTCGATATTCCAACAAGCAATAATGTGGCGATAATTAATTTTTTCATTTTTATTGTTTTTATGTTATAGAGATAAGACAGACATATATCGCATTGGTTTAATCCTTAACAAAAGCTTTATAAATGCTGATGTTTATCAGATAAATTTGGAAACGGAATTACAACTTTGTACCGTAAAAAAATGACGGTCATAATTATGTGTTGTCCTGACATAGCGATACAAACAATAAGAATATATTATTCGTCGATAAAAAGCAGTCAGGCTTTTAATGTATTCATATCAGTAATTCATACTTTAAGTTTTTTTATAATTCTTCCGTAACTTAGATTCAAATCAAAATTTCCTATTTTCTCGACCAAGAATGCTAGTAAGCCAATAACGATTAGCACGATTAGTACTAAAATTAAATAGCTGTCTGGAAATTTCAATAAGATGAAGTTTACAAGTTTATCTCCTGGAATGTCTCCAAATACTAGCAAACCAAAATCCAGAAACCATAATTATGAAAACGTATGGATATAAAAACCGTTACAGTTTCGTATTAATATTGCAAAGGGTAATGTAAGTAATAGTTGGAATGTGGTAACAAATAAAACAGCCGTCTAAAAAGTGATTTTTAAACGGCTGTTTTAATATATGTGCTTAAGTTCTATCTACTCTTTCAAGCGACAGGCTTTAACATCCCCTTCTACGATTACTTCAGTCAATCCTAAAGAAGAAAGGTTCTTCATGGCTTTATCCCATTTTTTACCGCTCAATTCAGATTTAATTTTCAATAAACCAAACTCCATTTGGTTGTCATTAGTTTGCAATAACGCAACGATTAGTTTCTCGTCCTCTTCTAGTTCCACTTGAACCTGTTTTTTCTCTGGTCTCATTTGTGGGAACAATAACACTTCTTGAATTGAGGCATTATTAGTCAAAAACATGATCAAACGGTCCATTCCTATTCCCATTCCTGATGTAGGAGGCATTCCATATTCTAAAGCTCTTAGGAAGTCCTCGTCGATAAATTCAGTTGCTTCATCATCTCCTTTTGCAGCCAGTTTGAGTTGCTCTTCAAAACGTTCTCTTTGGTCAATCGGGTCATTTAGTTCAGAATAAGCGTTGGCTACTTCTTTCCCACAAACCATTAATTCAAAACGTTCAGTCAATTCTGGATTGTCTCGGTGTGATTTACATAAGGGGGACATTTCTTTTGGATAATCCGTAATGAACGTTGGCTGAATGTAATTCCCTTCGCACTTAGCGCCAAAAATCTCATCAATTAATTTTCCTTTACCCATGGTAGCGTCTACATCAATTCCCATTGCTCTAGCTGCATCAAACAACTCTATTTCATTTTTTCCTGAAATATCAAAATCAGTAAAATGTTTGATAGAATCAGTCATAGTAACACGAGCGTAAGGGGCTTTGAAGTTAATTTTGTGGGCTCCAAAGGTGGCTTCTGCAGTTCCATTTACGGTAATCGCGCAATGCTCTAAAAGATCTTCGGCAAATTTCATCATCCAGTTGTAGTCTTTGTAGGCTACATATATTTCCATGGCGGTAAATTCTGGGTTGTGCGTGCGGTCCATTCCTTCATTTCTGAAGTTTTTTGAGAATTCATACACCCCTTCAAATCCGCCTACAATCAATCTTTTTAAGTACAACTCATTGGCAATACGCATGTACAACGGCATGTCCAGAGAGTTGTGGTGCGTGATAAAAGGTCTCGCTGCAGCACCACCTGGAATCGGTTGCAAAACCGGAGTTTCTACCTCAAGATATCCTTTATCGTTAAAGAAAGAACGCATCGCGTTAAACATTTTTGTTCTCTTGATAAACGTTTCTTTTACATGGTCGTTCACTGTTAAATCTACGTAACGACGACGGTATCTTTGCTCCGGATCAGCAAATGCATCATATGTTTTTCCGTCCGCATCCGTTTTTACTACAGGAAGTGGTTTTAAAGCTTTCGCTAACACCGTTAAACCATAAATATGAACAGAGATTTCGCCGACTTGCGTTTTGAAAACTGTTCCACGAACCCCAATAAAGTCGCCAATATCTAACAGTTTCTTAAAAACTAGGTTGTACATCGTTTTTTCCTCATCATCCGAAATGTCATCTCTAGAAACATAAATTTGGATACGCCCTTCGGCATCTTTCAATTCTGCAAATGAGGCCTTCCCCATAATACGCTTTCCCATTAATCGTCCTGCAAGAATTACTTCCTTTCCTTCGTATTTCTCGAAATCGGCAAGGATGTCGCTCGAATAAGCGGTGGTTATAAATTCGTTTGCGGGATAAGGATCGATTCCTAACTTGCGTAATTCTGTGAGTGCCTCCCTACGTAATATTTCTTGTTCGGATAATGCCATTTTAATCAAATTTTAAGAGTGCAAAGATAGTCTTTCTGGCTTAAAGTTACATGGTCATTAAGTCAGAAAATTGTAGAGTTGCAATGTGCTTTTTCAGTAGCAAAAATGTCGGAATCTTATTAGGCAGTCGTCCTGCTATTCGCTATATCTTTTTGACAGCTCTAATAATACAAGATAAAAAAAAAGGATGCCGCTGCTATCAGGGCTAATTTATAATATTGGTTTATCAAATATTTTTTTAAAGTTGCATCCTTGCTTAAATAATTTTTTGTTGAGATTAGTTCCGTAACTTGATATTTCGGCAGTTCTCTCAAAAAGGTTGTACCTTTGATGCTCTGAACTTTTGCAGCTTTAAAAAGAAATGAATAAAACAATCCAACTTCAAGATTTAGGAAATAAAGACTACAAAGAAACTTGGGAATACCAAGAAGAATTGTTCAAAGGAATCGTTGATTTGAAAATTAGGAATAGGAGAGAAGAACTTAATCTTGAAACTCCAAATTACCTTCTTTTTGTAGAACATCCTCATGTTTATACTTTGGGAAAAAGTGGTGATTTAAGCAACTTATTGTTATCCGAACAGCAACTCGAATCCAAGGGGGCTACTTTTTATAAAATCAACCGTGGCGGTGACATTACCTATCATGGACCTGGGCAAATTGTGGGTTACCCCATAATTGACTTAGAAAATTTCTTTACTGATATTCATAAGTACCTGCGTTTTCTAGAAGAGGCCATTATACTTACTTTACAAGAATACGGTTTAGAATGTGGGCGTAGTGCTGGTGAAACTGGCGTTTGGTTAGACGTGGGAACAGCATTTGCTAGAAAAATTTGTGCATTAGGAGTGCGTGCCTCGCGTTGGGTAACCATGCATGGATTTGCCTTAAACGTAAATGCTGACTTAGGATACTTTGATAATATCATTCCATGCGGTATTCGCGGTAAAGCGGTAACCACATTAAATGTGGAACTCGGAGTCGAAAAAGTGGATGAGGAAGAAGTGAAAGAAAAAATTCTGAAGCATTTAGGCAGTCTTTTTGAAGCTACTTTTGAGAAATCATAAATCAAAAGAATACTGCTCAGGCAATAATCGAAAACTCATTCGATGGTACTTTGTTACCCCATATTTTCTTATGGCTTCTCGATGTTCCTTGGTGGGGTAGCCCTTGTTTTTCTTCCAGTTGTACATAGGGTATTCCTCATGAATACGATTCATATATTCGTCACGATA
>JBLIKQ010000177.1:0-3633 GCA_047635475.1 Porticoccaceae bacterium
AAATCCTTAAAATGATGAGACAAAGCGGACCCAAAATATTTTTCAAATTCGCGATACTCTTTTGAATTTTTTAGCTAAACTTGACACTTTCTTTCAAGTATTTAATGAAAAGTGACAAATATTAATTTATCGTTTAAAACTAGAGTTTTAATAATAAATCTCGATCCAGCAAGAATGTGAAAAAAATAAAAAGCTGCGCCTACCTTTTGCCAATACTCACAATTTACTATTGTGAAATCGTAAAATTTGTAGCTAAAAGAAATAATCGCAAAATTAAAAACCACAAACGTAAAAATAATAATTTGCAGATTTGTCGTATCCTTTTTAGTTATATGAACTATACTTTAGTTTTCAAAACGCCAGCATCTATATCACTATGCGTTGCACTGTAAATTGCTTTTCCATCCTTAATCAGGATTAATTGCGGAGATTGATGTTGGACTCCAAAACGATTCATTATTTCATTAGAAACATCTCGATACGCTATTAAATCTAAAAAATAAGCTGTAATTTTATCTGAGAGGTCAAATTCATTTTCAAATTGCTTCAATGCCATTCGACTCACACTACAACGTGTACTGTGCTTAAAAATAGCTACTGGTTTATCTTTTGAAAGTGCCATGATTTCATCTAACTGTCCCAAATCAGTTAAGTTGTTCCAACTCATTTTACTTGTCTCATTATTCTGGTTCTCTGAACCACTGAAAATATTTTTAAAAAAACTCATATTTTGTATTTAATTAAGTCATTCTGACTTGTTTGTATGATAATAATCCTGTTTTATACGCCATTTTGTCCTTAGTATTGTATTGGAATACAACTTGATTAGCGAATTGCAAAGCTACCTAAATAACTCCATAAACTGTATAATCATGAATATAAATAAATTTACCATAAAATCACAAGAGGCCATACAGCTATCACAACAATTGGCTCAGGGTTTTGGTCATCAGCAAATTGAAAACGAACATGTTTTCAAAGCTATCTTTGATGTCGATGAAAATGTGGCGCCCTTTATCTTAAAGAAATTGAATGTTAATGTGCCTTTGTTTCTGCAAATTTTGGATAGCACCATCCAAAGCTTTCCAAAGGTTACTGGTGGCGAAATTATGTTATCCAGAACAGCAAACTCTGCCTTGAATGAAGCAGAAATTATTGCCAAGAAAATGAATGATGAATTTGTTTCCATTGAGCATTTAATATTGGCCATTTTTGCCTCCAAAAGTAAAGTAGCGCAAATTCTAAAAGATCAAGGAGTAACTGAAAAAGGGCTAAAAGCTGCCATTGATGAATTGAGAAAAGGAGAAAGAGTAACCTCTGCCTCTGCCGAAGAAACATACAATTCATTAAATAAATATGCGAAAAACTTAAACGAACTGGCAAAAGCCGGAAAATTAGACCCAGTTATTGGCCGTGACGAGGAAATTAGACGTGTCTTGCAAATATTAACCCGTAGAACAAAAAATAACCCCATGCTCGTAGGCGAACCGGGAGTCGGAAAAACCGCAATTGCGGAAGGTTTGGCACATAGAATAGTGGATGGAGATGTACCAGATAATTTGAAAAATAAAATTGTATTTTCCTTAGATATGGGAGCCCTAATTGCCGGCGCAAAGTTCAAAGGAGAATTTGAGGAACGTCTAAAAGCCGTAGTAAAAGAAGTGACTTCTGCAGAAGGAGATATTGTATTATTCATTGATGAAATCCATACTTTAGTGGGTGCTGGTGCTGGCGAAGGTGCAATGGATGCTGCTAATATCCTAAAACCTGCTTTGGCTCGTGGAGAATTGAGGGCTATAGGTGCAACAACATTAGACGAATATCAGAAATATTTTGAGAAAGATAAAGCTCTCGAAAGACGTTTCCAAAAAATTATAATCGAAGAACCCGATATCGAAAGTGCGATTTCCATTTTACGTGGTATAAAAGATAAATACGAGACGCACCACAAAGTGCAGATAAAAGATGAAGCTATCATAGCTGCTGTCGAATTATCCCAACGCTATATTACCAATCGTTTCCTTCCAGACAAAGCTATTGATTTGATGGACGAAGCAGCATCTAAAATCCGTATGGAAATCAATTCAAAACCGGAAGAACTCGATGTCTTGGATAGAAAGGTAATGCAATTGGAAATTGAAATAGAAGCTATAAAAAGAGAAAAAGACGAAAGCAAACTCAAAATATTGGGTATGGATTTAGCTAACCTCAAAGAGGACCGAAACAAAATATTTGCCAAATGGAAATCAGAAAAAGACGTAGTTGATAACATTCAAGCTGTTAAAACTGAAATTGAAGATTTTAAGTATGAAGCAGAACGTGCAGAACGCGAAGGAGATTACGGGAAAGTAGCCGAAATTCGTTACGGAAAAATAAAAGAAACTCAAAAACGTCTAGACGTTTTACAAGAGGAGTTGGCAGAAAATCAATCTGGCGGAACCTCCTTGATAAAAGAAGAAGTTACACGAGAAGACATTGCCGAAGTAGTAGCCAAATGGACTGGAATACCAGTTATGAAAATGCTACAGGCTGACCGCGAAAAACTATTACATCTAGAGCAAGAACTCCACCGTCGTGTCGTAGGACAAGAAGAGGCGATAGAAGCCGTAAGCGACTCAGTACGTAGGAGCCGTGCTGGACTGCAGGATATGAGAAAACCTGTGGGAAGCTTCCTTTTCCTTGGCACTACAGGAGTAGGAAAAACCGAATTGGCGAAAGCTCTAGCCGAATACTTATTTGATGACGAAAACGCCATGACTCGCATTGATATGAGTGAATACCAAGAACGCCATAGTGTAAGCAGATTGGTTGGAGCACCTCCAGGATATGTAGGCTATGAAGAAGGTGGACAACTGACTGAAGCCGTTCGTAGAAAACCCTATTCTGTAATATTATTGGATGAGATTGAAAAAGCGCATCCTGACACTTTCAATATTCTGTTACAAGTACTTGACGAGGGAAGATTGACAGACAACAAAGGACGTCTTGCCGACTTCAAAAACACTATTATTATCATGACTTCGAATATGGGAAGCCAGATTATACAAGAAAAGTTCGAAAATTTAAAAGGAAGTATAGAAGCGGCGACAGAAGCTGCAAAAGTGGAAGTACTTAGTTTACTTAAACAAACGGTGCGTCCGGAGTTCATCAACCGTATCGACGAAATTGTGATGTTCACTCCGTTAAACAGTGAAAATATAACCAGAATTGTAGGTCTACAATTGAAAAACGTTACTAAAATGTTGGCCGTGCAAGGTATCACCATGGACGCCACTCGAGACGCTATTACTTATTTAGCTGAGAAAGGATTTGACCCGCAATTTGGTGCCAGACCCGTAAAACGAGTGATACAAAGAGACGTCTTAAACAGGCTGTCTAAAGAAATTCTGGCCGGCACTATCGCTACAGAGAGTATCATTTTATTAGATTCATTTGATGGAAAACTAGTGTTCAGAAATCAATCTGAATCAGTAGAATAATTATTATTTTTTGTCTTTTTCTAGTATTAAAACATCAGGCTTTTGGTTGGTGTTTTTTTTGTTCTTTTAAAAAAGCGCAACATATCGTCTTTTCCTATAATTTTTTTTCAATCTATCCACTTTAATTTGCCAAGAACTATCTGAAAAAGAATAC
>JBLIKQ010000178.1:0-3610 GCA_047635475.1 Porticoccaceae bacterium
TCTTCTTCTTCTTCTTCTAAAGAATGTGATAAATTATTAAAATCAAAAAAACAAACAGAGGCTAATATTAAAATGTATGTCTCTACTTGGGATCACATTTTTAATAATGGAGGAGATATTGATTATATCAATAATACATATTTTGATAAGGATGTAAGACTTAAAAATCAAAAAGAAGAAGTAAGCTCGACAGGTATTGAAGGTTTTAAAGCACATTATAATGTGTACCATACTATGTTTTCTGATATAAAATTTACTTTTATTGATGTGTGGGGGCAAGGAGATAATATTGTTAAGCATTGGAATTTCAAGGGAATCGCTAGAGACAGCGGAAAGCTAATGGATCTTTCAGGTGTAACATTAGTAAAGATGAAAGACGGTAAAATTATAGAAGAACAAGATTTTGACGACAATTTGTGGTTTATGCAACAATTGGGTGCTATTCCGATGGATAAATAATAAGTTTTAAGAAGATTTTAAAAATAGATTTAAAACAGGAAAACAATTATTTCATATTCTTTACGTATTAAACTTTAAGCATTAGCAATTCTAGAAAATTGATAAAAACGGATAATAAACTAAGTTTTATATCCGTTTTTACAATGTAGTTAGGTTTCACTATTATATCAACTTGTTTTTTTATGGGACATCATCACAAATTCCAAATGACTTGAGTAGTCAATGCAATCGTTTCCGTATTTATTAGATATTTATTGCTTTGTTCGCGTTAACTTTTAACTAAGCCTAATCATTTAAGGATTACAGATATCGCAGTAGCTAGGGTCTTCTGCATGTTTGTTATTCGGAAACTTTTGTTCGTTAGAATGGGAACATTTTAGACAGCTATAAATATAGCTCAAAGTAGAACGAGTTGGTAAGCGGCACAATTCGCAGGGTAGTCCTTGCTTTGCATCGGTTATGCCAAAACCAGGAGTCTTGCAATCCGGACAAAGGGAATTTATTTTAGTAGCTAATTTGATTGCGGCACTTTTTATCACCCTCATTCGTGTAGGGTTGTGCATTGCCCTCATATCTGTTTCTATGTACACGCTTCCGTATAACTTCACGAAATGGGTGTATGCTTTTGCTAGTTTCCGCCAGTTTGTGACTCCTTTTTCAATTTCAATGAATTCAGTGTCTGCTTTTCTAAGGATAAGTGCATGGGATGGAAAGTTAACTTTGTTCACAAACTCACATAATTCTTTTTTGCTAGTAATCTTTGCCCCAGAAAAGTTTGTTTCCATACTTAGCTCTCTTACTATGATTTCTAAATTATTTTTCTTATCCATAAACAGTAAAAACTCGTCATCTGCATGGACAAAGAAAGCCGATGGATGGGGACCAAAAGAACCTTCACTTGCTATAGCCAGATCACAATTTGTTAACTTCATAGCCAACAAGCATTTATTTCTTGCTGTCGTTATAGGGTCATCTTTTCTCTCCACCTCTCCTGTAAAAGTCCCTAGTTCGTCCGTATCAAATTCTGGTATAACAAAGCATTTAACGCCTAATTCACGTTCTAGAACTGGTGCAATTACTTTTTCTTTATTGTGTTTGGTTGCTATAACCAAGTCTCTTCCTTCAAACATATTTTTAAGATTTAAATAGACTTATCTGTATTTCAGATGTGATCTGGAGGGTTTCATTATTTTGCTTTGCTTCCTCTATTATTTTAGATATAATATCCATGCTTTTTAGTAATTCAGGTATTCTTTTTAGGGCAGTGGCGTCCTCAGTTCCAAAACGTTCTTCTGAGCTAAAGTTTTTATTTTCATGAAAATCAATTTTTCCTGTAAATGCATTCATCAATATTTCTCTAGCTTCGTCTGGAGAGAAATGACCATCAATAAGTTTCAACTCTTTTGTATTTTTCATTTTGCTTTGCTCTTTTCGTTCGATAGTTGTCTAAATATAATTGCTCCAATAGTTATGGAAATTGCTACACATAGTCCACTACTAGCAGCATCTGTTGAAGTAAACGACAGTCCTAAAAGAAGTATCATTATTACAACTGCGGCACAAATTCTAATATCTATCATTCTCATATTATTTGATGTGTAATAAGGAATCGATTTTCATTGATTCCTTTATTTGTTTATATTTCAATTCTTAGTTCAAATAACTCTTTGTGAAGGCTTAAACTTTAAGCCTAATACTTATTACCATCTTTTTTATTATTTTGGGCGGATCTAAGCTCAACTCTCATAAGTTTAAACACCCTAACACTAAACTCTAAATAGGAATCGCTTTTACTGTATGGTCAAACAACCTATTGGATCCAACAATTGGTGTTGAGTTAATTGGGGTTTCTGCTCCAATTTTTGTTTCTACTGCTGTCACAATTGCATTAAATAGTGAAGCTTTTGATAGCGCCGTGATGACATCATACACTTCTTGAGAAAAAACCTCTTCCCTCAAATTATAGGATATATTATTTTTATCAATAGAAGCGGAGGCGATTAACTTTTCTTTTAATAGAAACTGTATCAATTCAGTAGGGTTCTGCTCCTTTTTGAGATAGATGGTAACATTTATCATAGCTTTTGTATTTTAATGATTATTGGCCTTGTCCTAATGAATATCCTGATTTTCCATCAAATGTGTATAGGTTTTCTGTTTTTATGGCATCTATGTTTTCGTTGATAGCATTCAGAAGCAGTTCAATAATGTTTGTTTTATCTATTTCAGCATCTCTGTCTGGCTTAAAACGACATCTCCAATGGTCAGTACAAAAGGTTTCCTCAAAACCATCAGGCCAGACTTTGATTCCTCTATTAGTAATCATCGTAAGCTTGACTGTGCTACTCTCCATTTTTTTTATTATTTCTGCTAACTCATCTGGGTTCGTTCCATTCCAATGCACAAAAATGTCAATTCCAACTAAGTCTTTTTTCGCAGCAGCTCTTCGTTTGTATTTTGGAAGAACTAAGGCAGAATTATTGGAGTAGGAGACTGGGTTAAGAATGGATGGCTTTTGGCCAAGATTAGCGATTACTGCTTTAGCAAATTCTTTTGTACCTACTTTCTCTTTACTGACTGCTTCTTTAAAAATATCATAGGTATGAATTCCATCTTCTAATGTTTTTAGCCAAGCATTTTGAACTTTTTCAGCCACTTTTGTTTGTCCAATATGATTTAGCATCATAATGGCTCCTTGCAATAAACCAGAGGGATTGGCTAGGTTTTGTCCTGCTCTTCTTGGAGCAGAACCATGTATTGCCTCAAACATCGAGCACTCTTCACCTATGTTAGCAGATCCAGCTAAACCAACAGATCCAGTTATTTGAGCAGCTATATCGCTCAGTACATCACCATATAAATTAGGCATAACAATTACATCAAATATCTCAGGAGTGTCAGCCATTTTAGCCGCACCAATATCAATAATCCAATGTTCGTTCTCTATTTCAGGATATTCGCTTGCTATTTCGTCAAACACCTGGTGAAACAAACCGTCTGTTTGTTTCATGATATTGTCCTTGGTAAAGCAGGTTACTTTTTTGCGATTTTGTTGTTTGGCATACTCAAAAGCATAACGCACAATCTTCTCGCAACCTGGTCTACTTATTAATTTTAGACATTGTACCACTTCATCTGTTTGTTGATGCTC
>JBLIKQ010000179.1:0-3585 GCA_047635475.1 Porticoccaceae bacterium
TCTTTGGCAGCAATCAAGGATTCCATTTCTTGCAATCTTTGGGAACTTTTGTTCAAACGCTCTTGCTCAATTGCCAAGGCTTTCCCTTTAGCATCTAATTGAGACAGCAAATCCCGATTTTTGCTCATGTTAAATTGCAAAGCCTCACTGCTGTTTTTCTCCAATGCACTGTAGGACTCGTTAAGAACATCCATTTTATTACTTAAGACCTTATAATCAGTAAGCCATTTGTCTCTTTCCAACTTTAACTTGGCAAAATCATTTTTTAATGCATCCTGATCTAGTTCTAATTGATTTTTGGCTTTCAAAAGTTCCGAGTTTTCATCAGCTAAATTTCTGTTTTCCCTTTTTAGATCAGTATATTTATTTTCTAAATCGGTATATATTTTCTTGGACACGCAAGAAGTTGACAATCCCATAATCAGTAATCCTAGAGCGATTTTCTTTATCATTTTTATTTGTGTTTTTTGCTGTTAAAAAGCGTGTATGCCAAAACTACAGAAAATTTCGAATAAATACTGGTTTGAAGTTCTACATTAACTCTCTGTTGATAGCTATAGCCTACAGTATAGGTTTTAAACAAACCAATACCAATAAAAATACTAGAATTATTATTCAAAAACATATAATGCCTAAAGCCAGCCTGAGGAATAAAAAAATCATCAGCAAACCCCCTTTTCTCAACATTTTCAATTGTTGACCCTGAAGGACTCTTTATTGTCCTAACTTGCTCATAATGATGTATTTGATAGTCTAAATTTACATACACCGACCACTTATTCCTGTTAAAAGGTGTTATATATTCTACTTCGGCACCAAATTTCGGGAAGAATGTGTCCTCAAAAAATTCGACTTTCTCGGCCTTAGTTTCATAATTTTCCAACTCAGACACATTAACTCCTGCTTTTAATTTAAAGTTAATGCTGCCGCTGCTGCCCTTTTCAATATATTTTGTGTGCCCATAATTATTGCAATTATTATACTCTTCAAAATACTTTGTCAGATTACTCTTGTTGTACTCTACTTTAAGTACTCTTTTTGTTGTCTCATTTCCACAACGCATATTTAACCATAATTGCTTCTGAAACTCATTATTTACAGCTGATTTAGTATCACCAGTGTTTTTAACAAAGTATTTTTTATAAATCAGTTGTTCAACATCAGTATCATTCAATTTATAAAAGTATCTTTTCACAAAATCATCTTTATACTCAAATAAGGTAGCCCCACCATCTATTAATACTCTTAGAAAAAGTGTTTTCTCCACCCATTCAGGATCCCTATTTTGACTCAATTCATTTAAATTGGTACTTGACATATCAACATTTACCAGATATTTCACATATTTTAACTTGTTATCTATAACAAACTCTTGTACGTTACTAATATCCGCAATTTTAACATCTAAATCCTCAATATCAATTTTATAAGCAAATGACTTAGGACTTTTGTACAAATCATTGTTCCTTATGAAACAATCTGTTCTGACGTCGTTTTTATCAATAAAATATCCCTTTTCGAAATTAATTTGCGAATACATTTGAACGCTAATTAGTATAAATAAACAAAAAAGTGTTTTTCTCATAAAGCTTTAAAATTTATAGTTAGTCAAAATGCTTTAATTGGCACTTTTGCATCAACCAAATATAGTATTAATATTACATTAAAAACTATGAAGTTTTCAAAAAAATCAGGTTCCGTACAACTTAATAGCACCAATCATTCTACTTCTACTAAAACGGGACAATGGTCAGAATGTTTTGCCTCTGGCAAGATAACTGCTCTTTTAATTCGGTCTCGCAACGGTTCACTCACTAAACAGTAGTCAATACGCCATCCTTTATTATCAGCCCTCGCTGTAGGGACGCGCATGGTCCACCAGCTGTAATTGTCTGGCTCCTTATTTAAAAAACGAAAGCTATCGATAAAACCATTTTTTAAAAAAGCATCAAGCCAGGCTCTTTCCTCCGGTAAAAATCCAGAGACTTTTTTATTTCGAATAGGATCATGGATGTCAATCGCTTCATGACAAATATTGTAATCCCCACAGATCACTAAATTAGGAATCGTTGCTTTTAATTTTGTTATATAGTTCTGGAAATCATCCATAAACATAAATTTATGATCTAGTCTTTCGCTATTAGTCCCTGAAGGTAAATAAAGGCTCATTACTGACATTTCATCAAAATCCACACGAATATTCCGACCTTCAAAATCCATATGTGGAATTCCTGTACCAAAGACGATATCCTTAGGTTTTCTTTTAGACAAAATGGCCACGCCGCTGTACCCTTTTTTAGTCGCGGGAAACCAATAATGATAGGGATATCCCGCTAATTCGAAATCCAGTAACGGAAGCTGATCTGGAGACGCTTTAATTTCCTGCAGACAAATTACATCAGGGTCTGCCTGTTGCAACCAATCGATAAATCCTTTTTTAATTGCGGCACGAATTCCGTTAACATTGTAAGAGATAATTCTCATTGCTATACTTTTTTGATTCCCAAAAGTACTAAAAATTAGAAAGCATATACCCCAAAAACGACAAAATCCAAAGAGCAATAACCAGATAATGGAGTTTTTTCCTATCTTTGATTTTCGTCTAATAAACAATAAGGAAATGGGTTTAGTTACCGCCAAAGAAGTTGCAAAAGCTATAAATGCTGAAAAATATGGGGTTTTCGGAACTTTCTCCGGTTGGCTTTTAATGAAGATTTTAAAAATATCTAAGCTAAATAAATTTTACGATAGCAATAAACATTTAGAAGACACTGAGTTCCTAAATGCTATATTAGACGATCTTGATATCAAATTTGAAATTCCGCAGGAAGATTTCAAACGCCTTCCTAAAGATGGCGCTTACATAACCATATCTAACCATCCACTAGGAGGAATAGACGGTGTTTTATTATTAAAATTAATGCTAGAAAAAGAGCCGAATTTTAAAATCATCGCTAATTTCCTGCTGCATAGAATTAAGCCTCTCCAGAAATATATCATGCCTGTCAATCCTTTTGAACATCTTAAGAATGCCAAGTCAAGTGTTATAGGCATCAAGGAAACCTTGCGTCACCTAAGTGATGGGAAACCTCTGGGAATGTTCCCAGCAGGAGAAGTTTCTAGCTACAGAGACGGAAAGCTCATGGTAGACAAACCCTGGGAAGAAGGTGCTATTAAAGTAATTCGCAAAGCACAGGTACCTGTTATTCCTATCTATTTTCATGCTAAAAACAGTTGGCTGTTTTATTTCCTTTCTAAAATTAGTAGCACCTTCCGCACTGCAAAATTACCGTCGGAAGTTTTTAGTCAAAAACGCCGTGTGATAAAAGTGCGTATCGGGAGACCCATTTCTGTTGCAGAACAAAATGAATATAAAACCATCGAAGCCTATTCAGAATTCTTGAGAAAAAAAACCTATATACTAGCTAATCCATACGCGAAAGAAAGTAAATTACTGACTCCTCCCACTTTAAAAATCACCAGAAGTCCAAAAGAAATCGCAACTCCCGCTAATAGCGAAAAAATGATTGCGGAAGTGGATACTTTAAGAAATACGGATTGCAGACTTTTGCATAGCAAAAACTA
>JBLIKQ010000180.1:0-3416 GCA_047635475.1 Porticoccaceae bacterium
TTTCAAAATTTGGCCAAAGTCGTACATATCCTCAAAGGAGCAGTATAGCGGAACTGGAGCGAATCGAATAACATTTGGCTCGCGCCAATCTGTGATCACTCCCTTTTCCATTAAATAGTCAAATAAACCGCGTCCTTCCCCATGAAGAAAGACTGATAATTGACAGCCTCTTTCAGATAGATCGGATGGTGTTATAATTTCGAAATTACTATCTACCTCCTTAGCTATTTCCTGAAGAATAAACTCCAGATAAGCAGTTATTTTATCTCTTTTTTCAATTATCGCATCCATTCCTATTTCGTCAAACATATCTACAGAAGCCAAATAAGGTGCTAAAGATAGAATAGGTATGTTACTAATTTGCCAACCCTCTGCTCCCTTAACAGGGTCAAAAGTTTGTTCCATTTTAAAACGGCGTTCCTTGTTATGTCCCCACCAACCAGCAAACCGGGGTAAGTCTAAATTGTTGTGGTGTTTTTCATGTATAAAACAGCCAGAAGCGTTTCCTGGTCCTGAATTCATGTATTTATAACTGCACCAAGAAGCAAAATCAGCATCCCAATCATGAAGCTCTAATTTTATATTTCCTACGGCATGCGCTAAGTCCCAACCTACTATAGCCCCAGCGTCGTGTCCCGCTGCAGTAATCGTTTTCATGTCAAAAACTTGACCAGTGTAATAGTTCACTCCTCCAATTAAGACCAAAGCGAGTTCATCACCCACTTCTGCAATTTTAGCTAATACATCTTCTAACCGAATGTTATGTTCTCCCTCTCTTCTCTTAATTTCAACAATTGCATCCTCTGATTTGTATCCATGAAAATCGACTTGACTTTGAAACATGTATTGATCCGAAGGGAAGGCTTTTTCTTCGCAAATAATCTTGTATCTAGATTTTGTTGGCCTGTAGAATGAAACCATCAGTAAATGAAGGTTTACCGTCAGAGTGTTCATAACTGTCACTTCTGAAGCTAGCGCACCCACAATTTTACCTAGCGGTTTTGCAAAACGCTCGTGGTAATCCCACCAAGGCTTTTCGGCATAAAAATGTCCTTCCACAGCAAGATTAGCCCAATCATCCATGACTTCATCAACATACGCCCTTGTTCTTTTGGGCTGTAAACCCAGAGAATTACCCGTGAAATAAATTACTTTTCCCCCGTTTACCATAGGGAAAATAAATTCATCTCTGTATTTATTCAGTTTGTCTTGTGAATCAAGTTGCTTCGCAAATTCTTTAGTGTTTTTGAAAGTCATTGTAAATTTTATTAGTGTTGTAAAAATACGGAAAAGAAGTTAGCTAGAAGAGGGAAACGAAGAAAAGCGATAATGGGAAAGCGTAAAAATCCATTCTCTGCTACGTTAGGGATGGTAATGGAAAGCTTTATTGCTGAAAGCATTACTAATATAGTAAGGAGGAAGCTAGCAGACCACTAGTTTTGTTCTGGTTGCAGCAATAAACTTGAAATGAACAGCACCATAAACGTCCAAAAAAAATCTCGCCATTACTGACGAGATTTAGTGAATTAACCTTTAATTCTTGTTAGATGATCAACATCGCATCACCGTATGAATAGAATTTGTACCCTTCTTTAATCGCTTCTTCATATGCTCTTTTCATTAAATCATGCCCGCAAAATGCAGAAACCATCATTAATAAGGTAGATTTTGGAGTGTGAAAATTTGTAATCATACAAGTGGGTATTGTAAACTCATGAGGAGGAAAAACGAATTTGTTCGTCCAACCATCAAAAGGGTTTAGTGTTGCGTGTGAAGAAACTGAGCTTTCAACAGCACGCATCGATGTAGTACCTACAGTACAAATACGTTTTTTCTTAGCTTTCGCGTCATTGACGATATCACAGGCTCCTTGAGTAATTTTTAATTCCTCAGAATCCATTTTGTGCTTTGATAAATCCTCAACCTCAACTGGATTGAACGTTCCCAAACCTACGTGAAGTGTAACCTCAGCAAATTTAATACCTTTGATTTCTAATTTTTTCAATAAGTGCTTAGAAAAGTGTAATCCTGCAGTAGGTGCAGCGACAGCTCCTTCTTCTTTAGCATAAATAGTTTGGTAACGCTCTGCATCTTCTGGAGTTACATCTCTGTTTATGTATTTAGGGATTGGAGTTTCTCCAAGTTCCGTTAATTTTTTTCTGAATTCTTCATATGAACCATCATAAAGGAAACGCAATGTTCTTCCTCGAGAAGTTGTGTTGTCAATAACTTCAGCAACTAATGAATCGTCATCCCCAAAGTATAATTTATTTCCGATTCTGATTTTACGTGCCGGATCTACTAAAACATCCCAAAGACGCTGTTCTGCATTTAATTCTCTAAGTAAGAAAACTTCGATTCTTGCACCCGTTTTTTCCTTGTTTCCGTACAAACGTGCTGGAAAAACTTTAGTGTTATTTAAAATTAAAACATCGCCATCATCAAAATAATCAATTACATCTTTGAAAGTTTTGTGTTCAATCGTTTGTTTTTTACGATCAATAACCATTAAACGGGCTTCGTCTCTGCTTTCAGAAGGAAATTCTGCAAGAAGCTCTTTTGGTAAATCAAATTGAAATTGTGATAGTTTCATCTTTATTATTTTGTTAGAAAGTTTAAAATGTAAGGCTTAACAGTTTAGACCTAGCGTTTAACTTATTTAAGGCTGCAAATATACGACTGTGAAATAGGCGTTGTCAAGTCTTTTACTGTTTATTTTAAGCAAGAGCCGGGGAAGCTCTTGCAGATTCGAGCCGAAAGGCCATAAACATTGACAATATTTAATTAATTTCAGAGGCAAAAAAATCTAATTTCTCCATATCTTCCCAGAAATCGGGGTAGGATTTAGACACTACTTCAGCATTTTCGATTATTATAGGCACTTTTAATGCTAAAGGAGCAAATGCCATTGCCATTCTGTGGTCGTTATAAGTGGCAATTTTTACGTTATGATTAATGTTAGTGGTAGCTACTAGGGTCAAGCTATGATCAGTAACCGAAATATTCGCTCCTAATTTTGTTAACTCTATTCGTAATGCTTCCAGTCTGTCAGTTTCTTTTATTTTTAAGGTGTGAAGTCCCGTTAAGTGACAGCCAATTCCTAAACCTAGACAGGTTACCACAATCGTTTGTGCAATATCTGGTGTGTTGTTTAGTTCCAAGGTTAAAGTTTCCAATTTAAAATCAGGCATTTTAACCAAAGTCATTTTATTTCCTTCAAAATGAGTTTCAACACCCATCTGTTTGTAGATTTCTACCAAGGCAGAATCTCCTTGCAGGCTGTTTTCTTTGTAACTACTTAATGTAATCGAAGCCGTATCGGCAAGAGCGACTAAACTAAAAAAGTAAGATGCAGAACTCCAGTCGGATTCAACCACCATTTCTTTAGCTACAACTTCCTGCTTTGGATATACTTT
>JBLIKQ010000181.1:0-3412 GCA_047635475.1 Porticoccaceae bacterium
CTAAAAAACATCAGTTCACCAGAACATCTAAATCCCCATTTTTTAAGATACCCATCCAAATTTTCCTTCAGTTGATAATAACTCGGATTTTCCTGAATTTCTTGGTATATTTCTTGAGAGGAACGCGTATCAAACAAAGCTTTTACGGCACTGTTTTTCTTAATTTCTTGAACAATAGCATATGCATCGTTTAAAGGTTCACTACTCATTAAACCAGGAATTGCCTGTACCAAAGTATTGTGCATCCCGACACTTTTTTCGCCATAATACTTCTTGGTTATTTCTCCTAAAACCTTGTAGTGAATCATCGAGAAAAAATCAGCCAAACTAGCGCGATACCATTGATGAAACCTTAGGTCTAAAAAGGTGTAAAATAAGGATGCTATTGGAAGATTTTGATCTTTTTCATTCGCTTGTAAAGCGAAGTCGTCCACCATTTTCTCTATGCTTACAACATTTTTTTCTAAGGAAAAATTCAATCGAATCAAGCGAAAAATAAAACGAACGATAGAAGTTGATTTAGAAGTAGCTACTTGTGCAACATCTTTTTCTGAATACCCAACAAATTTATTAAATGCATCCTTGAAATATACTTGCAATGGAGATGAAGAAATAATATTATGAATACTGGTCATGTTATAATACAGTCTGTTGCTCCAAATACCAACGGTATTGCTAAAATCATACTCTAATGCGCGCAGACTCTTTTTGTTGATTTGTAATAAACCAGCAAGGTTTTTAAAATAATGGTAATACGAATCTCGTGCAATTGAATACAATAACGGAGACATTGGAGTTGGGTAATTCTCGTTTAAATTTGTGCTGGTCCAATGGACTTTCTTTTTTTGTAAAATAGTGATGGGTCTTGCTTGCACAAAAAATATATGTGCTCCTTTAGAGACCCACTCAATATCGATATGGTATCCATAATTCTCTTTTAAAGTGGTTGCCAAACGAATTAATTCAACAGCATTAAAAGGAAGTTTCTCTTTCGGTATTTCCCTAAAATTAACCGTAAAGTTTTTAGGGGTTACTTTCCCTGAAACTAATTGCTCACCAGCCCCTTTTACATATTCTGTGTAAATCTCGTCAACATTATAAGGCGATGAGGTAAAGGTAACTCCGGCATAATCTGCTTCCACAAACTCCTGAATTACCACCCCCATTTCTACCAGTTTTTTTCCTGAAAGCTTTTCATAGGCAAGTACTCTATCATTATGCAGACCCTCCCAACACTTCAGGATAGCTTCTAGTGCTGCTTCCATGTTGTTTTGAACTACAAAAGAATCTAACTGACCCGCAAAAGAAAAACGATCAGAATCTTCGCCAATAGCAGAGCTTCTAACGATGATTTTTTGAGAATTAAGCGCAACTAAACAACTTTCTAAGGAGGGTTTAAATCCGTCTGGAAAATTCTTTTCTAAAGTATATAATTCTAGTACTTTTTTAGAAATTGCATATCCATTTGGTACGGAAAATCCATACTCAAACAGCGCTGAAAGACTGGCGGCTTTAGCGCCCACCAAATCAGCAGACAATTTTTCTTTAAGCGTTTGTATATACCTCAAAATTTCTTTTTTATGTTGACGACGACTAAAAGCTTACTTACGCCTATGTGTACTGCTAAACCGATACAAAATAGTGTTAAAGTTGTGTAAAAAGAGAAGTTTGTTGCTAAAAAGTAAAAAGTTAAAACTCCTATTAATGAATCTGCTTTATCTGTAAAGTATTGTACATATTTGTACTTTTTTGATTGGGCTCCATTAGCGATCCCTAACCTTCTCTTTATAAATGAATTCGGTAATTCTGCTAAAACATAAGCGAGTCCCAGTCCGAAACCAACAAATGCATCATACGCCAATGAGGTTTCAAAAGGGCCAAAACAATAACTACTTAGCAAGGCTAGCAGTCCTGTTAGGATAGGCAGCACAATGATGCCTCGATATGTTTTATGAAGCCCAAACCTATTTTTTGAAATAGGAAAAGCCAAGCCTTTAAACCAATTGTGTTTTACAACGATCATATGCAAAACATTTCCAATGATTAAAGGCAAATAAAACAGGTATATATGGGTGTAAAAATCGCTCATTTATGCTATCTTTTTAAGGGTATCCAACATCTTAAAAGATGTCGTAAACACCCTTTCAATAAATGGATAATTCATTAAAATACTTCCTGTCAAATAAAAATTAACTCTCGAAATTAAAAATGCCTGCCCACCCAGTTTAAAGTCATACAAATAATCAGACCAACTATAATCTTCATTATTTAAAGATTGCACAAGTGCAAAATGATGTTTCAATACAGCTACTAAATCTGAACTCTTAAAATCAGATACAAGTGTAAAAGCTAACAACTCAAATATATCACGATGTGGAATCCCGTATGTCGCTAACTCCCAATCATAAATACAAGGGTCACCATTGGTTTTTATAGCAATATTCCGTGGATTAAAGTCATTGTGAATCAAGGTCATTTTGCTTTTAGGCTGATATCCATTTTTGCTCCAATTATTTATAAAATCTGTTAATTCATCAAAACGATGGTCTGCATTTAAATAATCATAATCCTTTCTATTCAAAGCAACAAAAGCCGTGTATAGCTCCAGTGCTTTTTCAATATCAAAAACCGCTATGGATTCAATTTTATTTGTTTCATATTGAAAATTAGTATGTACCATATGAATACTATCTATGGTTTTTTTGATAATTGAAGTGCTCCATTTTTCTGGAGTTGATTCAGAATTAATGAGCAACATCTTGTTTGAAGCTAATCGCTCCATTATAATCATATAAACTTCTCTATCAGTCTCTTTTTTTGTGCCATATAAAACGGGCATAAACGGATACCCAATATGCTGTAATGCTTCATATACGTCTATTTCTTTAGTATGGTTGTCTTTGTATTCTAATACATGGTAATGTTTTGATAGAATATCTGCTAAAGCGACACTAACATTGCTTGCCATAAAATGTAAACCATCTAAAACCTCTTTACCAAGTGCTTTACTTTTGAGTAATAGCGGATATTCTTTTCCATCCACTGTATGGATGTCTGCTTGGATAAACCCAATGGCTTTTTTAGTAATCTTTTTTGTTAAATCTGTAAGAATTCCATTTTCTATCTGTATGTCATTATTAAAATTGACACGAGCGATTTCTGCATTAAAAAATGGGGTATGTGTTTTTATAAAATCAGCATCTACCTCAGATCTGAGCAACCATTTTACAGGTTTATTTCTTCCTAATTTTTGATGTGCACGTGCAAATTGACCACTCACAATAGCTGCCAAGGTTGATATTTCAATGGACAACGCAAAGCCCGCAATTAATTTTGCAAATCGCTCTACCTTTCCTGCTCCTTTGCAACCCATCAATTCTAAGATTCTAGAGGGCACTGGTAAATGCGTACC
>JBLIKQ010000182.1:0-3346 GCA_047635475.1 Porticoccaceae bacterium
TAAAGCAGGTTACTTTTTTGCGATTTTGTTGTTTGGCATACTCAAAAGCATAACGCACAATCTTCTCGCAACCTGGTCTACTTATTAATTTTAGACATTGTACCACTTCATCTGTTTGTTGATGCTCGATACCGGCATACAAATCTTCTTCATTTTCTCTAACGATAACAATATCCATCACAGGGTGTTTTGTGCTTACAAAGGGATGCAAGCTCTTGCAAGGTCTTACGTTTGAATACAGACCAAGAAACTTGCGAGTGGTAACGTTCAAGCTTTTGTAACCGCCTCCTTGTGGAGTAGTAATAGGGGCTTTCAAAAAGATCTTGTTTCGTCTGATGGTCTCCCATGATTCAGCTGCTATACCGTTTGAGTTGCCTGCCAAATAGACTTTTTCGCCTACTTCAATTTCTTCAATTTCAATTGCAGCACCGGCAGCTAAAATTATTTCTAAAGTGGCATCCATTATTTCAGGACCTATCCCATCTCCTTTTGCAACTGTGATTTTTGTCATAGTTTTAAATATTACCGTCAATTAAAAATGGTGCTTTGCCATCTGTTATTATTATTTTACTGTTAGGCGATTTTGATAATTCTCTGAACGCTTCAATACTTCTAATTTTAATAATTTGATCGGTTAAGCCTTCGGAAATGATGTTTTGGGCATCTCTCGTTCCTTTGGCTTCGATGATGATTCTTTCTGCTTCCAGCTTTTCTTGTTGTAAAACAAATTCCATTCGCATTGCATCTTGTTCTGCTTGAAGTTTTCTTTCGATAGATGCTGATAAACCAATTGGTAATTGAATACTTTTCATCAAAACTGATTCAACGATTATTCCTTGCGGAACTAATATCTGATCCATTCTGTTCTTGATTTCGTTTTCAATTGTCGCTCTCATGCCGGAGTGCATATCTTTTGCAAAAAATTTAGAGCAAACATCTGCAGATGCGGATCTAAATACATTAGCAATTATTGACTCATAGTTCAATCCAATATTTCTTATAACATCAGGAACTCTACTTTTGTCTAATTTGAATAGAATTGAAATTTGGGAAGTAATACTTAAGCCTTCTTTGCTGGGAAGACTCAAAGTAAGCTCTAAGTTGTTTGTTTGTATGGAAGTCTTTATTACTTTTCCAATAAAAGGATTGTAGAAAACAGTGCCTTGAGATTTAACCTCAGTTGCAAGAACTCCTAAACTTTGTTTTACACCAACCTCTCCTGGTCTAATAATTGCACAGCCAGTGAACATTAATCCAATTAATGAAGCACTTAATATTTTGTTTGTTTTCATATGTAAGATTTAATAAATAAATTTTATTTAACAAAAGTCCGAAACTTTAATCATTAATTTTTATTTATATTTGTTATGTAAACCATTAAAAATATTTATGAATTATACGCTACATCAATTACAGATATTTCTAAAAATCGTTCAAACAGAAAGTGTAACTAGAGCTGCAGAAGAGCTGCATCTAACCCAACCAGCGGTTTCTATTCAACTAAAAAATTTCCAAGATCAATTTGAAATCCCTCTAACAGAGGTGCTTGGCAGGAAGATATTCATCACTGATTTTGGAAGAGAAATTGCAGAAGCCGCCGAAAATATTATCAACCAGGTCTATGCAATCAACTATAAAACATCGGCCTACAAAGGACAATTATCAGGGCGTTTGAAGATTTCAGTGGTATCGACTGGTAAGTATATTATGCCTTATTTTCTTGCTGATTTTATGAAACAACATCCAGGTATAGAATTATTAATGGATGTGACTAATAAGAATAAGGTCGTTGAGAGTTTAGTAAATAATGAAGTCAATTTTGCGCTGGTTTCGATCCTGCCCACTGCAGTTAAAATTGAAAAGATGGATTTACTTCAAAACAAGTTATTTTTGGTAAGTAACAAGAAAACAATATTCAAAAAAGGGGTTAGCATCACAGATATATTCAATGATTTACCTTTAATTTTCAGAGAAAAGGGTTCAGGTACTAGACAAACGATGGAAAGCTTTATTGAACGTAATAATATCTCAGTCTTAAAGAAAATGGAGCTAACATCTAATGAAGCTGTTAAACAGGCATTATTGGCCGGTTTAGGCTGTTCTATTATGCCGCTGATAGGAATTAGAAGTGAACTGCAAAATAATGAATTACAGATAATCCCGATCAAAGGGCTTCCTATTAAAACTACCTGGAGTTTAATATGGCTCAAAGGCAAAAAGCATTCTCCAGTTTCCCTCTCTTTTCTAGACTATTTAAAAAAAGAAAAAGTAGAAATAATTCAAGATAAATTTAGTTGGTATGAACAGTATTAGCAACTTTTGGGGACAGAAACCAACTTCGAACCCAAAAAAAAGGAGGTTTGTTTTAAGCTAATATATTCTATTAATTTGCACTTAGATTCTCCTCAAGAAAGTTAAGAATTTCACATGGTCGCTCTTTATGAAATGCTTCTCTATCAAAGCCTCGTAGGTCTGTTAATGGAAGAAAGTTTGGGTTTTGCATTGTTTGTACAAACGGACTAATAAAGGATAAATATCCTACGTTTTTTATTTCTTTGCCTGTCACTTTTGATTTTTTCGGAACTCCATTTAAAATGTCATCTGCCGTCCATTTTTTTGGTGTGTATTAGTCCTGTTCTGCAATGAATAATAAAAGGGGAATGTCTAACTTGGTCCAAGGGGTTTTCAGGAAGGTGCTAAGCCGCTGCTGGAGCCATTAATATCAGTGCTTTTATTCTTGGGTCGTTGTGTATTATTATTTGTTGGTCTGACTCTAACCAAGGTTTGCTGCCCGCCTATGCCAATGCTGTATAACAATAAAATGAATGTCCAATTACTCCAATTTTGTCTGTAGCTATACTTTGCCTAAAAATATTTTCTCGTAGTAAGTAATCAATTGTCAAACTAAAATGTCTTGGTTTGTATTGAAGATTTTTATCGCTTTTTGCTATTTCATTATTGTTTCGGTTGATTCCATAATGTTCTAGCATTGCAACGATATAACCATTTTTTGCTAAAAATGTACTAATTGTTCTGTGCAGCAAGAGAGAACCACTATTTCCATGAGAAATTATAACAAGCGGGAATTGTCCGTCTATATTTTTTGCATCTGAAGAAACGTTAATTGAATAAGGACCAAAAGGGGTGACTGATGATGGGTGATGGCGCGGTTATTGAACCAAAACCAGAAAGTCAAGCTCGTTAGCCCTATCTTTAACTTGTCTGCTTCCTACAAAAAGCGTTGATTTGTTATCGTTCATTTTTTATAGTCTTATATGCGGTCTTGTCCTCTCTACTAGCCACTAATTGATAGATTAGTACTAACTATACGCCAGTTTTTTGAGTA
>JBLIKQ010000183.1:0-3260 GCA_047635475.1 Porticoccaceae bacterium
TAGACACCAAAGGTTTTGGAACCGAACAAATAGAATTAGAATTAAAAGAAATTTTTCCAGATTTTAAAATTGGTAGAATGGATTTAGATACTACCCGTGGAAAATTTGGATATCAAAAAATAATTGGTGCTTTCGAAGCTAAGGAAATAGATGTTTTGGTGGGAACTCAAATGCTGTCGAAAGGATTGGATTTTGAAAATGTTTCTTTGGTAGGAATTTTAAATGCAGACACGATGCTTAATTTTCCGGATTTTAGGGCACATGAGCGCGGATATGACATGATGGTGCAAGTTTCTGGTAGGGCAGGAAGAAGCAAGAAACAAGGAAATGTAGCCATACAAACCTACAATCCGCAGCATCAAATATTGCAACAAGTTTCTACTACAAATTATATAGAAATGTATAAAGAGCAGTTGCAAGAACGCTGGCAGTACAAATACCCACCTTATTTTAGATTGATTAAAATTACACTAAAACACAGAGATTATAATAAAGTGGATGGTGGTGTAAATTGGTTATTTAAAGCCCTGTATAGTTCTTTTGGAGAAAACGTCCTAGGACCTACTGCGCCTGCAGTTGCAAGAATTAGAAATCAGTACATTAAGAATATCGTGATTAAAATTCCGCCAAAACAAAGCTTAACAAATACAAAAAATCAGATTACTAAAATTAGAAATACGTTTGAAGCGGTGAAAGATTTTAGACCCATTCGGTTTATTATTGATGTGGATGCTTACTAAAGTAAACGGGCATTTAGTTTTAATAATTGGGTCTTCACATTTTGCAATGTAAGTTCATACACGTTGATTTTTTTAGATTGATTCGGTCTTCCCCAATTGTAGTAACTCGTAACCTTAAAAATTGTTGGTTTGTATTGTTTGTTTCCCAAATAGGTTGCATTCACTAGCCAATCTCCTTTTCCTAAGGTCTCAATATAGACTTCTTTTGAAGTATATCCTTTTTTTTTCTGATCTAAAATTAAATCATTATTCCTATCAATAGAATTTTCAATTGAATACACCTGCTTGTTAGGATTTACAAATTCAAGGATAAACTCAGCTTCTGAAGTATTCCATTCAAAAACCAATCGAACATCACTTTTAGTATTTTTATTTGGATTTTTTATCTTTATTTTTTGTTTGAAACTGTCATCCTGTTTGTCGTAATTATAATTAGATATTATTTCAGAGGCAATAATTTCTCCGATATCATTATTTGCTATTTTAAAGCCCTTGTTTAAATAATAATTATAAACTAACCATGCGTTTCTATGATCCTTTTGTTCTAAAAAAGTATTTGCTAAGTCTCTGTAGGATTGTAAATATTCAGGTCTGATATCTATTATTTTTTTATAGAGGGATGTTGCTTTCTTAGGTTCATTTAGAGCTTGGTATTTATAAGCGATACCTTTTAAATCTTCAGGGTTATCTTTAGAAAACGTCTCATAATCTAAAAGAATTTTTAGTATATTATCTTTATTATTATATTTTTTTTGAAAATAATTAATGACATTAAAATGATAATTAATATCATTTTTATATTTTGAATATTGCGCTAAGTAAATGTTTAAAGCTTCTTTTGAATTAGATGTTTTTTCATATGCATTTAAAAAGATGGATTTTCTAATTTTAATGTCTTTATATAAAATAGCATCATCCTTATAATAATCTTCATCAGTGAAGAAATGATTCTTGTAGTTATAATTTTTCAATTTAGAATAATCAATTGTGGTATTCACCTCAATAAGACACCCTTTGATTTTGTAGTTTAATATTAAAATACTTGTAACTTCAGAGATATATATCGGTATGGGAATATCATAAATAACACCATCAATGTCCCAAATAACGGGTCCATATAATTCTGTTCCTCTTGCGTATATAATATTTTCATTGTAATTATTTCGTTTCGCAAAAAGCTCAGGAACTTCCTCTAAAATTGCTGCTGTTAATGTTGCTGCATTTTTATTTAATTTTTTCCCATCAATTTTCAGTACTTTAAAATCTGAGGGCTTCTCACCAATGCTGCTTCCACCGAGCTTTAAAACGCCATTTTTCACTATTGCCGGCAAATCATTTTCAAGATTCATTTTTACGTTAAGAATAGTGGTAACGTCTTCAATTAAAATAGCTGTTTTTTTAAAGCCAAAATAATTAAAACTTAAAACTTCTCCTGTTTTAGCTTCCACCTTAAAAAAACCTTTTGAATTTGTGATGGAAAACCTGCTTGAATTATCTACAAAAACTTTCACATTTGAAAGTTTTTTATTTTCAAAAGATACAAAACCCGAAATTGTTTTAAATTTTACATTGTTTTCATCTTGCGAAAAACAAACAAACGGAATGAGTAATAAAAGTATGAGGAACGTTTTTTTCATAATTATTTCTAATAATCTTTTCTGGTTCAAAGTTTATGCCAAAAAAAAGGCGCTGAACCAGTTATAAAAAGAGTTTGGTTTAAACGCATTTATTTGAAAGTAACCTTTTTAAAAATGCGATTACTTATATTTCTCTAAGGTAGTAAAAAGGAGTTAAAAGATATTACAGAGACGGTGTTTTATATGCAACAATCTATGAAGCTTAATTGTACAGTTTATTTTTATTGATAGCCAGCAGTTGAGCTTTTACATTTTTTAAGGTTAGCTCATGTACTTTAATTTCTTCCTTTTGGCTTGGTTTTCCCCAATTATAGTAGGTTGTAACTTTTAAAAACGTTGGTGCATATTTCTTGTTTCCTAAGTACGTAAGATTAATTAACCAATCTCCTTCTTCAATTTTTTCTATCAAAAATTCTTTAGAGTTGTAGCCTATTATTTTTTCATCTATTATTTGCTCACTGCTTTCAGCTAGTGAATGATCTACTTTAAAAGATTGTTTGTTTGGGTTTACAAACTCTAAAATAAATTCGGCTTCCGAAGTATCCCATTCAATGACCATTCTTACATCGTTTGCAATGGCAGCGTCGTTGTTTTCAAATACTAGTTTTTCTCGAATACTATCCTTTTCTTTTCTCTGAACGTATATTGCTTTCATTTCGGTATTAAAAATATCACCAATAGCGTTGTCTGTGATTGAAAACCCTTGGTTAAGATAGTATAGATAAATTTTCCAAGCATTTTTATATTCATTTAAATGTGAGTAGCCATTTGCTAAATCTCTATATGATTGTGCATGTCTGGGTCTAATAGTCATTATTTTCTTATAGATATCAATTGCTTTTTTGTGGAGCCTTAACTCTTGATACTTATAGGCGATCGCTTT
>JBLIKQ010000184.1:0-3243 GCA_047635475.1 Porticoccaceae bacterium
AAAGTTAGTTGTTTATCAGATTGTATTATAAAAAGCTGTTGTAATTTTAGATAGGGAGAAGTCTGGAGTTATTGTAGTATCCCTTAAAATTGAATACATCACAAATGAACTTGCCATAGAGAATAATTAGACTGATTTTTACTATTTAATAATTTGTATTTATAGGTAGAAATGATTGACTTATTGTATACTAATGATTTAATACTTAAAAAACCTTAAAAATAAAGATATTAAATCAGATGTCGTAATTCCCAATAAAAATTTAGAAGATAAAAATAGAGTTTCGGATTTCCTTTAGTATACGCAAAGTGAGGATATTTGCAGCATGTTTCATAAATAAGGCGATATCAACCTAGATGACTAGCGAAAAAAAGATTCCTCTACAAATTAACAACCGTAGGAAGCTGAATGAGAAAGATTTTGAGGAGGATATGGCTGGTGGAGATTTAGATATTCCTAGCTCTGAGTTAGATGATGCAATGGAAGCGATAGAAAGTGAAGACGAGGAAAATAATCACTTTGGTAGCGGTGGTGATAACCATTATGATTTAGAAGAAAAAAATGGTCAAAAAGATATTATAAAATAACGGTATAGTGGCTTTTAGTTAATGTTTAAAGCAATTTTAACTCAAGCAATGAGCCAAAAGCTAAAATTGGAAAGTCTAAAGACGAATTGATTTTTGTGGTTACAAAACCTGCGACGTCTCATTTGTATTACGATTTTCGTCTGGAAATGGAGGCCGTTTTACAAAGCTGGGCTATTTCCAATCGGATTATCTATGGATTTAGCTGACAAGAGATTGGTAATCATAGTGGAAGACCATCCCTATTTTTACAAAGACTTTGAAGGTGTTATTACATAGGAAAATTATAGAGTAGGGAAAGTGATTGTTTGGGAGAACCGAACCTATAATTTAGAAGAGAGCTCTGAAAATGTAAAGAACAGATTCAAAGAAGATTTAGAAAGTGGGCATCTAGATTTTATTTTAAAAGGAAATAAATTGAAAGGTAAATTTGCCTTGGTGAAATCGAGAGGGAAGCGCCAAAATACTCGGCTATTGATAAAAATAAAGGACGAATTTGCAGAAGAAGATGATATTCTAGGTCAAGATAAATCTGTAATTTCAAATGATACATTTGAAAAATTAGTTACCCAATAATTAGTAAAACTAACAATGCCAGTAAAAGTTAAAACCTGTAACAAATTATATGTTACAGGTTTTAAGATATTAAAAATTAAGTAATTTTTAAACTTAGATATAGCTTAAGCGTTGTAAACATTTGCACCATGCTCATGAATGTCTAAACCATCTATTTCCTCTTCTTTAGTGACTCTCAATCCCATTGTTTTCTTTAAGATAATCAATACGATAAAAGACGCTGCAATTGCCCAAGCTCCGATGGCAAGAACCCCGATTGCTTGAATTCCTAATTGCTCGAAACCGCCTCCGTAAAGTAAACCACCTTCAGTTGCAAATACACCAACCAATAAAGTTCCCAAAGCGCCACAAACTCCGTGGACAGAAATCGCTCCTACTGGATCGTCTACTTTTAATTTTTTGTCAATAAACTGAATAGCGAAAACTACTGCAGCACCACAAATAAGTCCTATGAAAGCTGCTCCAACCGGGCTAACCACTGCACAACCAGCAGTTACACCTACTAAACCAGCTAACACTCCGTTTAAAGTCATTGATATATCTGGTTTGCCATATACAGCCCAGCTAACAAACATTGCTGCCAAAGCTCCTGTTGCTCCTGCGATATTTGTTGTTATAATGATACCTGCAACTGCAGATGCATTATCGCCAGAGATTGCTAATTGAGAACCAGCATTAAATCCGAACCAACCTAGCCAAAGGATGAAAACACCGAGCGATCCTAACACTAAGTTGTGACCAGGAATAGCATTTGATTTTCCGTCTGTGTATTTCCCAATTCTAGGTCCTACCATAATTGCTGCTACTAATGCAGCCCATCCCCCTACAGAGTGCACAACTGTCGATCCTGCGAAGTCAATAAACCCTAGGTTAGTTAACCAACCTTCTCCTTGCCAAACCCAATGACCCGAAATAGGATATATAAAAACGGTCATCATCAGAGAAAAGATAAGGTATGTTGAGAATTTTGTTCTTTCGGCGATAGCTCCTGATACAATTGTTGCGGCTGTGGCTGCAAATACAGTTTGGAAAAACAAACTATGCATATCAGCTACGCTATCAAAAAATAAGCTTGGATTTCCTATAAAAGATCCAATGGAATCGCCGTACATGATGGTGTAACCGATAGCCCAAAATCCGATAGTTCCGATGCAAAAGTCCATCAAGTTTTTCATTATTATATTCCCAGCGTTTTTTGATCTTGAAAATCCAGTTTCCACAAGTGTGAAACCAGCTTGCATGAAAAACACTAAAATTCCGCAGATTACTACCCACATTAAGTCTAATACAGCATTTGTATCCATAATATATTTTTTAAGTTATTAGTTTATAAAGTGAGTTAGCTGACTGCGTCAGTTCCTTTTTCTTTTGTTCTGATTCTATAGGTTTCTTGTATGTCAGAAACAAATATTTTACCATCACCGACCATTCCGGTATAAGCAGATTCTAAGATTGCTTCAATGCTTTTTTCTAAAAAAGCATCCGTAACAACTACTGAGATATACCTCCTTTGAATGTCTGTCGTACTGTAGGTTATTCCTCTATATACATGACCTTCCTTTTCATTTCCCACACCGGTAACATCCCAATAACTAAAGAAATTGACTTCGATTTGATGCAATGCTTTTTTAACATCATCAAATTTTGATTTTCGAATAACAGCTTCGATTTTTTTCATAATAAAATTGATTTTTAAAATTGATTTAAAGAGAATAAAGTTTACTCTCTACTAATTGTTAAATAGGATTAGGTTTATAAATCGAAACCGAAAAGTGATAATAACCTATTTAAAATTTTATAATAATAAAGGGACCGACTTGGAAACAGTCCCTTACATTTTAAGGGTGTTAGAAACCGTAAACAAGTGCTAAAGAAAATTGAGAAGCAGATTTCGTCATAGCCATGTTAGAATCAACGAACGATTCTGCAGAAGCATTGTCTATTCTAAATTCAGGAATAAACATTAAGCCTCCAGATTTTAAATTTGCAGAAAGTGTTAGCGCAGTAACTGATTCATCTCCAGAACCTTTTTTATAATCAAAATATTCCCCACGTAAACCTAAACCAAAGTTGTCAGTTACTG
>JBLIKQ010000185.1:0-3226 GCA_047635475.1 Porticoccaceae bacterium
ATTTTAAAACTAGTGGAGGTTTTGGACCAAATCAGGTAGCTACAGTTATTGGAGTTGGAATATTTATTATTGCAGTTCTAATGCTTTTAAAATACAAAATAACTGGTTTCGTTTTATTTGATTCACTGATTTTAGTGTATTTTATTTACCGAGGATTATTAACCTTTTCAAGAGGAGGAATATTTACCGGAGTAATTGCATTGTTATTTTTTTTATTGTTTTTTATTTTGAGTAAAAATAATCCTGTGCAATTATTTTTTAAGTACATCATAATAGGAGGAGTTTTAGCAATAGCCATTTGGTTTTATACTTCACTTGCTACTGGCGGAATGTTAGACAATAGATATGCAGGTAAGAATGCAAGTGGAATACAAAAAGAAGACATTACTTCGGGTAGAGCAGCTATATTTGAAGAACAAATAAAGAGTCTTATTTATGCTCCATTCGGAATTGGTGTTGGAAATGGAAAATACAAACGAATCATAGAAGATAATGATGTAACTGGGGCTTCTCACAACGAAGTAGGACGCTTAATAGAGGAGCACGGTATTGTTGGTCTTCTGTGTTTATTGTTGTTATTAACAGTGCCTCTAGTTCATTTATTCATAAGTACCAATTATCAAAGAGCGTTTATTGTAGCATTTTATTTACTGTGGCTTTTAACTATTAGTCATTCAGCGATGAGGATTGCTTTCCCAGGATTTATCTATGGTTTAAGTTTAATTAAAATAACCGAAAATAAAAATGAATAAATTTATAATATATATAGGTAGTGATTTAGCAAAAAAATCAAATTATAACTCTTCAATGGAAACTTTGAGTGAGCTTTTAATTAAAGAAAAGTATACCGTTCAAAAATCATCTAATAAAATAAATAAAGTTTTTAGGTTGTTAGAGATGTGCCTTACAGTTATAAAAAACAGAAAGAATGTAGATTATATTATAGTGGATACTTTTAGTACCGTGAACTTTTATTATGCGTTTATTATCTCTCAATTAGCACGAACACTAGTTGTAAAGTATATACCTGTGCTTCGTGGAGGAGATTTACCAAAAAGAATAAAGAAGTCAAGGTGGATGTCAAATTTAATTTTTAATCATTCTTATCACAATATTGCTCCTTCAGGCTATTTAAAATATGAATTTAAAAAACAAGGATATTCAACAAGACTAATCCCAAATATTATCCCGATTGATAGCTATATTTTTAAAGAAAGAAAAAAGATAGCTCCAAAATTATTATATGTAAGAGCATTTGCTGAGATTTATAATCCTAAAATGGCAATAGAAGTTTTGTTTTTGCTTAAAAAAAGTTATCCAAAAGCAATTTTATGTATGGTTGGTCCTGTAAAAGACGCATCCTTTGAAGCGGTAAAAGAATTAGTCAAAAAATATAACTTGGATGATTCTGTTGAATTTACAGGAGTTTTGCCCAAAGATAAGTGGCATCAAAAATCTAAAGATTTTGGTATCTTTATCAATACTACAAATTATGACAATACACCTGTGAGTGTAATGGAAGCGATGGCTTTAGGATTACCGATTGTCTCTACAAATGCTGGTGGAATGCCTTATTTGGTTCGTGATAATATTGATGGAATTTTGGTAGAGAAAAATAATTCTGAACAAATGACAGCGGCTATTATTAAGCTGATATCAGAAAATAATCAAGAATTGTCAATTGCCGCTCGCAAAAAAGTCGAAACTTTTAGGTGGGAAGTTGTAAAAGAAGAATGGTTTAAAATATTATTGTAAAATGTTTAGAAATATAATTTTAGAAAAACTTATTTTGCCTTTCGGAGACTTTATTTTTAGAACTAACTTTTATAAAAAGTTGAAGTTTTGGCGGAAATTTGATAATTATTCGTCACATGACTTAATCGATTATCAAAATACCCAACTTAAAAAGCAATTAATTTACGCAATAAATAATATCGAAAAATACAAGCACGTTAATTTTTTAAATTCAGAATCTGCAGGCGAATTGTTAAATAAATTCTCAATTTTATCGAAGGATGATCTAAGAAATGATTTTTATAAATTAAATATTAATTCAGAAAACAAAACGATAAAAATATACAGTAGTGGATCAACGGGTATTAGATCATTTGTAAATATGGATGTAAATGATCTAATGTCATGTCAGGCACTCACAATTCATATTTGGGAATTATGTGGATATAGAATTGGTAGTTCTGCAATTCAAACAGGTATTTCTCTAGACAGGAGTAAGTTTAAAAAATTAAAAGACTTTTTTTTTGGTATCGTTTACGTTCCTGCCTTTACTCTCTCAAGTAAAGATTTAAATGCTATTTGTAAAAAACTTTTAAGGAATAAAAAGATGACACTCATAGGCTATCCCTCATCAATAAATATAATTGCTGAATATGCATTAGAAAATAATTTTGATATAAAAATTGAAAGATATATTGGTCTAGGGGATGCGATGCTTCCAACTTATAAAAAAAACATAAAAAAAGCATTTCATTGTAAAGTTCTGGAAACTTATGGTGCTTCTGAAGGTTTTCAAATAGGTTTTCAAGTAGATTTAAATTACTTGTATATATTTTCACCTCAAGTATATTTAGAGTTATTAGATGATAATAATCGACCAGTTAAAGATGGCGAAATAGGGCACGTTGTAGTCACGAGGTTGGATAATAAACAAATGCCTCTTATAAGATATAAAATTGGTGATTTAGCAATAAAATTACCCAAAGAAAAGTATCCTAATAAAAGAAAATTAAATTTTCTTTTATTAGAAAAAGTAGTTGGAAGAAATACAGATATTATACTTTTACCTGACAATCGAAAACTAGTAGTGCATTCTTTTACAGGAGTATTTGAACATATAGAGGAAATAAAACAATTTAAGATCATCCAAAAGAATAGCAAAGGTATTACTATAGAATGCGTGCCCTCTGAAAAAACTATGCAACTGCCAATAGAAAAAATTAAAAGTAAATTACAAGAATTTATTTTAGATGAAAATTTTTTAATTTGTATTGAAAAAGTAACTGAAATAAAAAGTTCTAAATCAGGAAAGGTGCAAATAATAGAATCTCTTTTGTAATTATGAAAAATAACCTAGTTTCAATTATTACCCCCAATTATAATTCAGAAAATTATATTGAGGAGACTTTGCAAAGTATAATAGCTCAATCCTATAAAAATTGGGAATTATTAATTGTTGACGATTGTTCTACGGATAAGAGTTTAGACATTA
>JBLIKQ010000186.1:0-3198 GCA_047635475.1 Porticoccaceae bacterium
GGAACAATAGCTTTATATACTTCATCGCCTTTACGTTCTACATATTCTGCTTTTACTTTGTTTACCAAATCTGGATTTTCAAAAAGATCTAACATTGTCATAGACATTGCCTTAGATGCATAAATCATTCCTTTATGTCCGATACTCATTCCGCCACAAGCAACTACTGCCCAAGAATGCCAAGGCGTACCTTTTGGCGCTGTTGTTACTCCTAAATTTATATTGGCAACATTCCAACTTACATCACCTACATCTGTAGAACCTCCTCCAGGATGCTCTCTTGTATCCTCTAAAGGTTTGATTTCACTATCCATACCAACTTGCGCTTTATTGGTAACTTCTTGAATTTTTTTACCAAAAGTAGTTTCAGCATCTGTATATTTTATAGGTCCTAAAAGCTCGAGGTTCTTTTGCATAATCTTTCCTCCTTCTCTATTTACTAAAACTTCGTAAATACCAGAAATCAAAGAAACCTTATAATCTACATTTGCCATAATTGCTGCACCTTCAGCCATTTTTTTAGCTTGCTCGTAAACAGGCAGCATTCCAGACCGTTTTGTGTCTCTAACGCGCATCCACAATCTAGAGTAATCTGGCACTACGTTTACAACTTGCCCACCATCTTGTATGTGATAATGCATTCTAACGGTTGGCCTTACATGTTCTCTGTAGTAGTTAATTCCTGTTGTATATAGCTCCAAAGCATCGGAAGCACTTCTACCATTCCATGGATCCATGGAAGCGTGCGCTGCTTGTCCAAAAAACTCTATTTTAAAGTCAATTAATGCGAGAGAACTCTGCACATCCGCTTTCATATTTGCTGCCGGATGCCAACTAATATTTACATCTACATCATCCCACAAACCAGCTCTTACCATCCAAATTTTTCCGAAAAATTTTTCTTCACTTGGCGTGCCAAAAAACTTTACGGTTCCTTTTATTTTTCCTTGTGCTATTAATTCTTTAATTGCAATTGCAGCACCTAAGCTACCTGCACCAAATAAATTGTGCCCACAACCGTGACCTGCGGCACCTTCAATTAAAGGGGACTTGGTAGGCACTGTTTTTTGCGAAATTCCAGGCAAAGCATCAAACTCTCCAAGCACACTTATTACAGGTTTTCCGGAACCATAGGTTGCTACAAAAGCGGTTGGCATTTCTGCAACACCTCTTTCTACTTTAAAACCTTGCGCTTCGGCATAGTCCGCTAAAATTTTAGCCGAAGCATTTTCTTCAAATGCCGTTTCTGCTAAACTCCAGATCTTGTCACTTATCTCAATTAAATTGGCTTCGTGTTTTTCAATAGATTTTAGTAATTCCTTCTTGTTTTTAGTCAGGTTTTGACTCTGTAATAATCCAGGCAATAAAAACAATGCTAGGACACATAGTGATATTATTCTTTTCATTATTAGTACGTTTTTACCAAATATACTATTTATAAATTGGCTTAACAAAGTATCATGTTTAATAACTAAAGGACCTATTTTGGACTATTTCAGGAAAAAATAGCTCTCAAAGAAAAATTTAAAAATGAAATGCTAAAAATTGTAGCGATAATTATTTATGATTCTTCCGGTTCTATAGACTCTTTTGAAATTATTGGTAGCTTATTTTTAAAACTTGGGGCAGTATCTCGGCAAGAAACTTGCTTCTTTTTAGAAACCATTACCAATAAATCATAACTTAAAGTAAATAAGGTTCCTGCTCTAAAAGTTTCTAAAAGTAGTTTCTCTAATTCAACCATAGCGGTCTCTAAAGAAAATTTTTTATATAAATTCTCAGCAACATGGCGGTATTTGAACTCAAATATTTCCTTACCTTCAATGGCATACAAACGAACATACACGTTCAATAAACCTTCATTTTTTCTATGAGGTTTGCTGATGGTTAGTTTTACAAAATCATCATTGGCAACGCTTTGTTGCAAGGCTTCAAAAAACTCGTTAAATTCACTCATGACACAAAGGTAAAACGTTTAAAAACAAAAAACAGCACTTAAAAGTGCTGTTTTTTATATTGTTTTATAAAATTATTTTAAATACCCCACAAATTTCAGCATACAGTTTAAAGACTTAACTCCTTTAATTTTGGCAAACTTGGTGTTGTAGCCACAAAATCTTCTAAAACTTTAAAAAAGTTCAAAATATCTACTTTTTCATTATTTGCATTAATAGTTACTAACCTCACAAATGTATCATCTTCAAAAGAACCAAAACCTACAACCGTAACCTGATGCTCATATAAAGCAGTACAAAGTTCCATTGGTTCTATATTTTTGTAATTAAAACAAACAGAAATAGAATCATCAAAACTGTATAAGGTATAATCTGGGTTGTTTCTAATATAGTCTAACGCAACATTTGCCAACTCAAATTGTTGGTCTACAATCTGCTCTAAACCTTTTGTTCCAATAGATTTCCAAAGCGTCCAGAATTTTAAAGCGTCATTTCTTCTTCCGCATTGAAAAGAAGTTTTGCCTAAATTAAAATCATCTCCATCTGTTTGGTATAAATAATCGGCATCATTACTAAATGAATCGTGCAAATGTTTTTTATCATTTACTAAAAGAATAGAGCAAGTTAATGGTGTTCCTAGCATTTTGTGAGCATTGTAACTAAAGGAATTAGATCTTTCAACTCCTTCAACTAAATGTTTATATCTTTCACTAAAAATTACACTTCCACAATACGCTCCATCTACATGCAACCAAATATTGTGCTTCTCGGTAATATCTGCAATTTCATTTAAAGGATCAAAAGCACCTAAAACGGTGGTACCTGCGGTTGCATTTACATACGCAGGAGTTACTCCATTTTCTAAGTCTTCAATTATTTGTTCTTCCAGTTTCTCTGGAATCATTCTTCCTTTTGAATCTGCTTTGATATAACGAATATTATTTTTTCCAATTCCCGCAAAACTAGCATTTTTAGCATTGGAGTAATGACACTCTTCAGAGGTATAAATAATTAACGTTTTCGACATTCCGTTTAATCTACAAAGCGGATCCTTAGCGTCACGACCCATAACTAAGGCCATATAATTACTCATAGATCCTCCTGTTGGAAACGTACCATTACTTTTAGAACCGTATCCAATCAAATCACAAGATTGTCTAATAATTTCTTGTTCAATTCCTACTTGTGGACCAGCAACCTTATAGGTATACATGCTATTGTTTAACATAACGGCTAGTAAATC
>JBLIKQ010000187.1:0-3049 GCA_047635475.1 Porticoccaceae bacterium
CTTTTTAATGAATCTGCTTTAGACGCAAAAAAAACGCAGCTATTTCTAATTGCGTTTATTCTAGAACTAAAATAAAATTTAGTTTTTACTTGTCGATGGACCCCAAAACTCGTTTCATAAAAGTATTTAAAGCTTCCTTTTTATCCGTTCCGTTTTTGACCATTTTATGGACCTCTAAAGCGCCATACATATTAGAAATCAATTCTCCTATAACATCTAATTCCTCATCTTTTAATGAAGGAATTTCAGTCATTGCTTCCAGAACATCTATCGTTTCGATAATATAGTCTTGGTCATTTTCTTCTATGAACTGCGTCAAGTGTTTAATTACTGGTAATTTCATATTTTTTAGTTTAAAGTTTTAAAAGTTTAAGGTTGTTGTCTGCTGGGGAATTCTGCTTTTAATTTAAAATTAAACTTGATGGTAAAGCCAGGCCACTTTAAACTTTAAACAAGAAAAATTAAACAATTTCGTTTACTAATTCAATTAAAACTTCTTGCTTATTTGTTTGTGTCTCATTTACCAATTTTCCATTTACGAAAGTAGCAAAAGTAGGCAAGTTACTCACATTAGCCAGTTTTCTTGATTCAGGAGAGTTTTCAGCATCAATAAGTACAAAAGCTATTGTTTCGTTTTCAGAAGCCAATCTTTTGAATTTTGGTTTCATTATTCTACAGTTCCCGCACCAAGATGCTGAAAATTGAACAACGACCTTATCATTCTGTGATATTAAATCGCCTAAAGTATCTTCGGTTAAATCTATTAACATTTGTCTTTATTTTTTTGATTGCAAAGGTTCAGGGGAACAAAATTGCAAAGGTTTTTAAAAAGGGTTAAAGAGATAAAGTTGCGAAGAAATTGACAAAAAAGACTTAATTTTCAAAATTAAAAATCTGAAGCTAAATGCCTTTGCAACTTTTATACTCTAAGAAATTAGTTTAAACTTAAGTATTCAGCTGTACTTTTTCTGTCTGCACTCATTGCTTCTTTTCCTGCTTCCCAGTTTGCAGGACATACTTCTCCTTTTTCTTGAATATGAGTATAAGCATCAACCATACGTAAGTATTCGTTCACGTTACGTCCTAATGGCATATCGTTAACACTTTCGTGGAAAATCTTCCCGGTTTCATCAATTAAATAAGTAGCTCTGAAAGTAACGTTAGATCCTTCAATTATAATTGAATCCGTTTCTTCGCTATATTCAGTTGAATCAACATCAAGAATTCCTAAGATGTTTGATAAGTTTCTGTTAGTGTCAGCAAGGATAGGGTAAGTAACGCCTTCGATACCACCATTGTTTTTTGCAGTATTTAACCAAGCAAAGTGAACTTCATTTGTATCACAAGAAGCGCCAATAACTATTGTATTTCTTTTTTCAAATTCAGGTAATGCAGCTTGAAAAGCGTGAAGTTCTGTAGGACAAACGAAGGTAAAGTCTTTTGGATACCAAAACAAAAGAACTTTTTTGTTGTTTTTTGTAGCTTCTTCAAAAATGTTAATTTTCATGTTGTCTCCCATTTCTGAGATCGCGTCAACTGCAATACTTGGGAATTTTTTTCCTACTAATGACATAATAATTTTATTTAATGTTTGTTTATCAATTACGCTGCAAAGTTAAACAATAAGAGAGGCTATTTTATCTCATTTTCAATTATAAATTTTTATCTAATTATAAGTTTTAATTATTGATATAAAACAAAAAACTATAACCTAAATGAAGTCATGGTTTTACATTATGGTTTATTTTATTTATGTGGTTTCTTACTATTCTTTATCTGTAACTAATTGTCTTATTTTAATGTTGAATGCTGCGAAGATTAACGTCATAAAAGGACTCATAAGGTTAAAAAAGGCGTAAGGTAAATAATCAATTGTTGAAACTCCTAATGTGCCTGATTGATAGGCACCGCAAGTATTCCATGGAATCAATACAGAAGTTACCGTTCCGGCGTCTTCTAATGTTCTACTTAAATTTTCGGGAGCAAGACCTTTGTCTTCGTAGGCTTTAGCAAACATTTTACCAGGAACCACAATTGCTAAGTATTGATCTGAAGCAGTAATATTTAAAGCCATACAGCTTCCCACTGTTGAAGCAAACAATCCAAAAGTGGTATGTGCCATTTTTAAAAGAGTCTGGCTTATTCTGGATAAAGCTCCAATTGCATCCATAATTCCTCCGAAAACCATTGCACAAATAATTAGCCAAATAGTTCCTAGCATTTTTTGCATTCCGCCAGAGGTAAATAAATCAGCAAGTGTTTTGTTTTCGGTTTGTATAACTACTTTACCAGTAATTGCATCCATCACAGCTTTATAACCAGATTCAAATGTCATTTGTTCTACACCAGCAATTTGATTGATTATTTGTGGTTGAAATATGATCGAAAAAATTGCAGCTAGTAATGTACCCACCAAAAGTGCAATTAAGGGTTCGGTTTTTTTGATGATTAAGCCTATTACGATTACAGGTACCAAAAATAACCATGGCGAAATCGTGAATGAAGCTTCAATATCAGATAAAAGACTAGCAATATCTACATTTCCATTTATTTCAACGGATAAGCCTAAACATATGAATATAATCAGAGTGATAAGGTAAGTTGGTATCGTCGTTAAGGTCATATATCTGATGTGAGTAAACAAATCGGTACCGGCCATAGCAGGGGCAAGATTCGTCGTGTCTGACATCGGAGATAATTTGTCTCCGAAATAGGCTCCAGAAATAACTGCTCCGGCTACCATTCCTAAATCGAAGCCCAGTGCTCCCCCAACACCTATTAAGGCAATCCCCACGGTGGCACTTGTTGTCCAAGAACTCCCTGTGGCGATAGAAATTATCGAACAGATAATCAAAGTGGCTGGTAAAAATATCGCAGGACTTAAAATCTGCAATCCGTAATAGATCATCGAAGGAATTATTCCGCTCACTAACCAGGTTCCCGCCAATGCGCCAACCATTAGTAATATAAGTATTGCGCCTACCGTTGATTTAATGTTTTCGGCTACTTCTTCCATCATTTTAGTGAAACTGACTTTATTGAAAAAACC
>JBLIKQ010000188.1:0-3035 GCA_047635475.1 Porticoccaceae bacterium
GGTCTATTTTTGCAATTGTATTTTTCATTGCAATATTAATTAATGCTCTTATTGATCTTCGTCTCGCATTTTTTATACCTACAGAATCTTTTGCTATTTCAGTCTGTCTTAAACTTGGATATAAGTTAAAAAGTTGTTTGTCGGTTAATTCATTAGTCTGGTCATATATTTCGTCCGTTTTATCTCTTTTAGTATCAATAATATCAATCATTAAATTAGTTGGTTTTTCAATACTTATCCATTGCTGTAACGAAGCAGGAATTATAAAAGCGAAAAGTAACCATACTCCAATCATTTGTAACGTGTTTGAAACGGTGTTTTTGGCATATTTCAGAATTAAAAAATAAATCAAAATCCAAAATATAAGATAGATTGCTACCCAAAGAAAGATCAGCCAAAACGTTGAGTCTGTTTCAAAAATAGGGGTAAGCATAGCGCCATAAAAAAGTAATCCAAATAGTGTCAATAAAAGTAGTACGGTGTAAAATGCAGTTCTTGAGACTAGCCACCAATTCTTTGACCCTGTTTGTACAAACACGAGCGGTAAAAAACCTTGTTCTGCTTCTTGACCTTTTATGTTATAAAGTAAGACTAGTAATAAAAGAGGCAATAGAAATAAGACTACGAAAGCAAAATCTAAAGTTCCAGATTGAATACGCTCTGGATTAGCAATTTCTTTTGCCATATCTGCATCATAGGGGCTGCTGTAAATGTCAATAGACTTGTAAAATCCATATTGTTCAGTTTGTCCAATATTATAAACAATGGCTGGTGTAGCTTTTTTAAAGTGATACGTTGGTGTGTTATAGATTGCCCAAAACGGTGTCGCTACATCAATCCATGGTCTGTTTTTAGGCCCTTTCTCACCTTTTTCGAAATACGTAACGATTTCTTCCTTTTTGTCGGTTACTTTTTGATTTACTTTCTTAATTTCAAGATGTTGCTTTTCATATAAATCGGCACCATTTTGTAAACCATAAATACTTGCTAGGATAAAAAGAAATAATGCTACAATTTTAAAAGGACTACGAACAAAATGTTTCCACTCGTATAAAAATATATTTAAATTTCTCATACTATTTGTATTTTTTTGGTTCCGAAAACAATAAATACTATAACTAGAATTGACCATAAAATAAGCAACCCTATATCTAACATATAATTTGATATAACTGCGGAAATTTGAGTCGGCTTATAATCGAAATCTGGAACAGACCTAAAAAATGTATTATCTTCTCTACCTGTTTTAGAGCTACTAAAAGTTTCTTTTTCATTCAGCATTTTAATAAAAACCCTTCTATAATTTTCTACTTGTAACAAAAACTCTTGATGATGTAAGTTATCACTTGCCATAAATCCCATACTTGTATTTTGCAACGAAATAAATGGATTAATAATGCCACCTAATTGAAAGCTTTGTTTCTGTTTTTGCAATACATCACGATTATGCCCAAAATGTTTATCCCAAACTATGTTGCCATATTCCTCATCGGCTTGCATTCGCATACCGTTAAAGTTTATGGGAAGTTGAGACAAACTATCTACTCCATATTCTTTAAGTACTTTTTCTCTTAATGCGATACCTCTTTTATCGGCAGGATTATGACCGTCCATACCTTTTGAACGGTCTTCTTTCATTGCAGATTTAAATTCGCTTCGACTGGGAAGTGAATGCCACTTTTCGGCAGAGCTCATTAAAATATTTGGTAAAAACATTGTCCAAATTATCCAAACACCTAACATTGAAGTTAAAGCGAGTGTAGCATTTTGCCAACGTGAAGAAAAGAAAACCGTGAGTCCACTAATAATAAAATAGTAAAAGTAATAGGACAAAAAGAACAATATTGTTCTGATTAAAATTTCATAAGTAAAACTTTGGAAATTCAAAATACCATAAACTAAAAGAATAAAAGTCAATAGTAATACCCCATATAGCCAAACAGATATTGTTTTAGATAAAATAATTTGTAATGGTTTTGCGCCTTGTAAAACAAGTAATTTAAGCCTTCCGCTTTGTTTTTCGCTACTAACAGAGTTAAATGCTAAAAAAATCAATAATAAAGGAACCATATATTGTAGTAAAAGTGAAGGTTTTAATTTCCCAAATCTGGAAACTGCTTGCATTTGCGATGCTTCAGAATGTGTTATTTCATTTTGTACGTGTCCTTCCACTTTTAGCACATTTCCTGTAACGCTGTTTACACCTTCATCGAGGCTGCTCAATAAATTGGAAGGTTTAAATACATACGTTCCATAATGCGCAGCACCATGTGGACTCATTTCATCAATACTTACCCATTGTTGACGCACGTGATCTTTAGCACTTTGATACGTTTGTTCTTGTTTGTGTGTTTGATAATTTCCTAAAAAAACAGAGAGCATCAAGATTGAAATAAAGGCAATGCTTATTCCTAAAAATATACGACTACGGACTAAAAAGCGCCATTCGTTTTTGATAATTTGCAACATAATATTGGTATTAGTTTTGCATAAATTGTAGATACAAAGTTTCTAGTTCGTTAGCACTTACATCTTTGCTGTTTAGTTCTTTTACTAAAACCCCATTCTTAAGAATCCCAATGCGTTTGCAGACTTCTCTTACACGAAAAATATCGTGGGAAGCCATTAAAATAGTTGCACCTTCCGAAGCGAGTTTCTTGAGAAGTTTAGAAAGTTCATTACTAGCCAATGGGTCTAAACCGCTAGCAGGTTCATCCAGTAAATAGACTTTTGCTTTTTTTGCATAGGCAATTGCGATTCCTACTTTTTGTCTCATTCCTTTAGAATAACCACTCACTTTTTTAACGTGTGCTTCACTTGCTAATCCACAGGTGATTAGGTAGTTTTTAAGTTCGCTTTTAGAATATTTTAAGCCTGCTAGCTTGCAGAAATAATCTAAATTTTCTAAACCAGATAAATAAGGATATAGATTTACATTTTCAGGAATATATCCAATAAGCTTCCTTGTCTCTTGCGAATTATTACAAGTGTCTATATCATTAATATATATCTTTCCAGAATCTGGACTTAGAAAA
>JBLIKQ010000189.1:0-3003 GCA_047635475.1 Porticoccaceae bacterium
ATGGTTCGTCAATGGCGGTCACAATTTGAATAATTAACCAGCCAGCGATCGCATAGGTGGTGGCTACCTTAAAAATATTACGCCGTTTTAATTCTGAAAGAAACTTATTAAATGCCATATGGACTAACTATTTGGGTTCATTAACTCAGAGCAATACAACGCTTAGTAATAAAAAAACCTTAGGGCATAACTCCTAAGCTCTAGAGTTATATCAAAATTATCTCTAAATAGAGTCCAAAAATTTAAAAGTGCTACTTTTTTCGCGGAATGGCGTAAAAATTGATTTTTGCCATTATTTTGAATTTTTAAACAATCAAATATAATAGTTTTGCACGACTATGAAGGGTAAAAGTATATTTATTTCAAGTTGTTTTTATAATAGATTTCTCTAGTTTTACAGCACAAAAACTATTGTTAATCAATTGATTTTCAAGATTTTTTTTATTTAATCGCCATTAATTACTCAGGCCAAAAATAAAGCACAGCAATTGCGGTTAGCAAACGGCGCTATTTTTGCTTTTCCAATTCAAAATTCAAAACAACTCCAGGCTTGTCTTCAATAGTTGCAGTACAGATGGCTTTTTGTCCTTCTATTTTGAGTATTTCAACGCTAACTTTTTGCCCTTTCATATCTGGAGAGCCATTTAAATAAATCAATTCATAATTGCATTCTGACTTCCATTCGATTGATGCTTCCAACGTTTCAAGACCATCAGCTGATTCTTTTTGACTTTTTTCAGATCGACTTACAATCGTAGTAGGGAGTTTATAGTTAGTTCCCTCTGCTTTAAATGTCCCAGTTTTAAAATCAATACAAGTTAAATTTTGTGGTTTTTTACCATACAAAACAGAAAGTGTTCTACTTGTGCTTGCTGGTAATGTTGTCACATGCGTTTCCTTATCGAATATATGTTGTTCTATGTTTATGTTTTTATACGCACTGTTTTCAAGCTGCGTACAAAACGTTAACATTGCAGGAGTCATAGATGGTTTATCTATTGTTCCAACGGAGATAAATACTTTGGTTGGTGGTATGTCCCAAGTTTCATTTTCTGAGAATCTTAAAACGGCTTGATTTAATATTTCGTTGTTATTCCACCAGAGAGTGGGAGTATTTATGCCAAATCTAGTAAAATATCCATCTGAGTTTATAAAACAATAAGCCGTAAATAATCCCCCGAATGCCCATCCGGTAATTCCTCTGTCATTATTTGTCTTATAGTTTTTATCTATAAATGGAACGATCTCTGTTTTGATTGATTCCAGAAATTCTGGCGCGCCTCCGGTCGTTAAAGAACCTTTTGAAATTGGATATCTTTTTTCTGCGTCTCCTTCCCAAAGAGTGTCTCTTGATGGCGTAAAGTAATAGGATCTGTTAATCAACCAAGATTCAAAATCAAGCCCTTCACGAATACCTACTATGATAACTTCTTCAAGTGCTTCTGAAGGACTCATAAGATTTTGCACCCCTTTAAAAAATGGGTAAGAATAGTGTCCATCTAGAACATATAATACGGGATATGAAATGGTATCCTTAATACTGTAGCTTTTTGGAAACGAAATATATAATTGATATTCTTTCTCCATTATTTTTGAAGTAATGGTATGGTCGGGTTTCGTTATTCTTGTTTTTGGTGCTTGTTTTTGGCTAAGAACATTATTGCTAAAAATAAATAAAAGTATGGTTGTTACTAAAAAGCTCTTTAGTGTTAAAATGCTCATTGACTTAAGGTTTTATGAATTTAATTCGGTTTTAGTTTGTTTAGAGTGTCGCCAACAAGTGTGCTTCATTATTAAGGGTAAACTCTTATTATGGCAAGCTAGCTATTTAATGTTCAGAAAAACAAACTATTCCCCTTTTTTTGGGGTATTGCTATTAATCTTCAGCAATGGGCTTAGAAACCACTAGAACAGTTATATGAAGCTTGTTTTTTCTAAATAATTTAAACAAAAAGAAAACTGCTTATACTTTAGGAAAATGGGTAAATGCTTTTTAATATAAAATGACCTCGCATAAAACCTTGCCCATTGTGGTGTCATAAAATAGTTAATCACTATTAATTATACACCTGTAAATCATTACAATTATTATGTAAGTATTTGACGTAGAATGAATATTGTTGAGGTGTAGGAAGTGTGTTAGATGAATTCATTTCAATTTAGACTAATAATAAGCGGACTAATTATGGTAAAGAGAATTTACCGTTCAAAAACCGTACAAGTTTACCATTATAAAAGCAAAAAACCGTTGAAAATCAAAGGAATAATATTCTTGAGCTCGGTCGTACAATAATCGTACAGACTTTATAAATAATAAATCTCAATAAATTTATTATCAATTAGTTGAGTTTTTATAAAGTGCATTTAAAGGGAGTGAAATTGAACTATTTTGGGGAGGATTTATATAAAATTAATCCTTTACGTTGACCATTTCTGGAGTTGCAACTGTTCTAAACCCTAAATGTTCTAAGGATGTAGATGGATCTGTAGCCATTCTAGATGATACACGGTAACTCGCGCAATAAGAAGCATTACATAAAAACGATCCGCCTCTAATCACTTTCTCACTAATTTTGGGGTTGTTGGGGTTGTAGGCAGTGTCCGCCCCTATAGGATTTGTAGAAATCTCAGTTTTAGAAGCTAATTTTGAATAGTAATAGATATTGTACCAATCACTGGTCCATTCCCATACATTTCCAGAAATTTCATACAAACCAAAATCATTTGGAGGAAATGTTTTTACAGGGGCACTTTTTTCATACCCATCTGCTTGTGTGTTAGAAACTGGAAATTCGCCTTCCCAGCTATTCACATTAGACGAAAGATTTTCAACAAAATCGCCCCAAAAATAGATTTTATCTTTTTTACCACCTCTTGCTGCGTATTCCCATTCTGCTTCTGTAGGAAGGCGTCTTCTTGCCCATGTGCAATAGGCTTGGGCGTCTTCAAAAGATACATGCACTACAGGGTGATTTTCTTTACCAACAATAGAACTTCCTTTTC